>JAUMYO010000048.1 GCA_030528605.1 Peptostreptococcaceae bacterium | reverse complement strand
TAAAACTATAAAAAACAAAAATGTTGCCAAGTGACAGATCGAAAGGATAAGTCCAAATAGGCTTAGCATCAGATCACCGGAAGGAAATTTGTTCTCGTGCGTCTTTTATCACAGATCGAGCCGAACGATCGCCATTTTGAGCAACCGATCGCTCGTTTAGGCTTTTACTTTTTATCAGACACAAGATCCTCTTGATCTTTCAACTTCTTTCCCATCGTATAGATATAGAATATGAAAAAGATCGTCGCACTCAAGCCCCAAGATGCCGGAAAGCATCCCAAGACCATCCGAAGCGTCGGTCGGATCGGAACCACGAACCATATCCACAGCACCCGAAACAGACAGGTACACAACAGCGTGATGATCATCGGTTTGAGGGTCTCTCCGGTCCCTCGGATCGCCGCCGGAAAGATCTCACAAAACACAAAAATGATATACAAAGGTGCTAAAAAAAGCATGATCCCATGAACGATCTCGATGACAGCTTCATCTTCTACCAAAAGCCTTGCCAAAGGAACACTCCCAAAATACAAGATCGCACTTACTGTGAGGATCGCTGCGGAACACATCGCAAGCCCCACGAGCACACCTTTCTTTGCACGTCGGAACTGTAAAGCACCGTAATTTTGGGCAACAAAAGTCGAGACTGCGACATTAAACGCATCGGTGACGGTCCAGATCAAAAAGTCCAGCTTGCCACAGACCGCCCAAGCCGCGATACTGTTCACTCCAAAAGTATTCGTCTTGGATTGGACGATCGTGTTCGCGATAGGATATAAGGTGAACTGGATCCCGATCGGCAGTCCCAGACGAAAGATCTCTTTCAAATGCACCGGATGAGCCCGGATCTTATGCCGATCGATCCTGCACGGGAGTGTCGTACGAAAAAGTTCCCTCATCACCAATATCGCACAAAAAGCCTTCGATAAGACCGTTGCTGTTGCCGCTCCGGCAACGCCCCACTCCAGAACGACGATAAAAAACAGATCCAAAACGACATTGAGCAGATTCGCAACGATCAAAAAATAAAACGGTGTTTTGGAATTTCCGAGCGCGCGCAGGATCCCGGCACCGACATTATAGATCATCGAGACCGACAGACCGCCAAAATAGATCAAAATATAGATCTGCGCATCACGGAGGATCTCTTCGGGAACATTCGTCCATCGGATAAAAAGAGGAGAAAGGACGCAGCCGATGATAGATAACAAGAGCCCGCCGACAAGAGCGAAAAGAATGACTGTATGGCTTGCATCCGATACCTCTTTGAGTTTTTTCGCACCGAAATACTGCGAAAGGATGATGGTTGCGCCCGAAGCAAGTCCCATAAAAAAATTGACCGGCAACTTGGTCAGCGTATAGACCGACTCGATCGCCGCAAGTGAACTTTTTCCCGCAAAACGACCGATGATGACCGCATCTGCCGTAGTATAAAAAGATTGAAACAGTGTGCCCAGAAAGATCGGCATAGCAAAATAAAGCATGACCCGCCAAGCGGTCCCTTGCGTCAGATCATAATGCCTTGATCCATCGCTCATGATCCACCTCCCGTGATCCAAACGGATCGCAAAATCTTCGGTTATCCATAGATAACTATGTCCATCATAACATATCATCCGATCCGAATCAATCCTTTGTCCTGATACGGATAATAAACCTCAGGTAGAAGTCATAAAAATATGTTCGTTCTTTATTCGATCCGAGCTCCTATGAGTGATATTCCTATCTATTATCCAATAAAATAAGCATATGGATACATTTCCGTTCTAATGAAACGACGAAACGGGCGGGGCATCGTTCCATATAAGCTATAAAAAATAAAGATGTTGTTAAGTGCCGCTTCTAAAGAATAATAGTACTAAATATCTGTTAGGGTAATTTGCTGATCGTATCAAAAAGGCGAGAAATTTTTCTATGCTGTCTATCAGGTTTCAGTATTATACGACGATCTTATCGGATCATAGTATTACGATCTACCAACAAAAAATACTCAGCAGCTTTTCAGCCATTGAGTATTTTGTTCTTATTCTGAAATATTGAAGAAGTGTTGCTGAGAACTTACAATAGATGATCGATGGTCAAGTTCGCTTTTCCGTTGTATCGGAAAGCCAGCATCGTCACATCATCCTTTTGGTCACTTTCCTTTTCATAGAGTCCGATCTCCATACGCAACGCTTTGACAAGAGCTTTCATGCTCGAATGCTTGCGGAAGTTTCGATCGAGAGACTCGATCAGTTTTGCTTCGCCGAATGCTTCGCCATTTTTTTCCGCCTCGATCACGCCATCCGTATAAAGGAAGATCACATCTCCCTCTTCCAAGATGGTGGTCGTCTGTTTGTATGAAGCATCTTCAAAAGCCGCAAGGATCTTGTTCCGGTTGAGTGCCAAAGGTTCAAAGCCCCCATTCGCCCGACGGATCATCGCATGCGGATGCCCTGCCGAAACATAGGTCAGCTCGCCGGATTCCAGATTGATCCTGCCGAGCCAGACGGTGACGAACATTCGATCATTGCTGTTTTTGATCAGCTTTTTATTGGCGATCTCCATGATGCGATAGGGCGGATTTCCATCCGTTGTCCTGTTTTTGAGGATCTCCTTGGTATTGGTCATAAACAGCGCCGCCGGCACGCCCTTGCCCGAAACATCGCCGATGATCACTGTCAACTGGTTCGGATCCGTGTAGAAGAAATCATAAAAGTCCCCTCCGACTTCTTTGGCGGAATCCATCAGAGCGTACAGATCGATCTCTTCATTGTTTGGAAACTCTTTCGGAAGCAGCGAAACCTGGATCTCTTTCGCGATACGAAGCTCCGCCGTCATCTTCTCTTTTTCCCGAACATTGTTTTCGATATCTTCGATATAGTCTTTGATATCATGGATCATACGGGATACCGATCGGATCAGTTTGCCGATCTCATCATAAGCCGCGCTGCGCGGCATCTTAGGCAGTATCTTATATTCCGAAGCGGCAAAATCGATCGCGCGTTGCGAGATGATCTCCAAAGGATAGACGATATTCTTTCGCACAAAAGAGATGTAGATCGCCGTAATGAATCCTGCCAGCAAGAGATTCAAAAGGGTCGATCCCATCACATACCGATAGATGCTCTCCCCTATATCCTGAAGCGATATATGTGCCCGCACGATCCCGACCATCTCATTTTGACTGTCGTAGACCGGGACATTCACACCGATCGCCTTGTTTTTTTCCCGAACGACGAAATAATCTTTGTGTTCCTTCGGATCAAATCGCAGATCCATCATAAACGAATTGTGGATCACATCGTCGCGAAGATAGATAAAACGAACGCGACTCGCCTCCGGGCTTGCCAGATATATGTACAAAACGTCCATATCGTCCCATAACGCGCTCAGATTTCGTTTTGTGATCGGCGCAGGACGATAGACCGCATCTTGCAGATAGTTCGCGATGTCGTCCCCATCGATCTGTGAGACGATCAATTTGCCGATCGTATAGGCGCGCTCGATATATTGTTTCTCAAAGTTCATCCGAAATTCAAAATATCCGATCGTAGATGCGGAAAAAGAAAGCATGATCGCAAAAAGGATCAGCCCTAAAGTATATTTGTATCGTATGCTGTTTCGCAAAGTGATCCGCTCTTTTGGCATGATAAACTCCTAAGTTCGATTTTCTTTCATCTGATCTATTCTAAAACCATCGTTTTATTTTTATTCCAATTATAGCATAACCTTCGCCTCTGCGCTAATGATTTTATACATTTTTCTCGTTTGAGAGATCGTCATTCCATGGATCCGCAATAACGGAGCGCATCTTTCGGAAATTTTTTCAAATGATATTTTTTTATTTTTTCTTTCCGATCTTTGTACATCCTCCGCGCAAAAAAGAATTTTTGTCCATCATCCATCGCTAACTTTTTTTGTTATTTTTTATCGTATCCAGTGACGAACGCTCATCCGCCGCCGTTAACCTCCGATTACTTTAATTTCATTGCAATAACTGAGTTACGCAGGTGTAACACAGTTTTATTTCGATAACATTTCAAAATAAATTCTGTCTATTTTTTAAGTTGTTGACAAAGCGATCCGGATAGTATAACCTTAGCTTTAAGGTGATAGCACCATAGATCTTTCAAGATCGTAGAAAGGTCCGAGGGGATCTTTTGCCGATCGACATCGGCTCCTGCCGGGTCGGGGGCTTTTGTCGCAAAGCGATCGTCTGAAACGATCGACGGGTCGCTTGTCGAAAGATCGGTGGATCTTAATAAGCTAAAGTAAGAATGGAGGAAACCATGAAAAGATTTTTTTGCAGAAAAGATAATGTGTGGAGTTTTGCAGCAGGGATCGTAGCGACGATCGCGGGCATCCGGATCGCTAAGAGTCCAAAGACCAGAGAGGTCTTGGTGAGCGGATTGGCAAAAGGGATGAAGCTTCAGCACGATGCTCAGGAAATGATCCAAAATATGCGCGAGGAGGCAGAAGATCTTGTTGTAGAAGCAACGAGAGAGGCTGAAGCAGAATAATGATCGCCAAAAAAAAATATCAGATCATCTATGATAAGGGCGGCAGGCTTCGATTGCGTTTTGGAAAATATGTGTTTACAAAAGAGCAGGGATACGGCATTTCATCTCTGCTCCTTTCGATAGAAGGTGTCGAGTCGGTAACGTCCTGCCATCTGAACGGCGGATTGCTGATCCATTATCACGGCGATGCGCGCAGCAAGGTCTTGGATGCGCTTTCAACGATCGACCTAAAGTACCTTCCCGAAGCTGCACCGGATCAAGACCAAAACAAACAGGAGATCGACCATTATTATCAAAACAAGATCGCCAAAGCATTTTTGAGACGAGCGATCATCCGAAGACTGTTCCCGCCTCCGATCGGCGTTGCGATCACCGCGATCCGCGCCTTCGGCTATCTCAAGAGAGGGCTGAAAGCATTGTTCAGCGGCAATATCAATGTCGATGTGCTCGATGCGGCATCGGTCACCGCATCCTTTTTGTACAAGTCTCCGGGAACGGCGGCATCCATCATGTTTATGCTCGGCATCTCCGACACGCTGGCAGAATACACCAAGGCTCGTGCCAAGCATGACCTCCTCAAAAGTCTGGAGATCGATATCGAGCGTGTCTGGATCGTATCCGAAGGCACCGAGGTCAGCATCCCGATCGGCGAACTCAAGATCGGTGACCATCTGCTCGTGCGATCCGGCAGCATGATCGCGGTCGATGGGACCGTGGTCGACGGATTGGCACTGGTCAACGAAGCTTCGATGACAGGCGAGCCGCTTCCGGTCGAAAAAAGAAACGGCAGCACCGTATTTGCCGGCACCGTGGTCGAAGAAGGAAATATCACGGTCGAAGTCAGGTCGCTTACCGGTGACAGCCGAATGTCGGGCATCATCCATATGATCGATCGGTCGGAGCAGTTCAAAGCCGGCATCCAAAGCAAGGCGGAGCGCATGGCGGACTCGATCGTACCGCTCAACTTCCTGCTCTTCGGCTCGATCTGGCTGCTGAGCGGAAGCTTTACCAAGGCACTGTCCGTGCTGATGGTCGATTATTCCTGCGCGATCAAACTGTCCACACCGATCGCCGTACTTTCGGCAATGCGCGAAGCATCCGCCAACCACATCGTCGTGAAGGGCGGCAAGTTTTTGGAAGTGATCGCCGAAGCGGACACCATCGTGTTCGACAAGACCGGTACGTTGACAAAAGCCGTTCCGAAACTGGAGAAGATCATCGCTTTTGAAGATCATTCGCGAGAAGAGGTATTGACCATCGCAGCTTGTTTGGAAGAGCATTTTCCCCACAGTGTCGCACGGGCGATCGTGAAGCAGGCGGAAAAAGAAGACCTCATCCATCCGGAGTATCACGCGGAAGTGGAGTATATCGTGGCGCACGGGATCGTATCGACACTCAATGGAGAGCGCGCGATCATCGGAAGCAGGCATTTTGTCCTCGATGACGAAAAGATCCCTGTAACTGTCAAAATGCAGCAACAGATCGAGCAAGAGATGGATCATCTGTCGCCGATCTATCTTGCGGTCGGCGGAAAACTGATCGGGATCCTCGGAATATCCGACCCGCCACGTGCAGAGTCGGAACAAGTGATCCAAGAGCTCAAGCGATCCGGGATCCATAATGTGATGATGATCACGGGAGACAACCCGAAAACGGCAGGGGCGGTCGCAAAAAAACTCGGTATCGACAAATTCTATGCCGATGTTCTGCCGGACAAAAAATCGCTGATCATCGAAGAACTGCAGGCATCTGGTCACAAAGTCATCATGGTCGGTGACGGGATCAACGATTCGCCGGCACTGGCTCAGGCGGATGTCTCCATCGCGATGAAGGATGCCTCCGACATCGCTCGCGAAGTTGCGGACATCACTTTGCTCAGCAATGATCTGAGCGATCTCGTCAAGATCCGGCGACTCAGCAAACTCCTGATCCGCCGCATCCGGCGAAACTACAAAAACATCGTCGGATTCAACACCGCATTGCTCGTGCTTGGGCTGGGCGGACTCATCACGCCGAATATGCTTGCCTTCCTGCACAACGCATCCACGATGGCGATCTCTCTCGGCAGTATGAATACTTTGGACTACAAGAAAAATAAAACAACGGATCGACAGCTCCTCCTGCAGGAGCCGGACGAAACGCTCGCATAAAAAGAAGAGCCTGCGATATCATCGATCGCAAGCTCTTTTTTTATGGATCTGTCACAAAACACCGATCTCAAGGGATCGGGCGATACCGATCGGCGCAAACGGTCCTTCATATCAAGCCTGATGCTTCTCGATATCGATCGATCTGCTCTCAGCATCCCAAGCGATATTCGCTTTAAGCCCCAGCTTTGCAAAAGCATTTTGGATATCGCGTAACGGAAGGAGGATCCTGCCGTCTTTGTTCAAGATATCCGCTGTCAGTTCGATCTTCTCTTTGTTGAGCATCATATATTTTTTGCCGAGCATGAGTTCGACCTTATTCTCGCCATACATAAAACTCGCCGTCTTGCTTGCAGAGTCGAATTTTACATCCACTCCCAAGACTTCGGAGATCATTCTCGCCGGAAGCACCGTCCTGCCCATGTGGATCATCGGCGCGACATCTGCTATCTTCTCCGTCGCAACGCCGTCGATCGTCACGGTATATTTCTTTTCTCCGATCATCAGCTTGGTCGATACCTTGCTCATCGGTGCGACATTTTTTTGATCCGCATCCATGTTGTTTTCGCTTTTCTTCGTTTCCGCAGCTTTTTCGCCCTCTTTTTTGTCCGTTTTTGGTGGCGTCTGATCCCCCGGTCTTACCGATGATCTGGAAGAAGATCCTCCGCCGCTCTGAGGTGCCGGATCCTGTTTCGGCTTTTGCTGATCCTGCTTCGGCTTCGGATCTTTATCCTGAGATCCATTTTCCGCTTTATTATCAAGGATCAACTCATAATAGATCGTTGTTTGATCTTCCGTTCGTACCGTAAAATAAAAATGACTTTTTCCTGACGGGATCGGAACAGCTCCCTCGACTTTAGTCGAAAATTCGGGATCGGTGCCATAAAATTGGACCATATCTTTCGGATCCCTTTTTTCAATGTTTATAGCAGAAATTTCTCGGAAGACCGGCATCTTTTCCGGATCCATGACCAGTTCTATGATCCGTCTCTGTTCTTTCGAGTCTCCGTCTTTATCATATACTTTGTCGGAAACAGGAATTTTGAAAACAGATCGCACTTCTCCTTTTACCATAGGAGCATCCAATATTATCTCAATCAAGTAGTAGTGAGTTTCCGACCCTTTAGCGATCTTTATATAAACAAGTGTATTTTCTCCATCGATCGGAATATCTTTCATACTCTTTTTATACTCCGAATCTCGATACAAAGAAGCACTGTATCCTTCTGCGAACCTGATCTCGTCCAAAGTGATGTTTTTGCCGCTCTTTCTGTTTGGAACGGTCATGCTCAATATTTTTTGATCGTCCGGAGACGACCCGCCCTTATCCTTATCCATATCCCGGATATCGGTAACTCCTCGGATCGAAAGGATCTTCAAGTCCTGTGCCTGTGCCTGTGCATTCCCGGACTGCGCCGCCGGAAGATCGGATCGCGCAGGATCTCCTTGATCTGTTCGAGCAGCTGCAAAAGCATCGCTCATTCCCTCATCCTTCATGTGGGTCTCTGCAAAGCCTGCGGATGTTACAAGCATCATAGACAACATCCCCAAAGCCATCATCCTTTTTGTTCTGTTCATCGTACTTCTCCTTATATTTATCATTTCTCCTTGCCTCTGCCCGAAAACATCGTTTTAAGCAAGCGGCGTTGATAAGTTTATCATGACCGATCTTTTTCGGTCAAGAGGATCTTGTCGGTTTTTTTGCTTTTTAGGAAAATTTTTCCTTCCCATCACAACGCGATCACAGATCCTTTTTCCCCACCCTTGCTCCCTCACCGAGCAAAAGTCCGCTCAGAAAAAGAGCACCCCATCATCATGAGGTGTTCTTTTTCATTGTGAGGGGGGTATTAAAGAAATTGTATTTAATAGAGGATAACATCTTTGCCAAGATCCGGCATAAAAATATGCTCTTGGATCTTATCCCAGATCATTTGATTTTTTTTCATGATCTGATCGATCTTATCAAAATAGGAATCTCGTTTCTTGTTCAGCTCCGCCGTCGCCTGCTCGATCTCCTGATACATCTTGTCTATCTTTTGATCAAGCTCATCCAAGCGATCCTCGGTCTTTAGTAATTGCTGTTTCTCGCTTTCGGTCAAATGCTTTGAACTTTTGATCAGTTCACGATTTGAAAGCCGGTCGATCTCTTCTTGGGATCTGTTTTCCAAGATCTTGATCCATAGCCCATCACTTTCGCCCATAAGTTTTTGTCGCTCATTCAGGACCTCTTGATATCGGTCTTCGATCTTCCGGCTGATCTGATCGATCTTTTGATCGAGCTCATCGATCCTTTGGTAGTGTGGCTTTGCTTCGTTTTCCGCCTTGATCAATGCCTCTTTTTCCTTTGCCGTCAAAAAGTCCAGTGATCGGATCTCTTCTTCCGATCTCGGCATCCCCAACATATTATCAAAGATGCGTCCGATCGGAGCGATGCGACCGTTCTTTGCATCGGTCGTTTGGACCTCTCCATAGTGAGGGGTCACTTCCACGTTTTTTGTTGTATCATTCTTTGTTGCATCACTCTTTACCATCGTATATCCTATCACCGATCCGGATACGAGCAATCCGGTCATGATCCATGCAGCTGTTCTTTTCATCATCCACCATTTCCTTTCAAAACAAAATGTGATCTTTATCTTGCCCTTATTATAGTCCCCAAAATAACGAAAAGTCCCCTTGGATCCGGCGCAAACGAGGGTCAATTTTGTGGCAAAATTTTGGTAAACAAAAGATCCCTGCCCGATACGCTCAGGTCGAGATCTTCATGCGGATACGGATATCCTTTGGGACTATCACTTGGTGACATCTTTATTTTCTATAGCTTGTAAGAGATCATGCCGCCGCTGCATCGCTCTGTCGCAACGGTATGTGTGGCGATCTTATCCGATCATAAGAGCCTTTTGCTCCCATCGTATCGACCCGGTCTCTATGCGTGACAGCTCTGAACATTTGTCCGATCGATCCTATCGAATAGATAACGAAAATATTCCTGTGCTTTCTATCGGAGAATGGTATTGCGATCCAAAAGCGGATCTCATACGACTCGCAGAAGATCATATATTCTTTTGGCAAGATCTTCTTTTGAAAAGATCGGCTTCCGATAAGATCAGAGAGCAAAATTCACCCATCCCGCTCGGCTCTTCAGCGACATTCCTCATACCTCAAACAGGCTCGATCCTAATAAGTGTGAGATACTTTCTTATCGATCAAAGTCTTCCCTTCTTTTCCCAAAAGGTAGATATCGTACAGATCGTCTTCCACTTCTTGCAAACCGAGCAGACGGTCTCCTAGAATAAAATAAGAATCATAGTTTGAAAAAAGCTTCTCCAATTTTCCCGAACGATATCGGTAGTAGTCTACCATCGTCGATCCTTCTTTGCGAATTTGGAGATCTATCGTTTGCCCATCATCCCTTAGTATTGTATTAAAGGCACTCGCTTTGGACGGGATCGGAAGTTGTTTTTTATCGATGCACGGTATGTATCGACCGTCAAGCTTCTTATGATAAAAAATTCCTCCATCTTGCAACTCGAGGATCCGACGCAGTGATACATCCTGATCATAAAGCTGCGGTTTACTCACATTTTCACCGTCGATCGTCATGAGATAGAGATCCCCACCCATTTTCCCATTCAAATATTTCTCAGAGTTATATGATATAGCAAAAAGCTGTTTTTTATCCCTTGTCAAAAAGAAGTAGACCGGATCTTTGATATCCAGCGGAACGACTTTTCCCCCGATCGCAAGGTAGGACTTGGATATTTTATTGATGACCGTCTCCCTTATATTCCCTATCGGTATATCATTGATGATCGAAGAGAATTTGACTTTCTCTTCCTTTATGTCTTGGTAACTGGAAAAAACACACAGATCCTCCGCCTTCGTTTGCTGATGACCTTTTGTCATTTCGACCGGGATATATGACCTTGTTGGATCCAGTTTCTCAAAGATCATCCGTCCACTTCTACCGTCAAAGTAACCGATATCTTTTCGATAGATATCCCATGGTGGCTCTTTCAGCAGATCCCGGTATGCTTGATCCATATTGATCCGATATCGTTCCTCCTCGATCGTGTTCTCATATTTTTCAAGAGCGTCAAGGTGATCCGCTTCACTATCACGATCCTTTCGCTTCGGCTTGTTGAGAAGAGCCTTGTGGTTTTTCAATATCTTCTGATCCACTGCCGACAGATCATCCTCGATATATTTCGTGATATCACCGCCCTCCAGATCATCTTTTTTTGCTTCATGATCCGACATACTGTAATAGATCTTCCCCGAATCGCTCACCGAAAGGATCTCTACACGGGCAAGATCTTCCTCCAGTATCTTCTTGGCAGGTCCTCCCTCTCTTTTTTGATAGATCCCGTCGGACTCATAGTAGATCGTTTTTCCATCTTCACCGACCGTTATAAGATATCCCCGATCCGTTACTCTTATCAGCGGTTTGGACGCTTCTTTCATCAGGATCTGTTGTCCTACACGATAGATGATCTTCTGACCGTCTTTAGAAAGGAAGATCCGATCGGGGTCCACGCCTTCCGACAATTTGGTGCTCTTCTTAAAATCAAATCGATATGACCCGTTCTCTTTGTCCAGATAGTAAACGACCTTGCCGTCATCGCTGATCGAGACCCACTTCACACCGTCCGCCATCTTTTTGGCTTTCCCATCGCCTGATCGCGAATCGGAGTAATACATAACGCAGGTATTATTCTCGACATCATATTCCACCGGGAATAAGACTCTTGTTCCATCCCGACTGACTCGAACAAGATCTTCCAGTAACCTATAATCCGTGTGACCCCCATAGATATCATTCTCATCTTTTATGCGGACACCCTGATATAACAGCATCGGCTTCCTGTCCTTTAGAGAATATTTATAAAGATCCATGCCTTTGAAATACACAAATGCTTCGCTTTCGGCAAAGCTTATCGAAGAGAACGTCAGCAGCATCACGACGATCGACAAGCAAAAACGAAACGAACGCTTCACTCTACCTTTGAACATAAATGCCTCCTTTAAGATCTTATGATCATCCAATAAAACCAACACATCAATGCCGTTCCGATAAAATAAGTATATAAATACATTTCCGTTCTAATGAAACGATGAAACGAACGGAGCATCGTTCCCTACAAGCTATAAAAAATAAAAATGTTGTTAAGTGCCGGTTCTAAAAAAGAATAGTTTCAGTATAAAGAATATGAGGATCGATCTTCCATAAGTTCTATTGATATCATTATAAAGTTTGTATTTTTTGCGGTCAATCTTTTTCAAAAAAGTCGCATAAACAAAAAGCACCCTCCGCCCACTCACTCCCCGGATACGGACCAAAGTCCGAATCATCAGCGAAGCAGCTTGCCCAGAGGGTGCATCCTATTTTAGAAACCGACCGTCATATTGTCGATCAGCCTTGTTGTGCCGAATTTGATCGCCAGCGCGATGATCACCGGTCCTTTGACCTGATCGGTGTCTTTCAGCGTCTTTGGATCGACGATTTTGATATGATCGATCGTGCACGGCAACTTGTCGAAGATCTCCTTCATCGCAGCGCGAAGGACCTCGGCGCTCGTCTCGCCCTGATCGACCATCGAGCGTGCCAAGCCCAGCGCCTGTGACAAAGAAAGCGCATCCTTTCGTTCCTGCAGCGAAAGATATTTGTTGCGCGAACTCTTTGCCAGTCCGTCCGACTCACGAATGATCGGCATCCCTACGACCTCAATGTCCAGCTCAAGATCCTGCACCATCCGGCGAATGATCATCAGCTGCTGGATGTCTTTTTGTCCGAAATATGCACGATCCGCCTTGGTCATGTTGAACAGCTTGAGCACGACGGTACAAACTCCGCGGAAATGTCCCGGTCTTTGCGCTCCACAGAGATTGTCGGTCAGTCCTTCGACCTCGGTATAGGTCGCATAGTTGGGCGGATACATATCCTCCACCGACGGCGCGAACAAAATATCCGCTCCTTCTGCCGAAGCTTTTTCCACATCATGCACCAGATCTCTCGGGTAGGCATCATAGTCCTCATCGGGTCCAAACTGGATCGGATTGACGAAATCCGACACGATGACCACATCATTCTCCTTTCGAGCTTGACGCATCAACGATTGATGCCCTTCATGCAGATAGCCCATCGTCGGAACGAGCCCGATGCTCTTGCCTGCTCCTCTCTGTTCTTTTACAAATCCTTTCAGTTCTTCTACGCTTTCTATTACTCTCATATTTTCCTTTCCTGATACGTTCCGGTGATCTGTAACGGATCGACGATCCCATCATCCCTTATCCATCATGCGCTCGACCAAAGATCCGTCCTTAGATCGATAGATCCTTTGGATCGCCGACGAACCGCCTATAACAAGTCTTGCTTCGTTCTTTTGACGAACAAGAATTTGTTGGAGAATGTATCGATCGTTTCGCATATCCTATTCGATCACATTGAATAAAAAGTAACAACGATCTCTATGATCTCTATCGTCTCTCAGTATAAACAAATGGTTTGAAGTATCGCTCGTAATACCATTATCCAATAAGACCGACACATACATACTGTTCCGATGGAACAATATCGACAGCGGGGACTCTTTCTTACAAACTATAAAAAATAAAAATGTCACCAAGTTGTAGTTCTGACCAAAATTCACTCTCAATCTTTGCTCGCTCGATCCTGCTCTCCATAAAGCTTCCACCATTCTTCCGCCTCTTGCTGATCGACATGAAAACTCTCGCCGTCATTCGGAAACTCGCCGCTCTCGACCGCTGTGATAAAATCTTTTGTCGAAGCGGTGATCACTTCACCCACATTCCCGAACACTCGTACGAAGGACGGTCGCTTGTCGGAGTAAGTGCCGAATGCATCATTGGACACGAGCACCTGCCCGTCCGTTACATTCCCTGCACCGATCCCGATCGTCGGACAGCGGACCGCCTGCGTGATCTTTTCCGCGACCTGCTTCGGCACACATTCGATGACGATCGCAAACACACCTGCCTCATCCAGCAGTTTCGCATCCTCGAGCAATCGCTGTGCATCCTGAGCATTTTTGCCTTGGATCAGATAGCCGCCCATCTGATTGACCGACTGCGGTGTAAGTCCGATATGCCCGACCACGGGGATCTTCGCTCGGACCAGCGCATGCACGACATCGAGGATCTCCCGACCTCCTTCGAGCTTGACCGCCTGCGCATGACCTTCCCGGATCAGTCGACCCGCATTTTTGACCGCCTCATTCACATCCGTGTGATACGAAAGATAAGGCATATCCCCGATCACGAGCGCCCGCTTCGCGCCTCTTGCCACCGCTCTCGTGTGGTGGATCATATCCTCCATCGTCACATAGATCGTATCCTCATAACCCAGCACGACATTGCCGAGCGAGTCTCCGACCAGGATCGAGTCGATACCTGCTTCATCCACCAATTTTGCCGTCGAATAATCGTACGCCGTCATCATCGTGATCTTTTTTCCGCTCTCCTTAAATTTTTGAAAGCTCCTTGTCGTTATCTTCTTCAATATGTTCCTCCAATCTTCTTAAAGCTGTTGCACCGTAGAAAAATCTGCCGGTGCATCCGCCTGTGATCGCAGCGATCTGAACGGATAATGCTCTTCGCAAAGTATTCATACTGAAACTCATTTGACCCGACCATGCCGATCCGATCCCTATAGATGATACTTCCAAACACTTGTTCGACCAACGCATCGAGCCTCTTCCATATTCTATCGCTTGCATCCGGTAACGAATGAAAATATTTCTATGTTCTCTATTGAGTTTCCATATCACATGCTGCGTCGATCGATCCGTATGTTTCCTCTCTTTTCGCCCTTTCGTCGCTCATCACAAGGCTTGATCTTTTGCTTCATTCCTCTTTCGTTAATACCTTTTTCATCTTTTCCGATACTTCTCTGCCATATTTTTCCAGCAAGACCGTCGTCTCCTGCGCCATCGATCGATAAATGGTCTCGATCAGCCGATCCTCCTGAAGATCCGCCAGATGCCTGCGGATCGTATCAACATCCCCACGCTCCAGCGGTCCGGTCAATGCCGCAAAACCTCGCTCATGAAGATTGTTCACCGTCGAATCCAAAAGCCCAAGCAACGACCGCTGCGCCTGTTCCCGGCTCATTCCGCTCTGCTCCATCAACTCCTCCGACAGACCGTACAGCGTTACCAGGTAATTCGACAACATCACCGATGCGATATGATAGCGACATTTGCTCTCAGAGGAGATGCGGATCCGCTCATTCGGAAGATCCACAAAAAGCCGCTCCACCACCTGCTCAGGATCCCCCTTCCCTTCGAATGTGAACACCGTATCCCGAAGTTTTGCCAATGCCGACTCGGGGTTTGAAAAAGACTGCACCGGATGCAGACTGAACACCGTCGCTCCTTTCTCATAAAGCGGTGCAAGCAATTCCGAGGACAAAGAGCCCGACAGATGTGCAACGCTTTTGCCCGAAAGCTCAAGGTCCGCCATCCGCTCGACGACCGATCCGATCTGATCATCCGTCGTTGAGATCAGGATCAACTCCGAATCCCTCACCAGATCCTCCATTCGCTCGTAAGCGACTGACTCGATCTTTTCCGCAAGCGCCACAGCCGATCCAAAACGCCTCGAATAGATCCCTCGGATCAAATGATCTTGTCCAAAATAAAAAGAAAGAGCATGACAAACTTTGCCCGCTCCTATAAATCCAATATCCATGTTCTCACCGTCCCTGTTCTTTGCGAATCAAAGCAATGTTTTATTTTTCTTATTCAGTTGTAAAATGATCTGCTGTGTACGGCTCCAAAGGATGCCGTCGTGCTCATTATATCAAACCAAGCTTATTTGTCAACTATTTTATAAACAAAAGCTATAATATCGCCCTGTTCGAAGCGTCACAACCCTTCCCCTGCGACTAAGATGCAATATATACCGACATCCTCCCGATCCGAGCGGATATCGCCTGCTCTAAAACATGGATCTTCGTGATCCTGATTTTTTTCTCTAAAGAAGAGGACTGCAAAAACCACACGAATGATTTGACTAAATTTTTTTATATGATATAATCAAAACAAAGAAAAGCTTTTGTTAAAAATCGGTAACCTAAATTCCCACAGGAGAAAGGGGGATCTATGTTCAAAAACAGCAACAACAAAAAAGCGATCGCGATCATTGCATCTTTTCTGGTAGCCTGCGGACTCTATGCGTGGTTTCTCGAAAATGTGCCTTGGATCTACGGTCCGGATCCAATGGATGTGTATATTCAAAAAACCAAAATGTATGGCACTTATATTTCCAAGGTGGACGGCTCGATGATCCTCATCTTCGAGGATGAGCCGGATAATTTTTACTTCTACACCGGTATCGGCAAACTCTCCCCGATCGCTTACAAGGGGACGATCCGAAAAATAGCGGATCAAAAATACATTTTTACCGACACGACCGAAACGGATCACGAAGTGTCTTTTGGTGAGCAAAACTTCTCGCTGGAATTCGGGAAAGACAGTGATCTGATCTATGAGAAGTCAGATATCGGCAC
>JAUMYO010000047.1 GCA_030528605.1 Peptostreptococcaceae bacterium | reverse complement strand
AACGCGACGATACCTTCTCATTATACACCGCTTTGACCAGGAATATCAACGCCGTGAGCGCAAACAGGATCAACAATCCCATCACAAGAAGTTTAGCTCCTCCGGTCAACATACCGCCCACATACGAATAGATGATCGTTGCCGGCAGCTGTCCAAGCCCTGTCGCCACGACAAAGCCCCAAAAGCTCATCGAAGTGAGCCCTGCCGCATAGCTGACGATATCAAAAGAAATAAAAGGAAGTAATCGGGCGATCAGGATCGATCGATCACCATGTTTCTCAAAAAAATCGTCGATCTGTTTCAATCCGCTCTTGCTTGTTAATCGTTCAACAAAACCTCTACCCAGCCAACGCGCGAGTATGAAACATAGCATCGCCCCTGCCATCGCACTCGACCATGAGAGGATCGCACCCTGCCACCAGCCGAACAGATTCGCATTGGCAAAGGTGATCAAAAAAGCGGGCAACGGAGCCATGACCGATTGAAGTACCATCAACAAAAAAGATACCGCCATCGCATACTTGCCGTAAGATGCGACGAATTCGCGTACCTTTTCAAAATCACCGCTTGCAAACATCGCAACGATCGTTTTGATCCACCGATTGACCCCCGGGATCAGAAAATATGCTCCGACCGCCGCTCCGATCGCCGCAAGCGCTATAAAAAATTTTACCTTGTGCATCTTTTTGTTCTCATTCATTTTCTTCAAGCTCCTATTGTATTCGTTTGCTCGCAGAGACTCCTGTAAAACAGTCGAAACAGACCCCATATCCCTCCGATCGTTCAAAACTACCTTATATTGTAACATATCCTATTATGCTTTCTTATCGAAGTTTCTTATCGGATCGTTTGAATAATTTTATAGATCCATCCCTTGACATCGGCGCTTCATTTTATAAAAAGATCCTGCAAAGATCCCGCTTTCGTCAGGAAGATCCTCCTTCTTTTGCAAGGCGATCTTGATTTTGTTTCTCAACTTGTTGACAGATCCTAACTTGCTCGCTATAATAAAACTAGACAGCCAGTCGGTTTTGTTTCGCAAGCCCTTTTGGATCGGCAGGGGCATCGTTCCGGCTCGCCGGCTGTATCGAACGGATGGTCTTAAAACGAAAGCTTCGGCTTGAGAAAGATCCACGGAGGTTTTATGAAAGGTATCAAAAAAAGAAAAAACAGGAAAAATGAAATATTAGATTCCGTAGAGGAATTGTTTTTAGAAAAAGGGATGGATGAAACGAGCACCGAGGAGATCCTCAAGCGCGCAGGGATCGCTCGCGGCACGCTGTATCATCATTTCCGATCAAAAAATGAGATCATGGATGCGTTGATCGAAAGAATGACCGATCGACTGGTCGAGCGATCGGCAGCGGTCGCACAGGATCGGAGCATCCCGGTCATCGACCGGTTCTTCGCCGCGATCCGGGCACTCCATGTCGGAGAAGAAGGCTCAGCGATGCTGAATTATCTCAACGAACCGCAGAATGCGATGATGCACCAAAAGACTCAACATGCGCTGTTCCTCAAAGTTCCGCCGATCCTGGCAGGAATACTCGAAGAAGGGATGCTGGAGGGGCTTTTCGATTCGCCTTATCCACTCGAGGTCGTCGAGATGACCGGTGCTTACCTGCAGCTGGTGCTCGACTCGGACTATCTTTCCTTTGAAGGCGAAGTCATCGAGCAAAAACTTCTCGCGCTGGCATATAATCTGGAACGCATGCTCTTTGCAGAGCCCGGCTCATTCCAAAGATCCGTGCGTACGATGACAGGTGGCTAAGATGATCTCCGGATCTCTTTCGCTCCTTGATGGAGCTGTGTTGCCCCTAAAATTTTTATGTATTGAATTGCAACCGATAATTATGAACGATAACAGATCTTTTCAAAAATTTTTTGCTCTCTGGTGCGGACAACTGATCTCCTCGATCGGTAGCGGAATGTCCGCATTCGGACTGGGCATCTATGTATATCAAAAAACAGGGCTCGCTTCCGCAACGACATCGATCGCTATGATCGCTTTCCTGCCGTCCTTGGTGCTTGCTCCGCTTGCCGGTGTATTGGCGGATCGCTATGATCGTCGCTTGCTGATGATCCTGGGCGACGGACTCTCGGCGATCGGACTGCTCTACATCCTGCTCTGCCTGATGGATGGCGATGCGACCCTGCTGCAGATCGGCGGAGGGATCTTTGTCAGCGCGATCTTCGCTTCGCTGCTGGAGCCGTCATTTCGCGCGACCGTTACCGACCTGCTTTCGGAAGATGAATATTCAAAAGCTTCGGGTCTGGTACAGCTTGCCGCCGCTTCCAAATATCTGATCTCTCCGATCCTCGCAGGCTTCCTGATGAAAACTCATTCGGTCGCTCTGTTGGTCGGACTGGACATCGGAACGATCTTCTTCACCGTCATCGTAACGCTTTTCATCCGAAAAGGGATCGTGTCGAAAACACCGGACGAAACGCAAAGCCTGTGGGCACGATTCCGGGAAGGGTGGCAGAGCCTGACACAGAATCGGGGCGTCTTCGTGCTCGTCTGGATGAGCATGGCGTTGACCTTCTTTATCGGCGTGATCCAAAGCCTTGCTACGCCGATGATGCTCGGGTTCGCATCCGGTCAGCACATCGGGATCGCTCTGAGCGTTTCCGCATGCGGTATGCTGACTTCCGGATCTTTACTCTCCCTCTTGCAGATCAAAGCTCGACATCTTCACCTTTTGTCTCGCTCGCTCTTTCTTGCAGGTCTTTGCATGATGGGTTTCGGTTGGCGTCCGGATCTGTATGTCGTCGCCACCTTCGGCTTCTTGTTTTTCTCCTGCCTGCCTTTTGCCAACGCCGCACTCGATTTTTTGGTGCGCACCCATATCGACGATCATGTCCAGGGCAGAGTTTGGGGTCTGATCGGCGTGATCTCCCAGATCGGGATGTTGCTCGCCTATTCGATCTCCGGCGTACTCAGCGATCTTGTTTTCTCGCCGATGCTGATGGAAGGAGGACTCCTTGCCGGCTCGGTCGGAAAGATCATCGGGATCGGTACCGGACGAGGTCCCGCCCTACTGATCATCACCGCCGGCATCTCGCTGTCGTTGATCGCTCTGTCGATCCAAAATGTACCTTCCGTCCAAAGTCTCGATCGACCGGACGGTGCAAAAGGAGCGGATGCGCTCTCCATATAGAATGAAAAAACTCCTGCAACTTAAAGTCGCAAGAGTCAGACCGATCTGACCGGATCGGTATCACTTTTTGAGCTATGTTCGTTTCTTTCGTATGATCCCGAGAGCTCTCAACGGTCCTCTGCCGATCTTGTTCGACCATCGATGGATACGGGCTGCCGGTCCGGAGAGTTTCTCGTGCGAGTCTCCCTGCCCCTCGATCATCCTTTTATATTCTTTTGGAACATTCCTTTGAAGTCGATCTCCATGATCAAAATGGATAGGATCATCATCCCGGCTCCGAGGTAGCCACGCGGACGAAGCACTTCCCCTGCGAACAGGTAGGCGACGACAGCCGCAAAAACGGGCTCAAGCGTATAGATCAGTCCGACATGACTGGCTGTGGTATATTGTTGTGCGATGGCTTGGACGATGGTCGCAACGCCGGTGCAGAAGATCGACAGAAAAAGTGCCGATGCCCAGACGGTCGGGCTCTGCGGCAGCGTCGGCGTCTCGAACATAAAGGCACAGATCAGCATGATCAGTCCGACCAGCCCGAGCACATAGACACCCATGTTGAACGCATCGACCTCTTTTTTTGTAACAGCGGTCTCGACGATGAGCAGATTGATGGAGAAAGTGGATGCACAGATGATGCAGTACAGATCTCCGATCGCAACGGTGAGCTGATCGCTGAGCGTGAGCAGTCCCATCCCGACGGTACAGAGGATGAGGACGAAAGCAAATTTTTTATTAGGCTTCTTTTTCTTAAAAACAAAAGTAAAGACCGGTGCAAAAAGAACGGTCATCGCGCAAAGAAATGCCGCGTTGGTCAGACTGGTATAGAGTACGCCATACACTGAAGCGACATAGGCGATCGCCAAAAAGACGGAGGCTGCCAGCGCGTATCGGAACGTGATGCGATCGACGGTCTTGACCTTTTTGAAAAAGAACAGGTACACGACGAGAAATGCCAATGCAAAACGAAAAGCCAGCAAAGTAAACGGTCCCATCTCCTCCAGACTCCGGTCGATCAGGTAAAACGAGACCCCCCAACATGCCACGACGAGCAGCAGCAACAGATCTGCCTTCAATTGTTTGTTCATATCTTCCTCCATCCGTTCGATCTTCGGTCTTGATATTCGGATGCTCCTTTGACGCTTCCCGGCAGATATCGGAGCGATCTTTCTGCCGGATCATCCGTCTCTCTATTCTATCACAGGCACTTGGAATTGTGAACCGAGACGAAGGCTTTTTGAGAAAATGATCCGCATTTGTCGATCCTTATTCAGACGAAAGAAGACCCTTCCCCTTGCAGATCGATCGGCGCGAAAGAAAGCGACCGATCCTACGATCTTTGATAGGTCCTCTTCCGACTTCGATCGAAACGATCCTGATGTTTTTGTTAAAAAAGGCTTGAATTTTTTCGATCCTTGAGCTACAATAACAGATAGGCTGCTGGACGATAATTTACCCAAAAATTATAGTTCGCAAGGAGAAAAAAGAAATGGCTAGACCATCAGGCCCACGTTTTAAGGTGGCAAGAAGATTTGGCGTGAACATCTATGATCACCCGAAGGCACTGAAGAGAGGACCGAAACCTCCGAAAAAAGTGTCCGATTATGGTAAACAGTTGAACGAAAAGCAAAAACTCAAGGCATATTATGATGTGCTTGAGAAGCAGTTCAGCAATTTGGTGCATGCGGCGATGCATGCCAAGGGCAATTCGGGAGAGATCCTGATCCAGCGTTTGGAGTGCCGCTTGGACAATCTGACTTATCGTCTCGGTTTTGGAGCGAGTCTTCGCCAAGCGAGACAGATGGTCGTTCATGGACATATCCTTGTCAACGGCAAGCGTGTGGACAGACCTTCTTACGAGGTGAAGGTCGGCGATGTGCTCTCTTTGAGAGAAAGATCGCAGAGCGTACAAATGTTCAAAGACAATTTTGAGTCCAAGAACAACTACCTTCCATATCTTGAGAAGGATGTAACGGCGATGAAAGGAAAACTCGTTGCATTGCCGAAGCGTGATGAAGTACCGATCGAGGTCACGGATTCACTGATCATCGAGTACTACTCTAAGTAGCAGCAAAACAGCATGGCTTCGGCTATGCTGTTTTTTTGCGCCGAAGGATCGCGCTTGATCCGTCCTCTGCACGGAAAGCCGCGAGAAGGCATTTTTGCAAAAATCATTTCCAATATCGATCGGATACAGTATAATAGGAAGGGCGAGAGGATCCGAGGAGATCCCGTCGAAAGACCGGACTGCGCTTTCCAAAAGATCGGGGGCGATCTTTTATCAAAAAAGGCGATACATCCGCCGCGGATCAGAGTCCAACTTTTAAAGGAGAACGATATGATGGAGATAGTAAAGATCATATTTTTAGGCATTGTCGAAGGGATCACGGAATGGCTGCCGATCAGCAGCACGGGTCACATGATCCTGGTGGATGAGTTTTTGCGGCTCAAAGCCAGCGATGCGTTCAAAGAATTATTTTTTGTAGTGATCCAGCTCGGCGCGATCATGGCGGTCGTCGTGCTCTATTGGAACAAACTCTTCCCGCTGGAGAAGAAAACTTTGCGCAAAAAAGCGTCCTCGACCGATCCGGATCTGCCTCAGACCAAGACGGTATGGGTCATCAGCAAGGACAAGCTCGCGCTATGGGGCAAGGTACTTATCGCTTCGCTTCCGGCGGCGATCATCGGACTTCCGCTGGACGATTGGCTGGATGCCAAATTCTATAATCATCAGACGGTCGCACTGATGCTGATCGTCTACGGGATCCTGTTCATCCTCGTGGAGAACCGTTATGATCCCAAGCGTGCCCGAGTAAACTCGCTGGAGGAGCTCACGATCCGTGAAGCGATCTTTGTCGGTGTCTTTCAGGTGCTGGCACTGATCCCGGGAACATCCCGCTCCGGCGCGACCATCATCGGCGGTATGCTTGCCGGCGTCTCGCGAAAGGTCGCAGCGGAATTCACTTTCTTCTTGGCGATCCCGGTGATGTTCGGCGCGAGTCTTCTCAAACTCGTCAAATACGGTCTCGCCTTCAGCGCGGCGGAGGGTCTCTATCTTCTGATCGGGATGCTGGTAGCATTTTTTGTATCGATCTTTGCGATCAAATTCCTGATCGGCTATATCAAAAAGAACAGCTTCAAGTTTTTCGGCTACTATCGTATCGTGCTCGGCGCGGTGGTGTTCCTCTACTTCCTGTTCGCTAAATAAGGATCGACGGCGGAGCTTTTCAACAGAAGGGCTCTGTTTTTATTTTCATCGAATGTCTATTTTCGCGCCGGTGTTCGCTTCACCCTCTTGAATTTTTGTATTTTTGTGTTATACTATTTTTGATAAATTTGATCGGTTGCAAGGGGAGCGCCTTGTTTCCGTAACTAAGTAGCGAGGGAACCTGTGTTACAGGGTGAGAGGAAACTATAAGTTTCGACCGACTTTTATTTCGTGCGCTATTTAGTTGTTTCTAAATAGTGCCAGACTATTTGGAGGTTAAAATGAAAAGATCAGGTTTATTGAGAATGGTAACGCTATCGATGTTCGTTGCCATCGGTGTTGTTATCTCCCCGATCCTGAGGGTCGAGGGGCTTTGTCCGACTGCGCATCTTGTCAATATCGTTGCCGCGGTATTTATGGGTCCATGGTACGCATTGTTGAATGCTTTTATGATCGGCATCATTCGGATGACCCTCATGAGCATCCCGCCTTTAGCACTCACCGGTGCGGTATTCGGCGCATTTCTTTCCGGTGTCTTCTATCGATTATCAAAAGGAAATATCTTGGCAGCGGTGGCCGGAGAAGTGGTCGGTACGGGTCTTATCGGATCGATCGTGTCTTATCCCGTCATGTCGATGCTCTATGGCAAGACGGACATCACCTGGATGTTTTATGTACCGTCATTTTTGCTTGCAACATTGATGGGCGGTTCGGTCGCGTACTTATTCCTCAATGCGCTTCGGGCAAACGGAACGCTTTACAAGATCCAAAAAGAATTGGGAGTACATTCTTATGAAAGATCCAAGAGCCTTATGCGATGGAAGACGTCGCACGAAGGAAAATAGACCGCTGATCCATTGCATCACCAATCCGATCTCGATCAAAGGCTGTGCGAATATCGTGCTTGCGGTCGGTGCCTCACCGATCATGGCGGAACATCCGCTTGAGGTCGAGGAGATCACGCAAAAAAGCGATGCACTCGCACTCAATCTCGGAAACATCACCGATGCACGGATCGGATCGATGCAGATCGCTGCGAAGGCGGCTTCCCGAGAAGGCATCCCGATCATACTGGACTTGGTCGGGGTCGGTGCAAGCAAGCTCCGTCTCGATCTTGCAAAAAAAATGATCGACTCTTCCGCCTTCTCCGTCCTCAAGGGCAATATGTCGGAGATCAAGGCGATGCTCGATCTGGACTCGCATGCCGTGGGCATCGATGCCGGTGCGGCGGACAAGGTAGATCCGGGTAATATGAACGAGTCGATCGCCATCGTGCGCTCGCTCGCTGAAAAGACCGGTGCAGTGGTCGTTGCGACGGGAAAATATGATATCGTTTCGGATGACAGGCAGAGCTTCGTGGCGAAAAACGGCACGGCGATGCTTTCAAATATCACGGGTACGGGCTGTATGCTGACTGCGCTGATCGCAGCTTATCTGCCAAGCTCCGACCCGATCGATGCCGCTCTCTTGGGCTGTCTCGTCATGGGGATCTCGGGTGAGCTGGCGGAGCAAAAGATCCGCTCCGCATCCCCTGCACCTCTGGGTTCGGCATCTTTTGAAACTGCGCTGATCGACAGCGTGTTTCTGATGGAGGATGATCTTTTGATACGATCTGCGGATTGGGAAAGGAAGTAAGGATGGGCAAGGAGAAAAAACTCTATTTTATCACCGACAGTACAGACTTGGACGAAACAGCTTTTTTGAAAAAAGTCGAACAGGCATGTATGGGCGGCATCGACCTGCTGCAACTTCGCGAGAAGGATCTCAGCGACCGCGAGCTGCTTGAGCTTGCGCAAAAGGTGAAGAAGATCGCCGATCTCTATGATGTGCCGATGTTTATCGATGACCGTATCGACATCGCTTTGATCGTCGGCTGTCATGTCCACCTCGGACAGACGGATATCCCGATCCGATATGCAAAACAGCTGCTTCCGGAGGGCACGATGATCGGTGCGACGGCAAAGACGGTCGAGCAGGCGCTGGAAGCGGAAAAAGAAGGCGCATCCTATCTCGGCGTCGGCGCGATCTATCCGACCACGACCAAGGTCGTTACCGTACTCACCGAGGTATCCACGCTGAACGACATCTGCAACGCGGTGAAGATCCCGGTCTATGCGATCGGAGGACTCGATCGGAGCAATCTGGAGGTCCTTCAGGGCTTGCCGATCGAAGGCATCTGTGTCGTCTCCGCGATCATGAAAGCCAATGATCCGAAACAGGCGACACAAGATCTCAAAGAGATGATGCTCTACACATTGTCTCATTGATCGACCGTTAACTTCATATTGGACCAAGAGACCTTCTCTGCCGGAACGATCGGCGATGAAGGTCTTTTTGTTTGCGCTTTTTGATCGAAGGATGTCCGATATCCTATAAAAAATCAAAAAAATAGAAATAATCATAGATTTTTGTTTGTGATTTTGATATAATTTTGAGTATCAAAAGGTTGTCGATTGTTCAAAGGGGGTTCATATGAGATTCAGTTTTAATGATATTCCCGATTTTTCGAATTGGCGAGTCATTCGAGAGATCGATGAGGGTTGGTCTTCCGATCGAAAATATTATATCGAGAATAAAAACGGCGAAAAACTCTTGCTTCGTGTGGCGGACGCTTCGCTCAAAAAGCAAAAAAAATTAGAGTTTGAAAGGATCTCCGCGCTGAGCTCTACGAGCTTCCCGATGTCCAGACCGATCACATTCGGCAACTGCGATCACGGCAGATCCGTCTATATGCTGCTCACCTGGGTCGATGGCGTGTCGCTTCGATCCCGCCTGCCGAAAATGTCGGTGGCGGAGCAATACAACATGGGTCTGCAGGCAGGCAGGATGCTCAAAGAGATCCATTCCATCCCGGTGACCGACAAACATATCACCACACCGCAGGCTCGGCGGGAACACAAGCTCAACAAGATCAAAAAATACGAGACCAGCTATGTCCGTGTGGATGGCGATTCCGTAGCGATCGACTATGTACGAAAAAATATCGACAAGATCTACGATACACCGCCTGCGTACAAACATGGCGACTTCCATGCAGGCAATCTGATCTATACGCCGGAGGGGACACTCGGTCTGATCGATTTCAACCGCATCGATTGCGGCGATCGATACGAAGATTTTAACAAAACGTCGATCTTGGATGCGGCATTGAGCGTGCCGTTTGCGACCGGGATCATCGACGGATACTTCGATACCGAACCGCCCAAAGAATTTTGGGATGTGATGTCGATCTATGTCGCTCAATCCTCCATGACTTCGATCAACTGGGCGGAAAAATTCGGGATCGAAGAGATCCAAGCGATGCAGGAGCTGTGCAGACAAGCATTGATCGATTATGAAAATTATACGAAAAATATTCCGAGCTGGTATGAAAAAGCCTGATGCTCGGCATGCTATGAGAGAAGTCGATAAAAGCGATCTCCCATCTTCTTTTCTAATAGATCTCAACAAAAAGGCAGACTTGGATCTGCTTTTTTGTTTCCCAAAGAAAAAATGCTGTTTCGTTCGATCTTAATACTGTTTTCTTTAGGATCGGCACTTAACAACATTTTTATTCTTTATAGCTATATAGAACGATGACATACTGTTTCGTTGTTTCATTAGAACAAAATGTTGATAGGCTCATTTTATCGGATAAAGTATAAGATTTTTTTACAAGGGTTAAGTCGTTGATAAAAAAGGGTATATGGGAACTATCTACTTTTGGATCATACGATCATGCTTTGTACAAAAAATTTTATAGGACCCCGTGACGGGCAAAGGAGAAGTTCATGAACTATCTGATCAAATATGCCAAATACTCCGCCAATGTTTTGCTGTGGATCTTCATACTTTTATTTCTGATCTTGGCGATGCCGCGGATCCTGATCATCGCGCTGCCCTTTATCTTAGGTTGGCTGATGGCAATGATCGCAAATCCTTTCGTGCGATGGATGGACAAAAGGTTCAAAGTTCCCCGAAAACTCAGCTCGGCGATCATCCTGTTGCTGATCTTCGCCCTCTTCGCGTTCATCATCTATCTGGCAGTATCCAAGCTCGTGACGGAGACCACGAATTTTATCGCCCAAGTACCGGAGATCTACCAGAGCTTCAGCGAAGATCTCAACATCATCGAACAAAATGTCGCAAAAACGCTCGATTCCGTTCCGGAAGATATGCGTATGGAGTTTCTCGGAATGATGGACCGGTTCTCGGAATTTGTACTCAACTCGATCCAAAAACTCGGGCAGACGACGATCACATCCGCAGGAACTTTTGCAAAAAATATTCCTTCCGTACTCGTGGCAATGATCATCACCGTGCTTTCCGCATACTTTATGATCGCGGACAAGGAGGCGATCTCAAGATTCATCACATCTCATTTTTCAAAAGATACCAAAGCTCGTATGAACAAACTCACCGACGGGATGCGCAGCATCTTCAGCGGCTATATCAAAGCACAGTTCATCATCCTCGGCTTTGTGGGGATGATCCTGTTCATCGGATTTTTGTTTCTAAAAGTCAAATTCGCCTTTGTTCTTGCGATCCTGATCGCGATGCTGGACTTTCTCCCGTTCTTCGGCACGGGGACCGCGCTGGGACCTTGGGCATTGTTCAACTTCTTGTCCGGGGACTATCGTATGACGATCGGTCTGGGCATCATCTATGTCGTGAGCCAGCTCGTGCGTCGTGTCATCGAACCGAAGGTGCTTGGCGAGACGATCGGGATGAACCCGCTGCTCACGATGGTGCTGATGTATGTGGGATACAAGATCGTCGGCGTGCTCGGACTGATCTTTGCCGCTCCGATCGGAATGCTCCTCATCAACCTGGACAAGCAAGGGATGTTCGACAATTTCAAATTCATCGTCAAGGATATCTATCAGGACTTTGCCGACCTGCGCAATATCGAACGCTACAAAAAGCCTCGCAAAAAAATACAATGATATCAGAAAAGGGTTGTTGCAAAATGAGATCTTTTAGTTCTGCAACAGCCCCTTTTTTTGTGTCTATGCAAGTCCCGACGGATATAAAATATAGGATGGAAAAAGTATCATACTAAAGCCTAATAGAAAACATGGAAATATTTTCATTATATATCTGATCACGATTTGCAGATCACCGCAACAAACGCTTGGAAGTATCACTCATAGAGATCATATCGATACTATCCGAATAGGTTTTAGTATCAGGATCGTTTGGAACGCAGGAGAAAGGATCAATGCCAAAGGATAAGTTAAAGGATTCGGATCAAAGATCTTTTTTGGCAAAAGATCGGATCGAGATCAGCATCGACAGTCCGACAAGGATCGCCGAGAGTAATACGATCTGAAGAAGCAGCATCTCGATACTGAACTTCGCGATATAGTTCGCCAAGAGAGATCGGTTGCTCTCTTCCTTAAAGATCAGAACAGATCCCCCAACGATCGCTCCGATCAAAAGTACCATCACATAATATCCTCGTTGTACGCCGAAAACAAAGTTGACTGCCGACCCGATGCCGATAAACACCTGGATAAAGCAGATATATCCGAAAAATACCATCAGCATGATCTCTCGGTCCGCCTTTTTGATCAACAGCGCCGGAAGGACCAAGAAGACCGCGATGACCAATGTCCCCAGGAAGGCGAACAGATATTTTACCAAGACAAAACTGCTTTTCTTCAAAGGCATCGATGTTGCAAAGAGTTCCCATTTGCTCGTATAGTCATAGCCAAAGCTCTGTGTGATCATCAGGATCAGCAGGATCGTCCCATTGGTCACAAAGGTCCGGTCCGGACTCTGACCTACCATCGTCAACGGGATCGCTATCACGATCAGCACCAGAAACACATAGAGACCGGCTGCCTTTTGGGCGAGCAACTCTTTCCATAACAAACCTTTCATTACTCCTCCCTTCTACGACGCTTCACTCTCATTCATACTGATAAAACGCAAGATATCTTCGATCGAGGCATCGTCCATCACGCCGCCGCTGACCTTTTTGCGATAGACCAGAGCCTCGATGCCGAATCTCCCTTTTCGATAGCTGATCACGGTGTCTTTTGATAAGTTTTGCAGCTCCCGATCGCTGCATTTGAGGATGGCAAATTCCTCCTCCAGCTCGGTGATCGTCTTGTGAAGCACGACCCTGCCATTATCGACAAAGATCAGATAGTCACAGATCTTCTCCAGATCCGATGTGATATGCGAAGAGATCAACACCGATCGTTCCTCCGCCTGCACAAAATCTCTGAGCAGATCCAATATCTCTCCGCGGACTACGGGATCAAGACCCGTCGTCGATTCATCGAGCACGAGCAACTCGGTATCGTGGGAGAGTGCGATCGCGATCGATAATTTCATCTTCATCCCGCGCGAATAAGCCTTGATCTTTTGTTTTTTGAGAAGTCCGAACCGCTCGAGAAATCCATCGAATCGCTTATCATCCCATGTCTTATAGATATTTCGCATGATCTTTTGGACATCGCCGGCATGATATTCATTGAAGATATACAGATCGTCATAGCATATCGCCAGCTTCTCTTTTTCTGCGACCGGCATGTCTTCGATCCTTTTGCCGAAGATCATGATCTCCCCTGCCTCCTTGTGGATCGCACCGGCGATCGATTTGATCGTCGTCGTCTTTCCGCTGCCGTTTCGCCCGACCAGACCGACGATGCTGCCTCTTGGTATCGCAAAACTCATATCCATATCAAAATGGTCATAGCTTTTTTTGACCGATCTGAGTTCCAAAATATTTTCCATACTTCCTCCTTCGTCTATCCTCATTCCTATTTTCGCCTAAACCTTTCTATCCCTCTTCAAAGATCAGAGTGAGCATCTCCTGCAATTCGCCAAGCGTCAAAGGGATGAGCTTGGATCTTTTGATCGCCTCGCGCAGATCGTTCTCCACCTCACGCAGATGCTGTTCACGCACCAGCTCCAGATCCCTCGGCGCGACAAAGCTCCCCTTGCCCGTCACCGAAAAGATAAATCCCGACCTCTCCAGCTCTTCATAAGCTCGCTTGCTCGTGATGACCGAGATGCGAAGCTCTTTTGCCAGCAGGCGCATCGACGGCAGCGCCTCGCCTTCTTTCAATTCACCTGAGATGATGAGCATTTTGATCTGCTCATAGATCTGTTCGTAGATCGGCACCCCCGATGAATTACTGATCAATATATCCACCTGATCCTCCTTTATCTCTCCACAGGTCGTCGATCATCCACCGACTCCCTGAACACATTCGATCTTTAACTTCATAAACGCTCGGATCGATCGCTTGGACTCGATACGATCCGACTCCTTCTTGGCAGATCGCCTATCGCAACGATCTTTGCTACAGATCCTTCTTTTGAAATCCTCTCACCGAGATCTCCATCGAGATCAGAAGCAACAGCACGACCACCCCAAGAACGATGCTCAGTCTCATCGGATCTCCCAAGAAATATCCCATCATCTCCTGCATCGCAAGACGATCGACCCGCTTACCGATCACCAACTGTAGCGCGATCGGACTGACAAGCAGGATGGGATAGACCATCGCGCTCGCATTCTCCGTATGCCCTTGCGCAAAAAACACTCTGAACGGGCAATAGGTGAGGATATACCAGAGAGTAAACGCATCGTAAAAGAGCAACGCGCCCCATATCTTCGTCAGGTCGCCTGCGATCATCCCCAAAAGGATGAAGATCAGATCCATCGCAAGCACCAACAAGATCGCAAAAAGATATTTTTCTACGATGATCGTGCGACGCGAGATCGGCATCGAAGCCGCAAAGATCGTCCATTTGCTGTAATCGTCAAGCGCCATAACAGAAAGGATCGTCAAACCGGACACCATGGCAAGAACGCCGACGATGCTCGATAAAAACCGCTCGATCTCTCCGCTCGGTATGATCAGTGCTACAAATATAAAGACCCCGATGAAGAATACCTTGAGCCTTCGCTGTCCCATTAGATCTTTGAGCAATAATCCTATCATTTGATCCCTCCCGGTCAAAACAGTTTCAATTTTTGTTTTCATATCACGATCTCTCGGATCGTCGTATTGTATATGTCCAATATATACAATATTTGTTTTCTTGTCAACATTTTTTTGAAAAAAATTTTGTTCATCGGCGGAGCGTGGCACAAAAAAAGACGGTCCCTCCTCTTGAGCCCATCTCTAAAGATCAGCTGACACTAAGACCCGATCGAAAGCATAGAAATATTTCCATTCCTTATCGGATACGATCGATCTCCCGGTCAAAGAGTTCGTCTGGTGTTTTGTACCCGAGGATTTTCCGGGGCAGACCATTCATCCAGTCCGGCATCGACCAAGTAGATTCGAATTTTCTTACCAGCTTTGATTTGATCGACGCTACCGCGTCGGATCTCATGTAAGATCGTATTGATAGACCGTTACAGGGCTTTGGCAATCGCGTAAGCGGTCTTACCATCCTACAGCATGAGCTCTATTTCTACCCGCTCAGTCAAACTTAGATGTTTATTTTTCCGTGGATTTGGTGTACACTGTTTTATAGTCCATAGTAATCTCCTTTTCTGCGTAAGATTTTTTGTGGTAAAACTATTTTACAACAGAAAAGGTCACTATGGATCATTTAGTTCAATTTTATTTTACAATGAGCTTATAATATTAAAAAGGAGAATTAAACTAAATGCTTAGATGGAATGAATTGATTCCCGAAGATGTCGGTAAAAAGTTAACTGCTTTAGATGTTGAGGGGATTAAATGGAAAAACAACTTAAACGCTTTGATCGAGGGCATTGAAAAAGAGTGGGACATTTCTTTAGAGGGAGTCATTGAAGGAGGGTCAGAAGCTTTTGTAGTAAGGTGTACTTTAATCAATGGAAAAAAGTGTATATTGAAGATATTTATTCCTCAATTAGAAGGGAATTCCGTATTTGTCCAACAGGTAGAAGCCTATAAGGTCGCAAATGGATATGGATATGGATATGCAAAACTTATTAAATATGATATCGAAAAAAAGGCTATGCTGTTAGAGTGCTTAGGACTTTCTATGTGCGAGTTAACCTATTCGCCGGAAGAGCAAATAGAGATTATCTGCTCTTTGTTAAAGGAAACATGGATTACTGTAGATGAAAATTACTCTCTAAAGCCTATGAAAGAATTAATTCAGTGGTTTAGAGAGTTTATAATGGACACTTGGGAAAAAACTGGGAAACCTTGCGATAGAAAAGTTATTGATCGAGCTATGTTATACTTGGAGTCGAGAATAATAAGTGTTAATTCATATGAAGCGGTTTTGGTTCATGGAGATCCACACCCAGGTAATATTTTACAAACGCTCAACGATGACTCAGCATCGTTTAAATTTATTGATCCTGATGGAATAATTGGAGAGCCGGGATATGACCTTGGCGTACTCATGAGAGAGTGGATAGATGAATTTGAAGACTTCCCAATAGAAAAAGCGAAGGAGCGCATCTCATTATTATATAAAGAAACAGGAATAGATATTCAGAGTATATGGGAATGGGGGTTCATTCAATTGGTATCAACCGGATTGTTTTTGAAATTAATAGAGGGAACAGGTTTAGGAGATAGAATGTTAACTATTTCTTCAGCATGGTTAAGCATACAAAACATGAAACAGTAACTAATTCTTGTAAATAAAAACTACAGAAACATAATGATCATTTTTGATTTCGGGGCAGCTTTTTAGGCTGTTCTTTTTTCTTCAAATTTCAAATCCATAGAAAAATTTTATTTTCAGGTTACCAACGTTCTATGGTTAAGATGTCTTGTTTAATTTATACGGACACGATCTAGATAATGAATAAAAGTGGCTTTTGGTTTTCACATGAGCCGCTTTTATTATTGATCCGGTTTCATATTAATACTAGGGCGTATCTGAAAACTATATTTTTATGATATAATGAAACAAAAAGGAAGGAGCCAAACACATGCCAAAAAGATACGAAATAGAAGAGGAACAATGGAATCGAATC
>JAUMYO010000046.1 GCA_030528605.1 Peptostreptococcaceae bacterium | reverse complement strand
GAAATAATATGCTATTATCTTTTGAAAAGCGATGATGAGGAGTAGTAGATAAAGTATTTTTTTCAGAGAGCATTCGGATGGTGTGAGAATGTATTGAACTTTTTTGAACTCGCCTTTTAGCTGTGGGTATGATAGGTAGTACCTGCCGTATGACTGCGTTAAAGTTTTTGAGTGGATGTTTTTACATCAATTAGAGTGGTACCGCGAAGCTTCGTCTCTATCTTGAGATGGAGCTTTTTTTATTGATAGGAAGGAGAAAAGATGAATTACGATCCAAATTTAATCGAAAAAAAATGGCAAAAGATCTGGGAAGAAAATAAAACGTTCAAGGCAATGACCGGTTCAGAAAAACCTAAGTTCTATGCTTTGGTAGAATTTCCCTATCCATCAGGTGCCGGTCTGCATGTCGGTCACATTCGAGCTTATTCTTCGCTTGAAGTAATATCTAGAAAAAAGCGTCTTGAAGGATATAATGTCTTGTTTCCGATCGGTTGGGATGCTTTCGGCCTTCCTACCGAAAACTATGCGATCCAAACCGGTCAGCATCCGAGAGTTGTTACAGACAACAATATCAAAATTTTTACAGAACAGCTCAAAGCAACAGGTTTTTCATTTGATTGGAGCAGAGAGATCGATACGACCGATGAGGATTTCTACAAGTGGACCCAATGGATATTTCTACAATTATTTAAAAAGGGCTTAGCTTACAAGAACACCACTTATGTCAATTTTTGTGAACATGACAAAGTTGTCCTCGCTAATGAAGAGTCCCAAAACGGCATCTGCGATCGCTGCGGAAATGAAGTTATTCAGTTGGAAAAAGATGTATGGTTCTTGAAGATCAGAGATTATGCGGATAAACTTTTGGATGAGCTTCCGGAACTTGATTTTTTACCGAGGATCAAGTTGGAACAGGAAAACTGGATCGGTCGTTCTTATGGTGCCGAGATTTATTTTGAAATCAAAGACACTGACCGAAAGATCGAAGTATTTACCACTCGTCCGGATACATTATACGGTACGACATTTATGGTAATAGCTCCGGAGCATCCAATACTAAATGAGCTTTCCGATCGGATCAAAAACAAAGATGCAGTTGAAGAATACCAGATGCTGGCAAAGAAGAAAACCGAATTCGATCGCGTACAAATGGCGAAAGACAAAACCGGTGTATGCATCGATGGAATAACCGTCATCAATCCTGTAACACAAAAAGAAATGCCTGTTTGGATCTCGGATTATGTTATGATGGGATACGGAACCGGTGCTGTAATGGGTGTTCCGGGACACGATTCTCGAGACTGGGAATTTGCTAAGAAATTTGATCTTCCGATCGTAGAGGTCATCTCCGGAGGAAATATCGAAGAAGGCGCTTTTGATGATATCGAAAATGGTATAATGATCAATTCCGATATTATAAACGGATTGAAGCCGAAAGAAGCTATCCAAAAGATGATCGCATATATCGAGGAAAAAGGATTCGGTCACAAGAAAACCAACTATAAAATGAAGGATTGGGCATTTAATCGTCAACGATACTGGGGAGAACCGATCCCGATCATTCACTGTCCGAAATGCGGAATGGTTCCTGTTCCGGAAGAGGAATTACCTCTAAAACTTCCGGTTGTTGAGAATTATAAACCGACCGATACCGGAGAATCTCCGCTTGCCAATATTGAAGAATGGGTCCATGTTAAATGTCCTGTATGCCAATGTGATGCAAAAAGAGAAACAGATACCATGCCTCAATGGGCCGGTTCATCTTGGTATTTTTTACGCTATATCGATCCGCACAACAAAGAGTTCCCGGCTTCACCGGAAAGTCTTAAATATTGGGGAATGGTCGATTGGTACAATGGTGGAATGGAGCATGTTACCCGCCACTTGATCTACTCAAGATTCTGGCATCGATTCCTATATGATATCGGAGCTGTTCCATACAAAGAACCTTATGCTAAACGAACAGCCCAAGGCTTGATCCTTGGCAGCGACGGTGAAAAAATGTCAAAGTCCAGAGGAAATGTTATCAATCCAAACGAGATCATCGAGTCTCAGGGAGCTGATACTTTAAGAACATATACTCTGTTCATTGGAGAATATGAAAAACCGGCAGTTTGGTCTGATGCAAGCTTACGAGGATGTAAAAGATTTATGGATCGAGTTTGGAAACTCCAAGAGATCGTCACCGATGAAAAAGGATATTCCGAAAAACATCGTTCATTGATGCATAAAACCATAAAAAAGGTTAGTCTGGATATCGAAGCAATGAAATTCAATACAGCTATCGCTGCACTGATGAGTGCCATCAATACATTTTATGATGACGGATCCGTTACCAGGGATGAACTGAAAGATTTTATCACTTTACTCTATCCGATCGCACCTCATATAACTGAGGAAATATGGGAAAACCAAAAGTTTGGAGGCATGCTGAACCAAGCGAACTGGCCAACATGGGACGACAACTTAACGATCGATGATGTGATCGAGATCCCGATCCAGATCAACGGAAAAATGCGAGGGAAAATAACCGTTTCAAAAGATGCTGACTTGGAAGAAGCTAAAGAACAGATCAGAAAAGACGAAAAGATCCACCAGTTCTTGGAAGGAAAAACGGTAATAAAAGAAATATTCGTGCCGGGAAAAATATTCAACTTAGTTGTAAAATGAGATACGATCCTGCTATAGCGGGGATTTATTGGACTGAAAATTCATGTCTCAGTGTATTCATACAAAAAATTCTGTTTGTCGAAAGAAACACTTTCGATCCGCCGAACAGATCATCAACCAATAATAAAAATCCGGAAGATCACATCTTCCGGATTTTTATTATTGATTCTAATTAGAAATCGGTTCTTTCTGCCATCGCTTTGTAAGTCGCATAACGATGTTTTGCATTTTCTTCGGCAATTGCAAATAGTTCTTCCGCGACTTCCGGGAATGTGCTCTTCAAAGAAGTATATCGGACCTGTTTATCCAGGAACTCCCTGAAACTTGCTGTCGGCTCTTTTGAATCGAGGATGAACGGATTCTTTCCTTCTTTCTTAAGCTCCGGATTGAATCGATATAGATGCCAGTAACCTGCATCGACTGCTTGCTTAGTGTTAGCCTGAGTTCTTCCCATACCTTCCTTGAGTCCATGGTTGATACATGGGGCATAAGCAATGATCAATGAAGGGCCATCATATTTTTCAGCTTCAAGCAATGCTTTGGTAAGCTGGTTCTTATCAGCTCCCATACCTACTTGAGCTACATAAACATAACCATATGTTGTTGCGATCAATCCAAGGTCTTTTTTCTTCACTCGCTTACCGGATGCAGCAAATTTTGCAACAGCTCCTACCGGTGTAGCTTTTGAAGACTGTCCACCTGTATTGGAATAAACCTCGGTGTCAAATACAAGGACATTTACATTTTCGCCGGATGCCAGAACATGATCCAATCCGCCGTATCCGATATCGTATGCCCAACCGTCACCACCGAATATCCAAATCGATTTTTTGATCAGATAATCTTTGTTGTCTAGTATCTTTTGAGCAAGTTCTTCGCCTTCTCCTTTTACTTCCGGAAGAAGTTTTAGAAGCTTCATTGTTGCAGCTTTACTTGCCTTATCATCATTCATGCCATCGATCCAAGCCTGTAGTGCTTCTTTAAGCTCAGAAGAGATCGATCTGTTCATTAACTCAAGAGAGTGCTCTTTGATCGTACTTTGGATCGCTTTGACTGCGATCGCCATACCATATCCGTACTCTGCATTATCCTCGAAAAGTGAGTTTGCCCAAGCAGGACCTTTGCCGGCAGCATTTTTGGTATATGGAGTCGCCGGAGCAGATCCTCCCCAAATAGAAGAACATCCTGTCGCATTTGCGATGATCATTCGATCTCCAAACAATTGAGTTACGAGCTTAGCATATGGTGTCTCTCCACAACCTGCACAAGCGCCTGAGAACTCAAGAAGCGGTTGTTTAAACTGACTTCCTTTGATCGTAGTATCAGGGATCAGATCCTCTTTATATCCGACTTCTTTGTGAAGTTTATCATAGATTGCTTGCTCATCAAGTTGAGTATCCAACGGCACCATTGTAAGTGCAGGAGCTCCTTTTTTACCCGGACAGATATCGGCACAGTTACCGCAACCTGCACAATCCAAAGGAGAAACCTGGATCCTATACTGAAGTCCTTCTAAACCTTTACCCATAGCAGGCAATGATGCGATATCTCCCATAGCGGATCTTTCGTCTTCCGTCATCAAGAAAGGTCGGATCGATGCGTGCGGACATACGAAAGAACATTGGTTACACTGAATACAATTCTCAGGATTCCAAGCAGGAACACTAAATGCGATGCCCCGCTTTTCATAAGCTGATGTCCCATGAGGGAACGATCCGTCTTCTCTTCCTACAAAAGAAGATACCGGAAGCTTATCTCCCTGCTGAGCGTTCATAGGTCTCAAGATCTCTTTGATAAACTCAGGAGCATCATCCGAAGTCGATTTGTTTTCGACAATTACACTCGCCCAAGCAGCCGGAACTTCAACTTTTACAATGTCAGTGATCCCTCGGTCCACAGCAGCATTATTCAGATCTACGATCTTTTGACCTTTTTTGCCATAGGACTTCACGATCGAATCTTTTAGATATTTGACCGCATCTTCTACCGGAATAACCTCCGTCAATTTAAAGAATGCACTTTGCATGATCATATTGATACGATTGCCAAGTCCGATCTCTTCAGCAATGTTTGAAGCATTGATGGTATAGAATTGAATATTCTTTTCAGCGATATATTTCTTTAGTGAAGCCGGAAGATGCTCATCCAATTCTTCACCTTTCCATTTACAGTTTAGAACAAATGTTCCGCCTTCTTTCAGACCTTCAAGAAGATCATATTGATTTACATAAGCTTGATTGTGACAAGCTACAAAATCAGCTTCATCGATCAAATAAGTCGAACGGATCGGAGAGTTTCCGAATCTCAAGTGAGATACCGTAATACCGCCGGATTTCTTAGAGTCATAGGAGAAATACCCTTGAGCATACATATCCGTATGATCTCCGATGATCTTGATCGCAGACTTGTTTGCTCCTACCGTACCGTCGGAACCGAGTCCCCAGAACTTACATCGAGTAGTTCCCGGGGCTTTGATATTGATCTTTTCATCGATCGGAAGAGACAACTCGGTAACATCATCAACGATCGAGATCGTAAAGTTGTTCTTCGGTTCAGCAGACATAATATTTTTAAATACAGCTAAAAGGTCAGATGGTGTCGTATCTTTAGAACCAAGACCATATCTTCCACCGACTACTACCGGAGCATTCTCTTTTCCATAGAAAAGACTTCTCACATCAAGGTAAAGCGGCTCACCTACTGCTCCAGGCTCTTTTACTCTATCCAATACCGAGATCGCTTTTACGGTTTTTGGAAGAACATCCATAAAGTATTTTTCCGAGAACGGTCTGTACAAATGTACTTTGATGACACCTGTTTTGTGACCTTTTTCGTTTAGATAGTCGATCGTTTCTTCAAGTGCTTCCGTTACAGATCCCATTGCTACTACGATATACTCTGCATCAGATGCTCCGTAATAATTGAATGGTTTATATTTCCTACCGGTCAGTTTTGAAATTTCATCCATGTAGCCCTGAACGATATCAGGAACTTGTAGGTAGAACGGATTGGATGCTTCTCTTGCCTGGAAGAAGATATCCGGATTCTGTGCAGTACCTTTCGTATAAGGATGTTCCGGATTCAAAGATCTCGATCTGAATTCTTTGATCGCTTCTTTATCCACCAATCTTTCAAAATCTTTGAAATCGATCTGCTCGATCTTTTGGATCTCGTGAGAAGTTCTAAATCCGTCAAAGAAGTGAACGAACGGAACTCTGGACTTGATCGCCGAAAGATGTGCAACCCCGCCGAGATCCATAACTTCTTGGACCGATCCGGATGCAAGAAGTGCAAAACCGGTTTGTCTGGCAGCCATTACGTCTGAGTGATCACCGAAGATCGAAAGAGCGTGACCTGCAACCGCACGAGCCGAAACATGGAAAACTCCCGGCATCAATTCCCCGGCGATCTTATACATATTCGGGATCATCAACAATAAACCTTGTGATGCAGTGTAAGTGGATGTAAGAGCCCCTGCAGAAAGAGAACCGTGAACAGCACCGGCAGCTCCTGCTTCCGATTGCATCTCAGTTACTTTCACCTCTTGGCCGAAAATGTTCTTCATGCCATTTGCAGACCACTCATCTACAAGTTCAGCCATTGTTGATGACGGTGTGATGGGATATATCGCAGCAACTTCTGTAAAAGCATATGATGTATATGCAGCTGCGGTATTGCCATCCATAGTTTTCATAACCTTAGACATATAAACCTCCTAAAAATTTATTTAACATTTATTACTTCCACAGAGTCTCCATTCTTCAATCCTGCCGCATTCCCCTCTTCAATATCTAAATGCATTTCAAGAAAATAAGATGGCGATACTCTGATCAATACATTTTTGAAAACCAATCCTCTTTGCCCTTCCGTTTCGACCGAAACCAAGTCTTTATCCTTCACGTCAAATCTTTCCGCATCTGCCGGAGTCATGTGAATATGCCTTGCCGCGATGATAACACCTTCCGAAATATCGACCTCGCCATTTGGTCCGACGATCTTGCATCCCGGAGATCCTGCCAAGTCTCCGGAATCTCGCACCGGAGCTGAGACCCCTAAAGATCTGGCATCTCCCGCCGAGACCTCCAGTTGAGTTTTCCCTCTTACCGGACCGAGGATCCGTACTTTTCTAAGTGTTCCTTTAGGTCCGACAATGTCTACCAATTCCTCTGCTGCATATTGTCCCGGCTGAGACAACGGCTTCATTTCAGTCAGTTTATAGTCTTTGCCAAACAAGAGGTCCAAATGTTCTTGGGAAACATGGATGTGCCTATTTGACAAACCAACGTTAACTTTCATAAATAATACTCCTTAAAGATAATAAATTTCCAACTCTTATTATACAACGGAAATTAAATAATATCAAATTTTTTTGAGCATTTTTAAGAAAAAAACCAGTTTATCCAAAGCTAATGAAAGTTAACTTGGGATAACTATGAAGGCAACTGAACTGATTGAAAGTGAAAATATCTTTTGTGACTACATAAAGAAAAAAAGCCTGAGCAAAATCAAATTGAATGCGCTCAGACTTTCTCTCGACATTTTTTTCTAATAGTTAACAAGAAAACATTTACAATTTAGTTATGCAAACTATATTCTGAAAAATCGATTTGCGTTTCGATAAGTTAGCTTACATATATCTTCATAAGACATTCCCAGTATTTCGGCAACCTTTAGAGCAACATAGTGAACATTCCTCGGGTCATTTCTCTTCCCTCGTAGAGGAACAGGAGACAGATAAGGAGAATCCGTTTCTATCAACAACCGATCTAAAGGCACCGCCTTCAAAGCCTCCGGTAAATTTTTTGAGTTTTTGAATGTAAGTGGTCCTGCAAAAGAAATATATCCTCCCAGGTCAACATATCCCTTTACCATCTCGGCACTTTGACTATAGCAATGAAGCACAAAACTTGTTTTCTTTGTGTGCTCGGCTATGATATCGAATGTATCCTTGGAAGCATCTCTGGAATGCACGATATACGGCAGCTCCAATTCTTCGGCAAGACGGATCTGTTCAATAAACCATTTTTTCTGCACATCTTTCGGCGCGAAGTCATAATAGTAATCCAGACCGATCTCTCCGATCGCAACCACCTTCTCCTCTTTGGAAAGGTCTCGCAGAATATCCATATCTTCCGGAGTGATGCTTGCTGCCTCATGAGGGTGGATCCCGATCGCAGCGTAGATAAATGGATATTTTTTTGCTAAAGCGATCGATCTTCTTGAGCTCTCTATGGTATCGGCAATATTTACGAAACGATCTACAGGACTTTCTTGGATCAACTTTAAAAGTTCTGAGCGATCTTCATCAAAGCTTTCCGAATCGATGTGTACATGCGTATCAAACAACATTATCGTACCTCTGATCCGGAAGGAATATTATTGATAGCAAGCACTTCGAGCAGCTTATCATCGGCAGTAGATGCGGAAAGTATCATTCCTTCCGATACCATTCCTCTTATTTTAATAGGCTTTAAGTTCGCAACGATCACCACTTTTTTACCTACGAGATCCTTCGGATCGTAGAATTTAGCGATCCCGGAAACGATCTGCCTTTCTTCTACACCCAACTTTAATTTAAAAACCAATAACTTATCCGCATCCGGATGCTTATAGCACTCGATCACCTCAGCAACACGAAGTTCAAGTTTTTCAAAATCATCATAAGTGATCACACCCTTATGCGCGATCAATGGCTCGTTATTGGGCTCGTCTTTAGTTTTTTGAGAAAACAATTCTTCAAGGAATTCGGTATCCGCTTCGATATCGATCCTAGGGAACAACATTTCCCCTTTTTTAATAACGGTGCCCGGTTTGATCAAGCCGAATGTTTGAGCAGATCCAAAAGTTCTCAGATCCTTCGGTGCTCCTATTTGTTCAAAGATCTTTTCCGCAGTATCATTTAGCATAAAGCTCATCATAACTGCTGAGATCCTTAAAGATTCGATCAGATTATACAAGACAGTCGCCAACTCGTCTTTTTTAGAATCATCCTTCGCAAGGATCCATGGGGCAGTTTCGTCGATATATTTGTTGCAACGACGAATGACTTTGTTGATCTCTTCAAAAGCATCACTGAATCGGATATCATTCATCGCCTGATCTACACGGAGGTAAAGATCGCTTGCTAATTCCTTAAGCTCATCATGATAGCCTCCGTCAACTTGTGGCGAAGGAAGGATCCCGTCAAAATATTTTTCTACCATCGAAGTAGATCTCGACAGAAGATTCCCAAGATCGTTAACGAGGTCCGAATTGATCCTGCTCAAAAAGTTTTGGTTGGTATAATTGCCATCTTGTCCAAAAACAAATTCACGGAGCAAGAAATATTTTAGAGCATCCGTCCCATATCGTTCGATCAATGGTTCAGGATATACGACATTCCCTTTTGATTTACTCATTTTATCCTTGGAGAACATGATCCATCCATGACCAAATACCTTCTTAGGAAGCGGCAGATCCAACGCCATCAACAGAGCCGGCCATATGATCGTATGAAATCGTATGATCTCTTTGCCGACAAGCTGTACATCTGCCGGCCAGTATTTAGCAAACTCTTCTGAGCCTTCACAACAATTCAGCGCCGTAATATAGTTGCACAAAGCATCGATCCATACATAAATAACATGTTTATCATCAAATGGGACCGGCACGCCCCAATCAAAGGTCGTTCTGGTCACTGAAAGATCGTCTAAACCTTTGCTGAAAAAGTTATTCAGCATCTCATTTTTTCTGCTTTCAGGATATACAAAATCAGGATGATCTCTATAATATTCTTCTAATCGTTTTTGATATTTTGAAAGTCTGAAAAAGTAAGATCGTTCCTTTCTCTTATCCACCGCTCGCCCGCAGTCCGGACAATTTCCGTTCTCAAGCTGGGCTTCGGTCCAGAACGCTTCACAATCTACACAGTACCATCCCTCGTATTCTCCCAGGTAAATATCGTCCTGATCATAAAGTTGTTGAAAGATCTTTGCCACTTGTGCTTTATGTTCTTCATCAGTGGTCCTTATGAATTTATCATAGGAAATATCCATCGTTTTCCAAAGTTTCTTGATATCCTTGATCATTCCATCAAGATATTCTTTTGGTGACAAACCTGCTTTTTTTGCTGCTTTTTCAATTTTTTCACCATGCTCATCCGTACCGGTCAAAAACATAACATCATGGCCGGTAAATCTTTTGTACCTTGCTAAAGAATCCGCCGCGACCGTACAATAGGTATGACCGATATGAAGTCGTCCGCTCGGATAATAAATTGGTGTTGTGACATAAAAAGTTTTTTTCATACTTACTCCTCTTGTTTTTTCATAAAATCGATCTTAACGATCTTACTGGCATCAAAGCTCTTTTTACTATTATTTACCTCAAAACTGGTATGTCCTTTCAAGATCCATTTTTCACTATTTTTATAGTAATTTCGCAGAATATCGGTCAATTTTGTATATTCTCGATCATCCGGAAGTTGATAGCGCATTTCCAACATTTGCATCACTATGCTAGGCTCAAATTCAAGGTAAGAGAAGATATAGATAAGATTTTTTACCTGATCCGTTTCGTCTCGATCCATCGTATTAAACTGTAACAAGATATCCAGTGCCTGTTTCAGATAGATCGTATCATCATAGTATAATGTTTTTCCTCGCTCCTTGATTTGATCTTCGGTCAATTTTTTATAATCCGTTATGGTCTCATTTTGAATATCTATCAGATATTTCGTGAACTCGACCACGCCATGACTGATATAGTCATCCGTAATAATGACCGAAGGATATAGCGTTCTAAAGGAATAGGTTTTAGAAAATGTCTGAGCAAGATGTTTTTCGATATATTCTTCAAACGAAAGATCTTCAATGTCATTTATAAGATCCTCATACCCGGATCTTATATGATCGACCAAAAGAGATCTCGGATAGGCACCATAAGAATTCGAAAATGCTATAGCCGTTTGGTTGATGATCGAATTTAAGCGGTTATACTTTCCGATTTTATCAAAATTCATTTTAATAATCTCTTCATAGAACTCCTTCGGTATTAGAAGATAGTGTTTTCCGCCTTCATTGACTCTATAGAGGATCGATTTTTTTTGTAAGAAATCAAGAAAACCTTCCTCTTCTTCCGTAAACAAATTTTCTGCCAAAAGTTTTCCATCAGAATAGATCACTCTTCCTACATGAGACATTACTTGATCATCCAGGGAAAGGAATAGTTCCGTAAGATATCCATTCAAATGAGGTTTGATCTTATCGATCATATTATTCTTACTGTCCATTTTATCATATTGTATTCCGATTTGCTTTGCAATGGTCCGGATCTGTTCCACAGAGCAAAGTGTACTTAGGTCATACGGTTTATGATAAGCGACCCATTGTCCGAATGCGCGGTAAGTCTTCTTTTCTTTCTTGAAACGTTCTTCCAGAGTCTTGAAGTTTGCAAGCATATCTTGTATATCCTGATAAGAAAACACACCGGATCGTAAGTGATCGACCATGCTGTCGATATCGGGATTATTCAGCATCTCTTTCAAAATATTATTGTCTGTCGATATTCCTAAACTTTGAAGTATTTCAGATAAGTCTCCCCGGTCTATTTGCAGATCGCTAAATAGATCTTTCCCTCCGGCTTCTTTCTTTTCCAGAAGTTTTTTCATCTCGGAAAAATCTGAGATATTATCTTTGTCTTTCATCCAATCTCCTTCGATAAATTCTAAAATTCTGTATTTGCTAAGCGAACGATAGCCTCCGCAGAAATTTGAGTGCTTTTTATAATATCATCGATCTCAACACACTCATCCGCTTGATGGATCAATAACGGTTTCCCCGGGAACTCGATCCCAAAAGCGACCATATTTTTGAACGCTTTGGCATAAGTCCCTCCTCCGATCGCAAGCGGTTCGGATCGATCTCCGGTTTTCTCTCGATATACATCCATCAGGGTCTGTATCAAAGGCGAATCTTTCGGCACATAATGCGGCTTTGTGAGAGAAGTCACTACCATTTCCATTTTTTGCTCTTCCGCATGTTTTTTCAGTGCTTCAATGCAAGATCCCGCATCCATGCTGATAGGATAACGAATATCGAGTGTAAATGTTAATACATGATCGGTATGATCGACCAAACCGATACTCAGTGTTATTTCTCCCGACATTTCATCCTGATAAAAGACACCTAAACTCTTTCCATTCGGCTCAAAATTAAACTTTTGATCTATAAAATTTGCTAGATCAAACAGATCTCCCGTTTTTTGCGTCAAAGTTAATTCTTTACAAAGAAGCATAAAGGCATTTAGACCTTTTTCCGGTGTGCTGGCATGAGCAGATTTGCCGAAGAATTGAATACGATAAGATCCGTCTTCGAGTTCGGTAGATCTTTGAAGCGGTCGATCATCTGTCCGATAAACCATCTCAACACTCGGCGTAACTACATTCTTTGCTACTCCTCCATGTAGAGAGAGGATCTTAAAATTATCATCCTCGGAAATTTTTTTAGTAAAAGTGATCCCTATCCCGCCTTTTTCAGCGAAAATAGCAGGATAATCCGCATCGGGAGTAAATCCTGCCACCGGAAGTTCCTGACCCGAGTCAATGTAATGATGCACACAATCAAAACCGCTTTCTTCATCCGTACCATAGATCACTCGGATCCTTCTATCCAATGGTATCCCCAGATCTTTTATCGCTTTCAAGGCATAAATCGAAGCGATCGTCGGTCCTTTGTCATCTGCAGTTCCTCTTCCGTAGATCTTTCCGTTTGAAATTTCTCCCAAAGGATTTTTGGTCCAGCCCTCTCCGATAGGAACAACATCGAGGTGCCCTAGAATAGCTACCATTTCCGAGCCCTCTCCGATCTCTGTATATCCGATCTTATTGTCGATATTCACCGCTTTTAAACCAAGTTTTTCACTTTGCTCGATCGCATTATCCAATGCCTGCTTGGGACCGGTCCCATAGGGTGCTCCCTCCTGAGCTTCCCCTTTGACACTATGGATATTTACATTTTCCAATATTCCATTTACGATCTTGTCTTTCATTTCCAAGATCTTGTTTTCCAAAAGTTTGTTCATACGATCTCCATTCTATAAGATATATTTTTGTACAAGATCAACATCTGACAAAGTAGTAATATATTCTTTCCCTCTTTTTTGTGTGCTTTCCCGTCCTTTGCCAAGGATCAACACTAAGGTCGGCTCTTGAAAGCGTAAAAAACTTTTTTGGATCGCTTTTTCCCTGTCTAATTCGATCTCAGCAATTTCTTTGTTTCTGATATGACTGTAGATCTCATCACATATTTTGTCCAGAGGTTCCTCGCCGGGGTCTTCTTCGGTGATATAAATATGATCCGAATATCGCTCAGCGATCTGAGCAAGTTCTTGCCTTCGCTGGAGAGCTTTTTTCCCGGGACAACCAAATATCGTGATAACTTTGTAGTCTTTAAACTCTTGGATCGAACGAAAGAGCGATCCATAGCTCAATTTATTATGAGCATAATCTACGATGGCAATATTATCGGTCGATCCCGATCGGAACATCTCCATCCTTCCGCTGACAAAAACCGACTGCAAGCCATTTCGGATGTTCAAATAAGGAATTCCGATCTGATGACAGATGATCGAAGCTGCCGCAGCATTTTCGATGTTAAAGTAGCCCGGCATTTTTATACTCAGATCCCCTATATCATCCACATAAAATTCTTTTGAGTACGGATAGGATCGAATGCGAAAAAATGGTTGGAGATCATGTCTTACACCTGTAGTTTTTTCTGCGTTTTCTTCATCCGTATAGCTACCAAAATAGATCACATTTTCCCTTTTGATATTCAATGTATCGGAAACAACGACTTTCTTTGAATGGTCAAAAATCTTTAGCTTAGACTCATAATAGTCCTCAAAAGATCGATGCTCAATATCACTTATATGATCTTCCCCGATATTTAAGAAAGCTGTAATATCAAATTCTAACCCAAAAACACGATCATACTTTAGAGCTTGGCTCGATACTTCCATAACACAATGAGAGCAATCATTTTTTAGGATATCATAAAATTTCCGGTGCAGTTGTAGTGGCTCCAATGTCGTCAAATGAGACTCCTCTTTTGTTGCTCCGTCATCGTTCTCTATTGAGGATAGGATGGCACATTTCTTATCCGTATCTTTTAAATGATCATCTATGATCGACTTGACCATATATGCGGTCGTAGATTTACCTTTTGTGCCGGTGATCCCTATCAACACAAGTTTTTTCCATGACTCCTGATAGAACTTCCCGGAAATTACAGCTATCGATCTTCGTATATCTTTAACATAGATACAGTCACCATAACCCAACAACTCTTTTTTATCCGTTATATAGGTGACGACTCCTTTTGACAAAGCTTCTTCCAAATACTCTTTACGAAATGCGTTTCCTTTACAAAAAAACAATGTATTCGGCTCGATCTCTTTAGAGTTGTCGGATAAATTATTGATAACGTAGTCTTTCTCTGAAGAGAAACTGACGCTCTCTACCAGATCGTGAGCCTTAAGCCAATCGATCATCTCATTTATTCGATACTTGAACATCCTTACCTCTCAACAAGTTGCCCACCGCAACGTAATATACACTCTTTAGCAAGTATTTCCTGCGGATTGACAAAAAAATCATCCAACCCTTTGTTAGTGCCATAATAAGATAGCTCGGTGCATCCCAGAATGATCGCTTCAACTTCATGTCCTATCAGCTCCTGAGAGATCTCAGCAAATAGATCATCATCTACCGGAAGTCCTTTTTTCACCTGATCGTAAATAATACTCATCACTCTATGCTGATTTTTGGTTTCCGGGATCAGAACCTCTATTCCTGCCGCTTCCAACTTGTCTGTATAGATCCCGGTTCGGATCGTACCATCTGTTGCGAGCAAGCCGACTCTTTTTATTTTCTTACGGATCAGATAGCTTGTGGTCTCATCGATCATACTGATGATCGGCACAGACGCTTCTTTTTCGAGATCATTGATAAAGAGATGGGAAGTGTTGCATGTCAAAACGATAAGATCTACACCAAAATGTTCCATTTTTTTTATGTCCTTCACAAGCTTTTCGACGACTTCCGAAGAAGTCCCACTTAATATCGCCTTCGTTCTGTCCGGAATCGAAGCGTGACTATAAAGTAAAACATCAATATGGTCCTGGTCTTTTTCAGCTTTGGTATTCGATATCAGAATATCATAAAAACTTGAAGATGCCTGAGGTCCCATTCCTCCTATCACCCCAAGAGTCTTAGTGCTCATACATATTTCCCCCGTAGTATTTTTTGAATTTTGCATAATGAGACATCAAATTTTTAAATATCCGCAGTCTTCGTTTGATGTTTGTGTCTTTCTTGTAAAGCAGAGGATTGACTGATCGTTTTTCTTGGATCAGGCGCTTCATCTCTTTTTTGTATTTTTCAAGAGCAATATATTTAAAAGCGACTTTTTGCGGAACGACCATCCATAATTTTTGATCATCCACGATCTGTGTCTCTTCAAAAGTTTTTCCTTTTAGATATTCCTCAACGATGATCTTTGCTAAGTTATAACCCGAATTCGTTACATAATAATTACTTCGTCCCTGTCGTGGATTAAGCTCAAAAGCTTTATACTTTCCATCGCGATGATCATATTTTATATCGAAGTTCGAAAAACCGATATAGTTTAACTTCTCCAGCATTTTTTTGAATCTATTACATAGATCCGGATCATATTCATTCAATATTACTGCATGATTCCCGATACCTTTTGGCGTATGCTCTTCCAGTAAAACATGACCGAGCGCCATCATTTTTACCTTGCCGTCCTTTCCTGAATAACAAGTTAAAACGCGCATATTTGTATCATTCCCCGGGATATATTCCTGGATTATCAGACTTTTCCTGTAGCCGGCATCAAAGATCTTTGCGATCGTTTCATCCAGCTCATCTTTGCTCTGGACGATAAATACTTTGTTTTGACCTTCAAACGGAAATCTCCAATATTCAACTGAATCCGCAGGCTTGATCACAAAAGGTGGTTCAAAATCGATCTGATAAGATCTATCGGGCTCGACCACATAAGTTTCAGGATGATCGATCCCATTTTCTGAACAGATCTTGTAGAAAACTTCTTTGTTGGTCAAAGGTTCGATACGGTCAAAACTCATATACGGAGCGATTATATTTTTTTCAAGATGATCAAGGTTGCTACTGATCACTTCTACATAATTATCGCCACAACCAATTAAAAGGATGGTTTTATTGATGTTCTTACGAGCAAATTCATTGACCTTTTCCAAAAATACTTCTTTGATATCGATCTTCGGATCCGGATGCAGCGTCAAGATATCACTATCTTGGCATGGACCGCTGATCTGTTTGCAAAAAACATAAGATTTTAAGCGATACTCATCATAAAAAGCCCTAGCCATACTATATACATTGATATCATTTCCCATCAATACAGGAATAAATTCTCTATTCATAATCGATCTCCTAATTTGTTGCATATTCATATCTAAAGAAAAAAATGCTCCGTTCATAGATAGCAGGTACAAAACCATCGAAAAACTTCATCGGATCATCTGTCGAACGAAAGCTCTTACCATATTATAGCACGCAAACTCAGATCCTGTACTATCTAATGAGTATTTTTTTATTTTTTCGATAAAGTGATGAAAAGTTTTTCAAAGGAGCGCACTGCTCCATC
>JAUMYO010000133.1 GCA_030528605.1 Peptostreptococcaceae bacterium | reverse complement strand
TCTCATTCATCGCACCGGAAAACAAAACTTCGCGCGCAAGATCCTATATGGTGCGCGTTTCTTTGGACGGAGGCAGGACCTTCTCCTCAGCGATCGGAGTAAATATGTACGATCGTACCAAAAAATCGATCGTGACCGTCTTCCCGGAAGGTGCAGATATGAACGCTCCGGTCTTGAGCTTTGTCTCTATCCAATCCTACGGTACGATCGGCGGCGGTAAAGAAGAACCTGACCGAACCATAACGGAAGTTCCGACCTTACAGGAAAGCAAGAAAACCTTGGCGCATATCTACGGTAGTAATCTTAAAAAAGAACTAACTAAGATAAAGATCATCGATAAAAATGGCATCGAATGGACTCCGGTCCACGATCCCGCTTCAGACAGTGCCGATCAATTTATAATGGTCGGATTCGATGCGACCGGTCTCGACGGTAATGGTAACAATCAGCTGGCAGAGATCATCTGTCCGAACAATATTGCAGGAGATCAGGAATTCCGATATCTCATAGCGGTAGATGGCAAAAATTTTGATCAGGAAGTTTTTGTCACAGCTAAAGTCTTGGATGACGGTCTTCCCGGAAAAAGATCCTTGGCAGAAGATCAGATCAAAGAGATCTCGATCTCCTATGTTTCCGAAGATGAAGTATCGATCGCACCGGCAGCTAAAACCAGAGGCTATAAATGGAATAAAGCGGTGTCTTACAATGTAAGACCGATCGACATCGACGGATATAAGATCAAAGGTTACTACGCTATCAAAAAAGCAAGCGATGGAAGCATCATATCAAAAACCGACCTGAATGATGTAAGCGTGCTGAACGATCGATTGAAGGATATCGACGAGATCCGTTTCGTATATCAAAAAACGGAGACCGATAACGATGTTCCGACTCCGAATGTTCCAAACGAGCGATCGCAAGGTGCATCCGCTTCCCGATCGAGCGTTCGTCCGGATCCTGTGAGCAAAAAATCAGAAACTATAAAAGAGGATAAAACGCCTCTCAGCACTCCCGAAAATTCTTTTGCGATAAAAATGAAGGTCGGATCCGATCGGATCACTAAGGTCCTAAACGGTCAAGAAAGCAAACTGAACGCGAGAGAAAAGATCATCGTGCAAAACACAAGACCTCTTATCCCGTTGCGCGCGGTAGCAGAAGCATTGGATATCAAAATCTTTTGGAGATCCACAGATAAAACCATCCTTTTATCCGATGACCAAAATGAGATCAAATTTATGTTCGATCCGACTCAGATGAATATAAACGGTAACAAAGTTTCGACAAAGACTTCATCGATCATCAAAAACGGCAGAACATTCCTATCGATCGAAGCGATGGAAAAGATCCTGGAAGTAAAAGGATATACGCTCCGTTGGGACCCGAAAGACCAAGAGCTCGTCATCATAAAATAATACCGGATCCCGATAAAAAGCATCGAAATATTTCCGCTCCTTATTGGATACGATCGGCAGATCGTACGGACAAACATTTAGGAATGTCACTCATAAGCACTTGGATCGATATGATAGGTCCAAAATAGGTCTCAGTATAATAAATAAAAACAAAATGATCAAAAAAGAGAGGGCGTGACCCGATCCCCATCTGTCAGACTACGGTCTGTGTTTGGGTGAACGATCCCCTCTCTTTTCTGTT
>JAUMYO010000045.1:11960-16661 GCA_030528605.1 Peptostreptococcaceae bacterium | reverse complement strand
CTGAGCGATCTGCAATCATATCCCATAAAAATTTCTGTGTCGCTCAAACTATTTCGCTACAGACCCAGTTGATCCGCGATCTCGATCATCGCATTGAGCGAAAGCTCGGCAAATTCGGGAAAAGGAATGCCGATGTCTTCGATCGACCACATCGCTTCACGGTTGGCTCCGGCGGCAAATCGGGTCTCCTTCATCCGCTTGGTGATGGACTTCACTTTGACGCTGGACAGCTTCTTGTCCGGATAGACGAGCGCGATCGCCGTGATGAATCCCGTGATCGGATCCCCTGCATATAGCGCATTTTCAAAAGTGTTTGTGATCTTGCTCCCATTCGCCGGATTGTGCGCCAGGATCGCTTTGTACATCTCCTCGGTTCCAAATCCGCGCTCCCGAAGGATCTCTACGGTCTTGGGTCCATGCTTGCTCATATCTTCCTGCCATCCGCAGACATCATTATCCAGATCATGCAAAAGTCCTGCCACGCCCCAAAGATCGACATCTTCGGGTGCAAGGCGTTTTGCCAACGCACGCATCACCGCCTCGACAGCCAGCGAATGTGTTTTGATATGCTCTGTGGTGACCAGCTCATTGAGCATCGCCAAAGCCTGCTCTCGATCAATATTCATACAAACCTCCCCAATTGATTATTGACTTTATTATACAATAAGCGCCCTGTTTTGTCACGACGTTCGATACTTTTTTGCCGATCTTGCGGGTGAAAACCGATGCGGCTCTTTCTTATGATCAAAATGCTTTATTTTGAAGGCTCTTTCCGAGAAATGCGATCTCTCCTTGCCCGATTTGATGTGCCTTGACTGCTGTCAGCTTCTCCAAAAGCCGAAGCCAAAAATATGATGACCGGAACTCGATCAAAACGCCTAGTTCTTAGAATGATAGAAAAAAATCTCCCGAGTCGCTGGGCGATCCGGGAGATGGGAAGCCTCGATGATACGAGGTCATTATCTTTTATAATGTTTTTTCATCGCATTTTTGATGATCTCATCCGTCGGGATGAACGGCAATGTGATATGGTCCTGTCCGTCCATGATCTCATTGTATTCCACGCAGGTCGCGATCGCATTTTCGTTTCTCGCCCATGAGCGTCTTGCCACGCCGCCCATTACATCCCAAGGCATCGCGGATCTGATGACTTCATCGATTCGATGTGAACCGTCCAGCACCAATCCGAAACCGCCGTTGATGGATTTCCCGATCCCTACGCCGCCGCCGTTGTGAAGTGCGATCAAGCTCATGCCCCTTGCAGCATTGCCGGCAAAGATCTGAGTCGCCTGATCCGCCATGATATTACTTCCGTCTTTGATATTCGATGTTTCACGGAAAGTGGAGTCCGTACCGCCGGTATCGTGATGATCCCGTCCGAGCATGACCGGCCCGATCACGCCGCGACGTACGAGCTCATTGAATTTGAGCGCGATATCGCGTCTGCCGAGCGCATCGGTGTAGAGGATCCTTGCCTTTGTACCGACGACCATTTTATTTTTCTCCGCATCGCGGATCCAGACCCAGTTGTCGCGATCCTGATATCGTCGGTTCGGATCGATGATCTCCATCGCCGCATGGTCAGTCGTGCGAAGGTCTTCGTCTTTGCCGCTGAGGCATACCCATCGGAATGGACCGTAACCGAAATCGAACAATCGCGGTCCGAGGATGTCCTCAACATAGGAAGGCCAGATAAATCCGTGGCGGTCATTTTCTCCGTTGACGGAGATCTCTTTGACGCCGGCATCGAAGATCGCTTTCATGAAGGCATTTCCGTAGTCGAAGAAGTAGGTTCCTCTCGCCACCAATTCTTTGATGAGCGCATAATGCTCCTTGAGCGTTTTGTCGACAAGTTCACGGAAATGTTTTTGGTCTTCGCCGAGCAATCTCGTTCTTTCTTCAAAGGAGATGCCTCGCGGACAATATCCACCGGTGTACGGTTCATGACATGAAGTCTGGTCGGACAACAGGTCGATATGGATCTTGTGGTCGACCGCATATTGCAGCAGATCGACGACATTGCCGAGATATGCGATCGCTCGCGGCTCGCCTTTGTCCATATATTGTTTTGCCAGATCGTATGCTTCTTTTTCACTCTTCACGACATCATCGACCCAGCCTTGTGTATGTCTTGTCACGATACGCGATCCGTCCACTTCGGCAATGATCCCGACGCCGCCCGCGATAACGCAGGCTTTTCCCTGAGCGCCGCTCATGCCGCCGAGTCCGGAGCTGACAAAGAGTTTGCCCGACAAATTGCCTTCATCGGCAATGCCCAATTTCAATCTTCCTGCATTGAGCAAGGTATTGTAGGTGCCGTGCACGATGCCCTGCGGTCCGATATACATCCAGCCACCCGCCGTCATCTGTCCGTAGTTTGCGACCCCCATCGCCGCCGCGCGGTTAAAGTTGTCGAGATCGTCAAACATCCCGATCATCAAACCGTTGGTGATGATGACACGAGGTGCTTCCGGTCTTGAGTGGAACAATCCCACCGGATGCCCGGAATATAGCACGAGCGTCTGATCCTCGGTCAATACTTCCAAATATTTTTTAACGATGCGGTATTGCATCCAGTTTTGAAAAACTTGTCCCGTCTCGCCGTATGTCACGAGCTCGTAGGGATAAAGCGCGATCTCAAATGAAAGATTGTTGTCGATCATGACCTGGAATGCCTTGCCCTCGACACATCGTCCCTCATATTCTTCGATCGGCTTGCCGTAGATCCGCTCATTCGGGCGGAAACGGTAACCGTAGATCCTGCCATGCTCCATCAATTCTTGCAAGAATTCATCCGCAAGCTGTGCATGAAATTCCTCCGGAATGTAGCGAAGCGCATTTTTCAGCGCAAGTTCCACCTCTTCCTCCGTCAGATCCGCTTCACGCTTTGGCGCACGACGGATCCCTTCTTCGAATTTCGGATATTCCGGAAGAACTCCGTCCAATTTGATCTTCATCGCATTTGCGATATCATTATTTGTAAACATAATACCTCCTGTCGATCGACATTTTTGATATACCGATCCACTCACACAACTTCTCTGTATGCTCTCAACACGATCGGTCTTTCCGGCTGCCGCACATGATAGGACCATACAGACTCTCAGCTCCATCGGCGTATGTTCGCTTCCACAAAACTCCAAAACACTGCCGATCTTTTTTGACTAGATCAGCCATTCGCCCATCAGAGAACCTGCAAGCCCTACCGCAGTCTTGCCCGTCATGTTGGCTGTATCGAGCAGAGGGTTCACTTCTACGAATTCAACGCTGACCAATTTTTCGGTCTTAGCGATCAGCTCAAGTGAAAAATGTGCTTCACGATAACCCATTCCACCTTTTACCTTTGTTCCCGTTCCCGGTGCGATGCTCGGATCCAATACGTCCATATCGAAGCTGACATGAATGCCGTCCGTTCCGTCGCTTGCGATCTTGATCGCCTCTTCCATCACGGTCTTGATCCCGAGGTCGTCGATCTCATGCATCGTATAGACATGCATTCCGAGTGCTTTCATCGCAGCACGCTCTCCGGCATCCAGGTCTCTCGATCCGATATAGACAAAATTCTTCTTATCCAATTTGAATTCCGATCCCCCGATCGAAGTCAGCTCCTCCGCTCCCATTCCAAGAAGCGCAGCGACCGGCATCCCGTGGATATTGCCGGAAGGAGTCGTCTCATTCGTATTGATATCGCCATGTGCGTCAAACCAGATCACGCCCAGTTTTTGAACATTATGAAGCACGCCTTTGATCGTTCCCATCGCGATCGAGTGGTCTCCTCCCACAACGACCGGAAAGCGTCCGGTCTTCATCACTTCATCGACCTTGTCACAAAGCTTTTGGTTTACATCAACGATCACATTCATGTTCTTCAAATTCGGATCCTTCGTCACCGCTTCGTCACGGCGCACTTCGATATCTCCTTCGTCTTTGACATCATAGCCGATTCGCTCCAGCCTCGCTTTGATCCCGGCATATCGTACCGCATCCACGCCCAGATTCGCACCTCGAAGGCTTGCTCCAAGGTCCAGCGGTACACCTATGATTGAAATATTTTTATTGATCTCAGGTCTCATATTCCCTCCCAAAATTTTTCCAAAGACCGAAGTTTTTTATACTGAAACCTGACAGACAGTATAGAAAAAATTTCGTTCCTTATTTGATACGATCAGCAAATTTCCCTAACAGATATTTAGGAATTTCACTCATAGGAACTCGGATCGATCCTATATGCTCAAATAGGTTTTAGTATTAGACGATCAGCCCCCTCTTTTTTGAAAGGATCTTCTGATCTTTGGATGATCGAATTTTTTAATTTTTCATCTTCCATACTACCATCAGATACAACTTTTTTCAATAGAAACAAAAAATATCATAAGGGAGTAAAGATCACCCGATCGGACAGCTGAAAGCCATTCGCAAAATGGTCTCCGCCTCGACAAGATCTTTCTATGTGTTTTGTGTAAAGATGTGCCGATAAGGACTCTGATGGATGTTTGCCCACCAAAAGAACGGATCTTGCTCGATACTTGATATAAAATAATACTATTTTTCGATAGATGTGCTCCTATCTGTTTTGCAAGCACTTCGTTAGGTCTTTTGTGAAGCACGGATCGTTCATATCCATAACTCAAAAGAATAATAGTATAAAATCATTTTTCTCTGATCCGAAATACTTTTTTATTAAATATGATTTATATAAAA
>JAUMYO010000045.1:0-11860 GCA_030528605.1 Peptostreptococcaceae bacterium | reverse complement strand
AAATCATTTTTCTCTGATCCGAAATACTTTTTTATTAAATATGATTTATATAAAAATTTTTTCGTGTTTCGGGTACACTTCCGGATATCCGCACATCTTCTACATAGATCGGACGGTATTGATCGTATCCGAAAGATCTTGATACGGTTCACAACTTCTATATCGAGGATCTTTTCTCATTCCGGGAGACTTTGTAGCCTTGTTTTCATCCCCTTCATGATCCCTTATGCCGGAGAGACTCTTTGTACGGTGAGTGAAGAAGAACATAGTCCACGACCGAATGCTTCCCCATCCGTTCCTTCTGAGCGCGCAGCACCCGATGCTGTCCGAGCAGCTGAGGCACAGGCAGTCTTTTGATAAGATCTTCATGCTATGATCTCATGATCTCTCGATCCTATAATTGCCGAAACGACAGACAACAGATTGCCAATCAAATCGATCTTCAAAAAAACGCCGACATCGCCGGATCTCGTCCGAGACCATATCCGTTTTCCTTTATTTACTGAATCCGAAGCCATGCACTTCACTGACAAAGTTGAGGCTCATAAACACTTCCGGATCCAGCTCCGTAGCAAATTTTTTGATCTTGATATACTCATTTTTGCTGACGACCGAGCTGATGATCACCTTCTCCTCACCGGAAAAACCACCTTCCGCCCGAAATAATGTCGTACCCCGGTCGATCTCCTTGATGATATACTCGTTGATCTCCTTGTATTTTTTACTGTTGATATGGATATGCAGATTTTTGTTAAGACCGGCGATCAGATTGTCGATCACGACCGCATTGATGAACATGCCCAAGAGCGCATACATCCCCAGATCAAGACCGAAGGTGATCGCTGCTCCGACGATGATCAAAAAGTCCGAGATCAGAAGCGACTTCCCGATATCCACTCCGGTGAACTTGTTGATGATCTTGGCGATGATATCCGTACCTCCTGTAGAGGCATTTTGATAAAAGATGATCCCCATCCCGATCCCCGATATGATGATCCCGTACAGAAGGTTGATCAAAAGATCGTCCACGATCGGGCTGTGCATCGGTATCGTCTTTTCCAGGATCGTGATCAGAGCGGACAGTGCCAGGCTCGAGTAGATCGTATAGCCGCCAAACTCTTTGCCCAAAAAGATGAATGCCAGAACGAAAAGGATGATGTTGCAGACCAGCATGATCGCTCCTACCGGTATCTGCGGAAAGTAGTGATTCAAGATCACCGCAAGTCCACTGATCCCCCCGACGACTAATCGGGAAGGCAATAAAAAGAAATAAAGCCCCGTCGTCAAAAGTATGATCCCAAAATTGATCTTCAAAAATTTTTTCACATCAAATCTCATAGTTTCCTCCTCTATCCATACATCTCTCGACCGGCACCCGATCATCGAAAGGAGTATATGGTGCAAAAATTATGGCATATTGCTCAAAAAATATTATACCATAAGCGAACAAATTTCCACTACCCCCATTTGATCTTGATCGGATATCCGTATTATGATCGTCCGATAAGATCACCACACAAACACAGCTCCGATGGAACGATGCAACGGTGGATGCACCGTTCTCTATGGGCTATAAAAGGTCATCGTTGATACTAAAGCTCGATAGAAAGTATAGAAATATTTTCACTTCCTACTTGATACGATCAGCTGATCGACCTAACAAATATTTAGGAATATCACTCATAGAGATCGGATCGATACGATCGGTTCAAATGGGTTTTATTATAAGAGGAGGATCTCATATCTGCAACAAAAAACTCGGGGATATCATTTACTCCCCGAGTCTTGGTATTTATTTCAATGTTGCCTGGATCAATTCATCGTTGCTTAGTTTGGAAAGTTCTTTTACTTTCTCGATGTCAAGTCCTGCCGCTGCCGTGAATCGCTCGCCGTACTCTTTGTCCGCAAGGTAGCAGTGTACTGCATGACGGTATTTGATGTTCTCTGTTACCGGCGCGATATCCGCTGCAGTGTTCTCGATCAGGATCTGTTTCTTATCTTCTGCAAGCACTCTCCACAGATCGCCACCTGCACGGAAGCAGTCATCGGTCGGATCATCTTTCGGATCATAGCGGTACATTGCACCCTCAAGATCCAATGGCGGTTCTGCTACTTCCGGAGTCGCAGACCATGTTCCTGCACTGTTCGGTGTATATGCTACCGTTCCGCCATAGTTGCCGTCCGTTCTCATCGCTCCGTCACGGTGGTACTCGTTGACTTCAACTTTTGCACGGTTGACCGGGATATGGTTGTGGTTTACGCCCAGACGGTATCTTTGTGCATCACCATAGGAGAACAGTCTTCCCTGAAGGAAACGATCCGGGCTGAATCCGATACCCGGCACGACATGAGCAGGAGTAAACGCTGCTTGCTCCACTTCAGCAAAATAGTTCTCAGGATTTCGGTTAAGCTCCAATACGCCGACTTCGATCAACGGGAACTCAGCATGACGCCAGATCTTTGTGATGTCAAATGGATTTTCGTAGTGATTTTTAGCCTGCTCTTCGGTCATGATCTGAACATACATCGTCCATTTCGGGAAGTCTCCGCTCTCGATCGCTTCATAAAGATCTTTACCGTGATACTCACGATCCATTCCGGTGATCTTTGCAGCTTCTTCGTTGGAAAGGTTTTTGATCCCTTGTTGTGTCTTGAAGTGGAATTTACACCATACTCGCTCATTTTTCTCATTGTAGAAAGAGAACGTATGCTCTCCGAAGAAGTGCATGTGACGATAGCTCGCAGGGATACCGCGGTCACTCATAACGATCGTGATCTGGTGGAAACACTCCGGCAGCAATGTCCAGAAATCCCAGTTGCTCTGAGGAGAACGACGACCGGTACGAGGGTCACGCTTTACCGCACGGTTAAGGTCGGAGAAATTGTGCACATCTCGAATAAAGAAGGTCGGTGTGTTGTTTCCGACAAGGTCCCAGTTTCCTTCTTCGGTATAGAATTTGACCGCTACACCACGGATATCTCTCTCCACATCCGATGCACCACGCTCTCCCGCTACGGTAGAGAATCGAACAAAAAGTTCCGTTTCCGCTCCCGGCTGCAAAACTTTCGCCTTGGTATATTGCGAAATATCATGCGTTACGGTAAGTTTTCCGTATGCTCCCCACCCTTTGGCATGCATCCTTCTCTCCGGAATGACTTCGCGGTTGAAGTGAGCCATTTTTTCCATCAACCATACATCTTGCATCACCACCGGACCGCGAGGACCCGCGGTGATCGAATTTTCATTGTCTGCGATCGGTGCGCCGACCTCATTTGTCAATCTTTTTTTATCTGACATTGTTTACCTCTTTCTTTTAACTAAATTCCCAAATAAACTATTACCACATTCTATAAAAGTGCTGTGCACATAAATAGCATCCACAGATATACGCAGCTTTTCGGCAACATCAGCATCCCGATCTTCGGATTTTTGTTGACCCAAAGGACCACCGGCAAATAGAATGCAAAGCTGAGCAAGATCGCAAGCCACATCCAACCGAATCCCATGACATTCCCTCTATTTACGAGGAAAAAGAGCGAAACTAAGATCCCCATTATAAAAAAAGGTACATTGCGAATGATCCCCCATTCGACCGGCGGATATCGATCCAGCCATCTATTCTGAGGCATCAGACACAAAGCGATCCGTGCCGCCGCCAATATCAAAAGTATGCCCCAAAGAGCCGACCACTCCACATCATAGATCTTCGCTCCTATATAATAAAGGAACAGATAAAACACCGTCATCGTGATCGAAGTGATCAACTTCCCCGCTCCCAGAGCTTTTTGAAATCGATCGACATCATTCTTGAGGATCGCAAGGATCCTGGGTACCAAATGAAACGCATCTCCCGCTGCAAGTACCAAACTCATGATCCCCGCCACTTTGGTTATAGATCCCATATTGCTGAACAAAAGATATATCCCTATGATAGCGGCAGTGATAAGATATAGGATATCGAATATCACCTCCACCATTCCGAAAACTCTTTTCATATAACACTCTCCTAAATGATCGAACCTTGCTTTTATTAGTAATATATATCAATAACGAAATTATATTGTAAAGTTTTTTCGATGTCAATACCTAATTTATAAAAATTTATATCATGCGGATCCATTTGATCTCATACGACCGATCGGATCATTTATTTTTTTGAAGTATCTCGATGAATGAAATGATTTTGGGTATAATTAAATCGATCGAAAAAGGTCAAATGATCTATAGGAGGTTTTTATGAAAAAATTATTTTCTTTACTTATGGCTGCATTTATGTTCAGCTCCTCAGTAATGTACACCGATATCCATCAGGATAAGCCGCATGCTTCCACTATCGCTTATGCGGATGATATGATCGAGATCTCCGATGATCTCAGGGAAGAAAAAGAGGCTACACATATCCGGGTCCGGATCGAAGATAAAGATCTGAACGCTTCACCGATCGTCCGCAACGGAAGAACGATGCTTCCATTTCGCTCCGTATTTGAGAACTTGGGCGGCAAAGTAAGCTTTGACAAGAGATCCAACAAGATCACCGCAGATGTGGCGGGAAAGACCATCGTTATGAAGGTCGGCACTACCGAAGCCACCCTAACGGAAAATGGAAACACCCGATCCGTAACACTTGCTGCAGCACCTTTTGTCAGCAAGGGACAAACTTATATCCCGGTGCGTGATGTAGCTGTGATGACCGGTCTCCAGGTGGAATACTCCAAATGGGACAGTCGAGTCGATATCTATGATAAAGAAAAAATGATCGCGGATATCAACAAAGACTTTACGATCTACAATTCATTGTTGAAAAAGAATAGTATGAAAAGTCTCCAAGCTACGCACCAAGCACATATCGAATTTAATATCGACGCAGATCTTAAGGCATTTGATCAAAAAGTAAAGATCGGCAGCAAGGTGACTTTTGACGGTCTTACCAAAGGCATGGATCTCAACGGTACTTTGAAGCTGAAGACCGAACTCGGCGATCTTGAAAAAGTATTCTCAACGCCGGGAGAAGATGAAGAATTCAAGCAGATCAAAGGATTGTTGAGCTCCGACTATAAGCTGATCTTAAATTCCAAAGCTAAAAAGGCATTTTTCAAATCTGATCAATTGTCCAAATACACAGATAATCCGGTAAACACATGGCTTTCGGTCAGCGACTCTTCGATCGCCGATCTAAGCGAAGTAAACTCAAATTATATCGAAAATCTGTTACAAAATCCGGAAAAACTTTCGATGGGCGAGATCCTTTTCAAAACCGTAGAAGAGCAGGCTCAAATGAATGATGACTATCTCGAAGCGAATGTTTACACTCGTGTAAAAGATGCATCAGAAGGATTGAAGATGATGTTCGGTGATGAAGGTTTTGTAAAGACGGATCATGGCTATGAATTGAAATTGGATAAAGCCGGACTCGCAAAGCGTATGGCAAAATACTTGAGCACAAACTTTGATAAAAATTCTCTTGATGATATCAAAAGCTTTGACTATAAAATGGTACTAAAAAATGTTGGATCCGACAACATCGACATCGATATGAAGCTCTCCATGATTCTCACAGAAACGAGCGGAGATGTCTCTGTAAACATGGATATTTCTGCAAATGATCAAGATGCAAAAGTCTTGATGGACATCGCCTTTGCTGATCAAGGAAAGGTCAAGATCGATATCAAGAGCACCATCAAAGAAACAAACGAAAAACTCGTATTGGCTCCTCCTGCCGGTGAAGCGATAAAGGAACTTTATTAGCAGCTTTCTGTAAGGAATAAGAAGGCAGACCATACCTCATAAGGGGCACGGTCTGCCTTCTTTGTCAAAAAGCCGGAAATTCCGGCTTTTGTTATTACGATCCTTTGATCTATAGCTGTTTTACATCCGATTATAGCTTTTTTCATCCTATTTTTTAGAAAAGCCCCGATCGAAAGTCAGTTTTTCTCGAAAAAAGATCCCTTAATCCCCGGTATTTTCGTCCACTAGCGTATCCTCCAATTCCGCATCAGAGGATGGAGCGTTTTGCGCTGAGGCAGAATGATCAAAAAGGGCTTGCGGCGCTTTGCTGCGATCCCATTTTCTCGAATTTGCCATATATTCATCGCTTCGTAGATAATAGTCGTAGATCACACGCCCTTCCTTATCCGGGATCGGATCATCATGCGTGATATCGATCGCATACCAGTTCCCATCTACTTTTACATAGTTCCAAGCATGACCTCCGCCCTTGAGCATCGTTCCGCTCACCACCCGTACTTCCAATCCTGAGTTTTTTGCTAGTTCATAGAAAAGAAGTGAATACGCCTGACATACCCCGTTTTTCTGGTAGATCAGCGAGGCAGGCGAATAAACATCATAACCATTGTTTTGTTCAGGATCCAAACTCTTGCTGTAGCCATATTCCAGAACCATGTGGTCATGAATCGTACGCACCTTCTGCTCCTGAGTCATCTCTGGACTGATATTGTTCTTGACCCATTCTTTGGCGAAGGAAACGACATCCTTAGACCCCTTGTTGTAGGTCGGCTCGACCGTCAGCTTCGTGATCCCTCTGCCAACCATCCACTTTGCCGAAAACTTTCGAGATACCGACAACACCTCCGGGATATCACCCAGTTTGTCCAGTACACGACGGATCGTGGTCTGACTGATCTTCGTGTTATCCAGATCCAACTTGATCGGACTGACATTCGCAACGATCTTTTGAACGAGGATCTCCTCGAACTCCTTTTCCGAAGTGATCTTCCCCTGCGATTTCTTTACAGTCTTTGCGATCGTAGGGATCCTTTGTTGATCCCAAGATCCCTTCCCCTCTGCGAAAGATAAGCCCCCTGAAAGAATCATCAATACCAGCAGCACCGATATCCCCTTTTTTATCATTGCTCTCATAGCTTCTCCTTTGATCATCATTTTATCTCCATATTGGCTTATTATGGATCCGATCTACACCGAAATGACCTATTGCCAATTTTTATAAGTATATTATTATATTCGGTAACAAATGTCAAAGACAAAAGCTTTTTCATTTATTCCATGCTAAAATATCAATCCGGTTCATCAAAAATTGCACCAAATTTTTATAAGTCTTCGGCTCGTTCGCTGATCCGTAATGTGGATCTTTTTGACAGGAGGATCTTAAGATTTTTGCAAAAATATCCTTCGATAATTCTCTTTTCGCATCCTTGAGAATATCCCCTTCTTTTGATAAAATAAATATCGGATCGAACCGTATCACCGGAGCATTATGATATGAATTCCGAAGGGCTTTGATACTAGAAATAAAAGGTTTGAAGTGATCGGAGCATCACGAATCCGATAAAACATCCCCCTCTCGAATTTACCCGGAAGTTTCATTGTGATCCTGTCTTTGCTAAAACAAGCAGTATAATACTATTATTCTTTAAAACCGGCACTTAACAACATTTTTATTTTTTATAGCTTCTATGGAACGATGCACCCCCACCTGTTTCGTCGTTTCATTAGAACTGTATTGATAGGTTTATTTTATTGGATAATAGTATAAGGACCGGTCATGTATGGATCATCCATTTTTTCGATCTTTAGGATCGATCAAAAAATACGATATTACAGATCATATTCAGATCGAAAGGAAGGCATTATGAAGGAGATCTCAATAACCGAGTTAAAACAAAAGCTGGATGAAAGTTTGGAAGAAAATGTCATCATCAAAAACATCCCGCTGGAATTTTCGCAGGATCTGCTCGATCTGTCAGCGGATGATTTTCCGGATGATTGCGATTATCGAAAGGATCTGAGGCATCAGTGCTGCATCACGATCGATGACGAGGATACCAAGGATATCGACGACGCATTGTTTTTGGAGGAGATCGACAAGGGTTATCGTTTGTGGGTCCATATCGCGGATGTTTCGAGTTTTCTGCGTTATGATGACGAGCTCTATGATGAGGCGGAATCCAGAGCGACCTCGATCTATCTGCCGGATCGTGTGATCCGAATGCTGCCTCCCCTATTTTCCGAGGATCTGTGCTCGCTCAAGGCAGGAGAAGATCGAAAGGCGATGAGTTTTTGTATCGACCTCGATGAAAATTCGAACCCTTTTTCGCTGAAAGTCTTTCGCTCACTTATCCATCCTTTCCTGAAATGTTCTTATCCTGAGGTGGAGCAGCTGATCGAAGGGAATGAGGATCCGAAGATCTGTGACAAATATGATCAAAGCACGATGGAGATGATCAAAAAACTCGATAGGATAGCGGAGAAGTTAGCCACCGGACGAAATAAAGAGTTATCAACCGCAAGAAAAAAGATCAAAGTGACCGATTCACAGCTCATCATCGAGTCAAAACAACAGTTCAAAGCGGAACGATTAGTCGAAGAATTTATGGTTCTTACCAACAAAGAGGTCTCCAGATTTATGTATGAGAAGAAACTGCCCGCCATCTACCGAATACAGGATGACTCGGACGCATTCGCGTCATACAGTTGTAAAAATCTTGGGCACAAAGATCTCAATATATCTGCGCGGCAAGGAGGATATGTTTATGTAACATCGCCGATACGCCGTTTTTCCGATTGTGTGAATCAGATGATCCTTACCTCATATCTTGATGGAGATCCGATGGAGGAGATCCATGATGAATTTCACGAAGAATATTTGGAGTCGGTCTCTTTTTTCCTAACAAAAAAATCGATCCGCGGGAGAAGTTTGAGCGGCATACAAAACAGGATCTGTGAAGGTTTTTATTTGAAAATTCATTCTGAAAACGAGATGCTGAAAGGCTATCTTTACGAACGATTTTTCAAAGAGGGACAGGCTATCTCTAAATTTCAGGTCGATCTGAACGATGTAAGATTCATTTTGACGGGCGAATTATCAGCCGTTCCGATGCACTGGTATGGATTGAAGCTCAAAAATTGTCCGGACGGCTCGGTCGAAGTGGCGTCCTGCATTCCGATAAAAGAACATGGAGAATAGATCCTGTGCTCAAAGGCATCCTTGCTATGCAAAACTTATGGTCGTATGTAGCATGAGAGCCAACTGATGTGGTATCCGATCCTAAGGATCTTGCAGGCTCAACCACTCGAATGGAGCACGCATTTCTCATTTCTTATATGACGAATGAGCTATAACATCGACAAACAGCGATCGCCAAAACAGATTTGACCTGCCCGAAAACGAGGATTCGATCTTCAATTACTAATATAGAATAAAAGATCCATCTGAGAAGGATCACAATAGCCGGCTATGATGCCGGTTTTTTATATCCTACGCTGTGTTGAGCCATCCGGTCGCCATGTATCAGCAGATTTTGTGAAAGCGGATCTTCTATATTTTGAGCATAAAAAAACTATTGCAAAATGAATGATCTGATTTCTGCAACAGTTTTTCTTGACGGATCAATATCGATATTTCGGCTCGATCACCACACGGCGATACGGATCTTTTCCTTCGCTGTATGTTTTTACATAGCGATCATCCTTCAAAGAGGAGTGCACGATCCTGCGCTCATATGGGTTCATAGGCTCCAGCTTTAAGATCCTTCGCTGTTTTGTAGCCTGTCTTGCCATCTTATTCGCATATTTTTTGAGCGATTCTTCTCGTTTGGATCGGTAATTTTCGATGTCCAAAAGGACTCTGCTGTATTGTGTTTCCCCTTTGTTTACTGCAAGGTTGGTCAGCATTTGCAAAGAGTCTAGTGAATCTCCGCGACGTCCGATCAATCGAGATGCCTCATCCCCAAAAATCTTTACGATGATATTATCATCTTCCACACTTGTATCGATCTCTACATTGTTTATTCCGATCGACTCAAAAATCTCTTCGATAAATGTTCTTGCTCTTTTTTCCAGTTCGGAAAGATCTGTTTTTACAGTCTCCTTCTCGATTTCTTTTTCCACTTTTTGTGGAGTTTCTTCGATCGGATTCGTTTTTACAATGGTATTATCTTTATTTGAAACTTCATTGATCAGAGTAACTTTTACTCTATATTCTGTTTTGGCCAAAAATCCAAAGAAACCTCCGGATCTTTGCTCATCGGTTTGGATCGTTACATTATCGATCGTAGTACCAAGTTGCTTGAGTGCTGCCTCAACTGCTTCTTCCTTGGTTTTACCTACAGTTTCAACATACTTCATCATTTTTTAGCCCCCTTCGATTTGGTATCCGGCGGAGTTGCTGCCGGATCTGGCTTTATCAATTGCTTTTGCAGGATCGAAAAAATATTTGATACTGCCCAATACAATGACAATCCTGCCGGGAAAGATTTTCCCCACATCAAGATCATGATCGGCATCATATAGGTCATGGTCGTAGTCATTTGGTTCTTTGGCTGCCCTTTTTGCATCAATGCACTGTCGATATAAGTCGCAACTGCCGCAACGATCGGTAGAATAAAAGGTACGGCAATAGTGCCCATCATAATGACATCCGGCTGAGACATCGATCCTACCCAGAAAAAACCCTGATCTGCCGCTTGATACGCAGCTTCTGTCGAAAATACATACTGAACGGGATCGCGAAGCACTCTGAACAATCCGAATAAGATCGGGATCTGTACAAGAAGCGGCAAACATCCCATAAACGGATTGATCTTGTATTCCCTATACAGCTCCAGGGTCAGTTGACTTTGTTTTTCCTGGTTGTTCGGATATTTCTTTTTGATCTCATCGATCTTTGGTTGAAGTTCCTGCATAGATCTCATCGAACGGTTTTGTGCATGCGTCAAAGGCAAAAGTGCCAATTTGATGACGAGCGTGAAGACAATGATCGCCCATGCATAATGACCTATCATGTCATAGATAAACTTCAATAACAATCCTAGTAATTGTGTCAATTAATCCTCCTTATGGTACCGGGTCGTACCCTCCCTCATTAAAAGGGTGACATCTTAATATGCGTCTTACAGCGAGATAGCTCCCCTTCAGTGCTCCATACTTTCGGATCGCCTCTATCGCGTAACCGGAGCATGTGGGTTGGAATCTACAGGTCGGACCTTTGATCGGAGATATCGCTGTTTGGTAAAATCTGATGACCATTATCAGACATTTGCTTAGTATTTTCATAAACTTTCAATCCAATTTTTTTGAACAGGTATTGGACGGACCGTTTGATCTCAAAAAAGTTATTATCTTTAGCTGCTTTTCTTGCTACAAAAATGATATCATGACCTCTGTCTTTGGGCTCAAGTAAGATCAGGGATTCTTTCAGGTAGCGACGGATCCTGTTTCTTGTAACCGCATTTCCCACTTTTTTGGATATGGAAAACCCGGCTCTTGTTCGATCGGTCCCATTCGGCAGATAGTATATCACCAGATTTTTACAGCCATAAGATCTACCTTTGTTGTACACCTTTAAAAAATCGTTATTTTTTTTGAGTCTTTCAAATTTCATTTGATACCCCAAACTAACAAAAAAGGCCACAGTTCTTTGGTGGCCACAGGTTTTATGCAGTTAGTCTTTTTCTTCCTTTTGCGCGTCTTCTTCTAAGGACATTTCTGCCGTTTGGAGTTCGCATCCTCTTTCTAAAACCGTGCTCTTTTTTGCGCTGTCTTTTTTTCGGTTGATACGTTCTTTTCATTCAATAACACCACCTTTCCTCTTTAAGTATGCTATAGAGGCTGTTTTTACGCATATTACAGAAACAATTATATAATTTTTTGAAGGTCCTGTCAACGAAAAATTAAAAAGATGCCACGGGGCTGCTGCAAAATACAGATCTCACACAAGACATAGTGATAAACCTCAAGCTCTTATCCTTTATTTTTGTGCGAAGATCTGATACGATCTCACGATAGAAAGATGCTCTTGTCTGTTTTAAGACCACAAAATTCGTTGGATCTTTTATGAAATACAGATCATTGTTATCCATCATTCAAAAGAATAGTAATACTATT
>JAUMYO010000132.1 GCA_030528605.1 Peptostreptococcaceae bacterium | reverse complement strand
CTACGACCTAGGATCCTTCGCGCTCGATCAGCTGATACATCAATGCGTTACAGATCGCCGGATCACTCGATATCCGTCTTCATCCGATCGGTCAATTCGTGGATGATCGGTCGCTGTTTGACCGGTTTAAGATAGCCTTTCTCCTCAAGCTCCGTCATGATCTCTCGGAATCTTCGATTCGACAGTTTTTTCTCGCCGCTTGTGTTATAGAAAGACAGGATAGTTTTATCTTCGATCTCTTCCGCCTCATTGAACGAATAGATCTGCAAATAATAGTACAAAATATTTTGTGCGGTCGGATCGAGGTCGGTGTATTCTGTTATCTTGTGGTCAAGATAACGAAGCTTTTGGATCGATCTTTCCAAAAGATCTCTAATATCCCGTTGCCCCTGTTCGATGATCTCCATCATCCCGATCACAAAATGCGTTACTTCTCCATAGTTTTTGTAGGCGGACACTTCTTCGAACAATTTGTTGTATTTCGTTCTCATCTGATTGGTTTCGTAAGAAATGCAGATCGCCGAAAAAATATCCAATTTTTTCTTAAGATAGGACGAAAGAAAATAGCGTCCTAATCTTCCGTTGCCATCGTAAAATGGGTGGATATATTCCAGAATAAAATGTGTGATGCAAGCTTTTATCAAAAAAGGGACATCTTTTCGATTCATAAGATCGATCATATTTTGGATCTCTCGCGTGATATTTGCTTCACCGTATATGCCGGAATGCAGTTTTTTCATTCCCTTACTCACATATACATTGTCTTTTCGAAACAGTGCTCCATCTACCTCATGCTCGATCGTATTGCTTCCTGCAAAAAGAGCATCGTAGACTTTTCGTACATCCTCGGGCAAATGGATCTCTTGAAATTCAGATTCCATGATCTTGAGATACATCTCAACGATCTTGAACAGTCGCGAGCTTTTTCCTTCTTCCATCCTCATGACGGTTCGAATCTCTTTGCGACTGCTTTTCACTCCCTCGATCTCATTCGTGCTCTGGATCTCATTGACCAATACTTTTTTTAAGATCGCATCTTTGGCAATGCCCGGAAGGCGATCGCTAAGATCGCGGATCTCGATCGAATGATCCAGGATCCGTTCATTACGCACCCTAAGCTCTTCCACCGGATTGCAAAACAATTCATATTTAACATCCGAAACCGCTTCTCCCCGTCGCATCGGCGAGATCCAATATCCGGTGAAGATCGTACTGTATTTATTCTTTCTCAAGAGGAGTTCTTTTTCGATGTCAAAATCACTTGCATAACTTAGGATTCGTAACGGTTGATACTTTTCCATAGACACCTCCGTTTATCCGTTTATCCAAATTATACCAACAGCAGCATAATATTAAAAGCAATTTTTTCCATTTTTAATAATTATTTCTTTATTTGGTATTTTTAAAGCTAAAAAATCTTATTTTTAGCTTTTATAAATGATATTATAGAACTTTATTTTGATACTAAAATCCATTTGAACCCATAGTATCGATCCGATCTTTATGCGTGATGTTTCTAAACATTTGTTAAATCATCGTAGTCAATCGCATCGAATAAAGAACAGACATATTTCTATGACTTCTATCGGGTTTCAGTATAAGATCTCATCAAAAAAAGCGGCTCTCTCAGAGAAACCGCTTTGATCTTTATCATATCCTTTAGAACGATCCACAAGATTTTTATGATCATTTTATTGGATATAGTTT
>JAUMYO010000131.1 GCA_030528605.1 Peptostreptococcaceae bacterium | reverse complement strand
GGGATCAAACGGGTATCCGTATTATAGCGATCCGGATAATGGATCCAAATTTGCCGGTATCTCAGAGACAGGCATGATCTATGGAGGTGAAATTTATGATATATGTTATGATCAGTGTATTGTCGGGTCTTTGTAGCTGGGACGTTCCGTTTGTCAAAATGAATGATAAAACAAGAAAATATAAAACTATCGTAAGCTTTAGTTTTTGTGTGCTGTCTATATACTTTCAAATATTATTGATGAAAAGTTATGGAGATCGATGGACTTTGATCGTAGATGCTGTGGGAGCATTATCTGCTGCCGTACCTGTTTTAGCCATAGGTACTGTCATTTCAAATCTATTAAGCTATAAAAAGGACTGGGCTTAGCAAATGGAAACCCGGAACTTAACAATATTTTTATTTTTTATAACTTATATGGAACGATGCCCCCACCCGTTTCGTCGCTTCATTAGAACGGAATGTTGATTGCTTATTTTATCGAATAATAGTATTAACAAAGTTTAACTGGATATAAGATCTTGCCGGATGGTTGACTTTTATCATGCAATATGGTATTTCTAAATATAGATCGTAAAAAAGATCTCCAAAAACGAAGATATTTTGAACGTGAAGAAATGTCTGTATAATTTATTAAAAGTAGATAAAAATTTTGACGATCGACATCTAAAGGACAAGACGTGATATAAGTGGTGAGAGAAATGAGAAAAAAAGCAAAAAGCAGCGATAGGGTCTTCCAAACGATATTTGTTCCCTACTTGTCGGTGATCCTTTTCTTTATGGCGATCTTCTTAGGGATCTATTTTTGGATCAACTTTTCGTATAATGACCTGAAGACCCTTTCGATCCGTTGGGACATCGAAATGCCCGAGGGGATCGTTCTGGAGAAGGTATATGAAACGGATCCCGGTTTTTCGGGGGATGCGGATCGGATATTTATCATCGACTGCAGAGATCGACAAACAAAAGGCTCTATCTTTAACAGAGCGATATATCGAGCATACTCAAAAGGAGATCTTAAAGTGATCCGGGAGTGCTATGAGTTTATCGGAGAAGAGAACATTCCCCGAGTAAAGAATTTACGAAAAATATATCGTATAGAACACGATGATGATACGCTGATCATCACTTATGATGAAGAAAGAGAAAGATATTTTATATTTGAATCGATTTTTTAGAGCAAAAGGGCTTATGTTGTAGAGTGAGCATGATAGAGGAAGGGAAAACAAGATCCTGGCAATGCTGCAAGAAGAGTGCAATATAGATCTTGTGTTTTGATAAGGATCAGCCTTTGTTTTCTTTAGAAGATTTAATGATGTAAGGAGAGTTGTGATCATGATCGAGTTGAGTACATTCAAAAAAATATTGGAAGAAAATGAAGAACGCTTGCCATTACTGACGCTCGATGAATTTTTTGATGGAAATACAGAGGAGTACTCCATTGCTCCGAACCAATGGACTTTTGGACGCCCGACGATTTCTAAAATAGGGGATAGGCTCCAAAATATCGAGTCGATGCCTAACATAGCGTGGGTTCGTGTGGCTTTGCACGATGATACGGGGATCGAAGAAAACGACGGGGTAGAAGAATTAGTTCTTGCAGGAGAATCGATCGTGATCTGTACAAATATTTTACCTTCGGAATTAGAAAAATTGGTAAACTGCGAATGGTTATGCTCTGATGGAGTGATTCCAATAAAGACATCTGAACTAAAAATTTATTCGTGCATACCGCCAATTCCGGAAAACTTTGATTGTTTGGGGATCGTGTGGGACTGATCTACGACAGGA
>JAUMYO010000044.1 GCA_030528605.1 Peptostreptococcaceae bacterium | reverse complement strand
GATTCGATTCCATTGTTCCTCTTCTATTTCGTATCTTTTTGGCATGTGTTTGGCTGCTTCGTTTTTTGTTTCATTATATTATAAAAATATAGTTTTCAGATACGCCCTAGTATAAGTTTTGATCACCTATGAAATTACATCATTCTCAAACAGTAACAGAAGGCTATCGTGGTAACCATTTGTTTTGATCACCTATGAAATTACATCATTCTCAAACTGCTGCATCGTGTCAATGTCGAGATCCGAGGTTTTGATCACCTATGAAATTACATCATTCTCAAACAAGTGTGAGTATCTTGATCATGTGGCGCATGTTTTGATCACCTATGAAATTACATCATTCTCAAACACACGAAGCACGGCTGGGATGGACGAGGCAGTTTTGATCACCTATGAAATTACATCATTCTCAAACTTCAATCAATCGGCGAACTATTTCGACCGAGTTTTGATCACCTATGAAATTACATCATTCTCAAACAGCCAGTCTTTTATGATTAGCTGGTGTCCTGTTTTGATCACCTATGAAATTACATCATTCTCAAACGATCGAGATCCCCGAAGTGCTCGAGGAGATGTTTTGATCACCTATGAAATTACATCATTCTCAAACGGACAAACTCGTGATCACCGCCCTGGAGCAGTTTTGATCACCTATGAAATTACATCATTCTCAAACAGAGAAGATCGGGAATAGAAAATAGAACTTGTTTTGATCACCTATGAAATTACATCATTCTCAAACTCTTACTGTCGATATCGAATACGTCGTATGGTTTTGATCACCTATGAAATTACATCATTCTCAAACCGACTTGATGATCATTCCATCCGATCAACGGTTTTGATCACCTATGAAATTACATCATTCTCAAACCCGGACTCTCAAGTCCAGAAAACACTCCTTGTTTTGATCACCTATGAAATTACATCATTCTCAAACATATCCACACAATCGCCCATCACCCTGTATGTTTTGATCACCTATGAAATTACATCATTCTCAAACCGCAACGCTCACCGTTGTTTTCATCGTTGGTTTTGATCACCTATGAAATTACATCATTCTCAAACCGGATTTACATCGATTTTTCGAGATAGTTCGTTTTGATCACCTATGAAATTACATCATTCTCAAACATATCCACACAATCGCCCATCACCCTGTATGTTTTGATCACCTATGAAATTACATCATTCTCAAACCACCGCATCGCATCGCTCTTTCTAGCAAAAGTTTTGATCACCTATGAAATTACATCATTCTCAAACAAAAAGTGCCTAAAATACAACGCTTTATAAGTTTTGATCACCTATGAAATTACATCATTCTCAAACTTCATCAAGTCTTTTATCGTAAGCCTCTGCGTTTTGATCACCTATGAAATTACATCATTCTCAAACAAGATAAATTATTTTATCCCGATCAATGAAGTTTTGATCACCTATGAAATTACATCATTCTCAAACAAGGCGATGGCATTTTACCCCGAAGACCAGGTTTTGATCACCTATGAAATTACATCATTCTCAAACCCACTCTTGGCGCGTGCCGATAAAGCCGAAGTTTTGATCACCTATGAAATTACATCATTCTCAAACAGTCAAACAGGAGCGATTACGGGATACAACGTTTTGATCACCTATGAAATTACATCATTCTCAAACCCACTGTAACGCCGCCATATCATGCGCCGTGTTTTGATCACCTATGAAATTACATCATTCTCAAACAATGATAAATTCGTTGAGCCTCAAAATATAGTTTTGATCACCTATGAAATTACATCATTCTCAAACGGTGTCGGAATTGGTATTTCATTAATAGCAGTTTTGATCACCTATGAAATTACATCATTCTCAAACCTACTATGGGCAGGACATAAATGGATTTATGTTTTGATCACCTATGAAATTACATCATTCTCAAACCAATCTTAGATTTTAGAATATCTTTAGTGTGTTTTGATCACCTATGAAATTACATCATTCTCAAACTACTTTGGATTGGGCGGCGCCGATGTCGTTGTTTTGATCACCTATGAAATTACATCATTCTCAAACAGTCAAACAGGAGCGATTACGGGATACAACGTTTTGATCACCTATGAAATTACATCATTCTCAAACCCACTGTAACGCCGCCATATCATGCGCCGTGTTTTGATCACCTATGAAATTACATCATTCTCAAACGAATATTGGTATGAAACTCGAAATATTTCCGTTTTGATCACCTATGAAATTACATCATTCTCAAACAATGATAAATTCGTTGAGCCTCAAAATATAGTTTTGATCACCTATGAAATTACATCATTCTCAAACGGTGTCGGAATTGGTATTTCATTAATAGCAGTTTTGATCACCTATGAAATTACATCATTCTCAAACCTACTATGGGCAGGACATAAATGGATTTATGTTTTGATCACCTATGAAATTACATCATTCTCAAACCTGCAAAAAAATAAGAAAATCAGGAATAAGGTTTTGATCACCTATGAAATTACATCATTCTCAAACTAATACCTTGTTACATGCCGTAAACATTAGGTTTTGATCACCTATGAAATTACATCATTCTCAAACATGAATATCTCCGTCAAAAATACAATGAATGTTTTGATCACCTATGAAATTACATCATTCTCAAACAAGAATGTAAGAGATATGGAAGGACAAAAGGTTTTGATCACCTATGAAATTACATCATTCTCAAACCTCAAATTCAGATCTGGAACAAATTATGCCATCATACGCATACAACTTCAAAGGTAGTCATATCAATTATAACATAAAGATTCTGTGCTTAGTAATACATGATCTAAAAATTTCTTATAACACACAAATCTTTATCGATAATAGTAACTCTCTCCAACAAACTATGTTCGGTTAAATCAAAGCTCTCTATCAAAATTAAATTGATCTTTTTGTAATTTGCTATTTTAAAAAGTTCTTTCAGTTCCTCCTCATTGATATAAAGCTGCAAATTCCAAGTTATCAATAAGGTAATTCCTAAAACATCATTAATAAGACAAATATAGTTGATCAGATTTTCAAAGAAAGTTTCGGATTCGGATGCGATCTTTGCTCCGGATATTTTGATCAGATCTTGAAAATCCATATTCTCATTAAAAACGATCGGGTATTGTACTTGAGCCCCGAGTTTTTCAAAATATGAATTCAATTCTCCGATTACTCTTATCGTTTCTGCATAGTTGCTCTCATTGCCAGCCAATTCTTTTAGAGTAGATTGTACTTTGGATAAAATTTTCTTTTGATTGATATCCAAAGAAAATGGATCGGTCAGGAACTCCGCAACTTTATCTATTCGTAGAATATCATCATTTTCAGACAAAACAAAGTTCCCTTCACCATTTTGAACTTGTAATAACAAATCTTCAATTATTCTTATCCGCAGACTTTTTTCTTCTACGACTAAAATATTAGGTATCCCTTCAATCAACTCCAACGGTTCTTCAAAGCAAGGATGCATTAACTTCATAAAATAACCAACCTATCATCTGTATCCAAAACATCTGTTTTTGATTCACCAACCACATGCTCCATCCGAGCGAATTGTTTTTCAGTTATCGTGAGCATCTGTACCAATCCACTAGGAGGTTTGTTTTTCCGAACATTTCGGACGATCGCATCGACAGCGGTTGTATTGAGTGCTATTTTAGAATATACAGATTCCTGCATCATAACAAAACCACTTCTAATTAGAAACTTACGAAATTTAGTGTATTCTCGAATATCTTTCTTTGTCGTTGTGGGCAAATCAAAAAAGACCATTACTCTCATAAATCTGTAGCTCATTTCTCATAAAACCTGATCAAACGAATATCATTTTCGTCTAATGCATCTAATACGCTTTTACAATAAATTTTGATCGCATTATCTACAACCTGTTTTTTACCACCTATCATTACCTCTCTTTGTAATAAGCGAAGAATTTCTACTTTTTCTTCTCGTCCAAATTGCTCCGGCATCATATCATATACCACTTCATCGACAAGTGGTCGAAAAGGCTCCATAAAGTCGGATCCCAAGTTAAAATTATTGTAGATGTTGTCATGTGCTATGCCCAGTTGTGTGATATATCCATTCGCAACAATTTCCCGATTAAATGCAGACAATATAATGGAGTAGCCAAAATTGAGCGCCGCATTGATACTATTTTCTGATTTTCGAGAAAACCCCATCCCAAATAACGAATTAAAATAAACTTTAGCAGCATGACCCTCTCGATTGGTTTCATCTCGATATTCCAATTCATCAATATAACCGGCAAGCATATCGGTTTCATGCTTTTCGTATTGCGCTAAAAGCTCCATCTGCTTTGAAATTTTTTCTCGAACGATCTCTGTCCAGACCAAATTTTTTGCCTGTTCTTCCCATCGAACTTGTTTCCTTAATTTAGCAGAGGTATCATGACTTCCATAGTAGGAAACAAGCTCGGAACTGGGATTTCTTTTTTCATCGCAGAAAATCACTTTGATCTTTTGTTTCATTAATTCACACAAAAGGTAAGCCGTCAGGGATACAGCGGTATTTGAGATGATCAAGGTATTAATCTCGCTCAAATGTACCCTTGTCATTGTATCCCCTCGAACTTCCAAATAATTCATTTTATAATCTAACTTTGCCCTACCGGATATAACTAATGTTCTCCAACTCATATCTTAAATAAATCAACCTCTTGTTCAAACAACCCTGTAATAGATTGGTGAATAATTTTTCCAGATTGCCAATTGGATAAATTCTTTGAAGCAAGAACTGTCCCTATTCTTGATCCTAACCCTAATAAAGTCAAATTCGGCAATACGCTATTACATTGAAAAAACTGTATTATTGTAAACAACACCTCTATTTGTTCTTCTAATTCCAACTCAGTAAAATTGTCTCTCGCTCCTCCCAATTTCCCTTGTTGAGATTTTAATACTAGATTATATCTAGTGTTATCCAGCTTTCTAATAAATTCATCATATAATTTCAAGTTGTCCTCTAAATTTATACCATCACTATCATATATTACAATTTTATTTGCATATTTCTTTCTCAGCATTATTTTCTTTTCAATTTTTTTTAGATAAATAGCATTGTCTTCACTTAGAATTAATTGAATTGCATGTTTAAACAAAAGACTATCATTACTTCTCCCTGTCAAATGCACTCTCGCTCCATTAATCTCAAATAATGTTTCGATCTTTATTTTAGGAATCAATATACTATGGTTTTCCAATCCTTGTTCTTTGAAATATCGATTCAAACGCTCATCATCATTTTTTATTTCTTTCGCTACTGCGATCGGGACATATTCAATACTTCTCACACGTTTTTTCTTATTAGTGTGCTCGACCAATGCAAAATATGCTCCAGATACTTTATTGTATCCGCCATACTTGTTGATGTCTTTCATTCTGACATCGCCTTTGAGCGGTTGTTGACCGTTACCTTTTCGCATAGGATTGCCGTCAAACAATTCCCCCGTCACTTCATACGACAATCTCGTATACAAAATATTGTTCTTATCCATCATTTTACGAACAGTTTGAATCGTTCCGTTTTCTCCCGGTATCCATGCCGTGGTATTCCCTCGCTTGACCTCTCGATCGTATAAGGCTTTATGATTCAAACTGTAGGTCTGCTTGGATTTGATAAAGTTGATCGGGCTTTTGGTGAATTGCGTGTTATAAACATTCCCTACCACGATATTGAGGTATGCATCCTTTGCATGATGAAAATCATTCATTTCTCGTACTTTTATAAACTGATTTTCTTTCCTAAAATCACTTACATTCCCCGCCTTAGAATATACGATTTCGGTTTTTGGAAGTAGCTGCCCCAAAATTTGGATCACCGCTTTTGAAGATTGACGCGCTTCCACCAACTGACGGTTGATGAAATCCGCTAACTCGTTATCAGAAAAACCGGTATTCCGAGTCAATCTCTCAAATTTCTTCCTACTAATCAACTCTTTATCGATCAACATTTTCCAATAAGGGAAGTTTTTCTTAACAACTTGTTCTCCTAACGCCTCTCTGAGAGGATAGTGATCTCCCTTTTTCTTATTTAATGCAGATTTTACCAGAACTTTATTGTCCAAACTGTCATCTTTGACCCGACATCTTGGGAAGATATGATCTACATCGTACACCGAACTATTGTTATTAAGCAATTCGTCCAATTCGATCACCTCACCCGAATACATACACCGCCCCATCTGAGTATAGTAAAGATATAATTTCTCTTGACGAAGCTGTGCATCGGAGTGTCGTTCCAACTGACCTGATAATTGATTTTTACTTTCCCAAAATAAAGTATCATCCTTCTTTATGTTCTCATAAAGAGCTTTTAGCTGCTCTTTTCTCGATAAAGTTCTCTTCTTATCTTTCTGCTCCTCCCTCTCCACCTCAACAAAGATTTTGACCGGATCTTTTTTTGTGATCTTGCGGATCTCCTCAACGATCTGAAGGCTTTGCCAAATACTACGTTTCACTTTTGGCGAAACATATAGATCTTGTAAGGATTCATATGAAAGTTTGTCTACAATACCCATGCTTTCTTGATTTTTCTTCTCGATACTTTCCTTAAAACCAAAAGACGCGCTCAAAAGCTCCATTAAATTATAGTTTGTCTCCCTCATCATTTCAATGATCGAACAGTTCTCGCCCGTTTCCTTATTTACATCTTCAACTTCGGACAAGAACTCTCTCGACAATCGTCCCCAACCCGAAAAACTCAATTTACAAATCTCTTGAATTTGATATTCGCTTAAGAAATCATATCTATCCGATACTCGTTTTTTAAGAAGTTTTTTCGCTTCTCCGAAATATAAGCTATCAGCTATGATATCATCGATCATCTTTTTATCTTTATCTGAAAAAATGTCTTTCCCCAAAATCCTTTTAAAGTGGATATAGGATGAGAGATTTGATTTAAAATCCCCTTCAATTCCTGCGATTTCAACATCGCGTGACAAACTAAGCCCTTCTCTCCACAAAAAGTCTCTCAGCTTCTTTTGGGTAATTTTTTGATTTCTCAAAAATAAACCCGAAATAATTTTCTTTTTTACTGTGATAGACGGCTTTTCTCCATCAATTCTTAAATTATTGAGCTCATTAAGCATCATAAATTCGCTATATAGCAAGGAATCTTTCGGAAGCACATCTTTCCCGATCAAATAGGTACATTTATTGGTCATTTGACGAATAAATGCCTGAGCACTTTCCTCGACATCTACTTTTTGATCAAAATTCCATGGATATACTTTTCCTCTCGCCTTGCGAATAACCCAAGTATTTGAATTCGGATCATCTTTATGTGCATCATTTAGCGGTCCGACATAATATGGAATACGGAAACTCATAATCTCAAGAATCTTTTCGCTATTCGTCAATCCACTTTCATCCTTCTCGGACAAAAACGCCAAATATTTTTCTGCTTTATGAATAATTTTCTCCAGTTCCATTTTGTGGATCTGATAAGGGATTACCGCATTGCTCTTTTCCCTCTGCTTTGGTAAGAAAGAATCATTCTCTATTTTTTTGAAGATATCTGCATACTGAGGATCTTCCTTTTTAGCACTAAGTTTCTTACCAAGATATTTACAAAATTCTTCTTGTGATGCTTTTTTAAATTTATCGGTCTTATCATCTTTCTTTGAGGACTTTCTCCCTTTTCCAAAAATATACGCATGATAATTACCTTCGACATAGTCATATTTGAAGATCTCATCATAAGTTTTTTTATCAAAGTCTCTTTTTACAAGTTTTTTCAGGTTTTCAAGATCCTCTTGATGTTCCTTATATTTCTCAATCTTTGCCGCCGAGATACTCTCTTTGCCTGCTAAAATTTCTTCCAAAACTGCCCAATCGTGAAGCCCTTTTGCTGCTCTCAAAATCATCATTTGTTCGGGAATAAGAGACTCGATTTTATCAATATTGGCGTCGAAAGAGCCATCGCTGAAAGAAAACTTGATCGATTCTTTTTCTTCATCTTCCAAAGAAGACACTAAATTCTTCGTGTTAACGTCTCCGCCAACAAGTGCCTCTAAAAAAGTTTTTAAAATAGTAAAATCCCGATGTGTTTTCGTCAAACCAAACAAGGACAAAATCTCTTTTTTCTTTTCCTGCTTTCTCTTCTCTTTATTGGTAAGCAATGATTGCAAACCCTTTGGACGATCCGCACCAAAAAGACCGATCGTAGTATCTGTTTCTTCATCAACGCTTTCCCCATAGTTAAAAAAATCATTCACTGAGTGCACAAAAGTATTATATGCCACCTCAAAAGACTTCGCTTCCTCAATATTCTGTTCTTCGTATATAAAATGCCCTCGATGTTTCAAAGTATTTGCGATCGCCAAATAAACCAATCGAACATCAAAGACTTCGTCGGAATTCATCAGATCATATTTCAAGTGAAAAATTGTTGGATATTTTTTGTGGTAGTCTTTATCATCAAAATCCGGATCGTTAAATAGAGTATTTTTCTGTTTAATAGAGCGATCTTCCGCATGATACTTGCTCTCTTCCAATCGTCCAAAGAATCCCGGATCTTTTTTAGCAATAGCTTCGGCAAAAATTTCTTGCAACCACTCGATCCGCTGATTTCTACGTTCTAATCTTCTTCGAGCAGATCGTTGGACTCGCCTTTCCGCAGCAGTGCTTCCTTCATCAAACAAACGGATCCCCCACATCGCCTTTTGATTAAATTTTAAAATGTTATAATTCAGATCCGTCACCGCCCAACCGACGGATGAAGTTCCAATATCCAATCCTATGTAATAATCCTCGAATTTTTTACAATCTTTCTTCATCACAACCTCCTAAATAAATTCCTTATTATTTTTAAACCATAACAATCCAATAAATAAGTCCATATTCTTCATTATTTTCCTAAAAATGTGATCTGTCAATAGATTTTTTAGAATTTAACTGTTATGCAATATAATTCTAACATTACACAAAACATTGTCAAGATATTTTAAATAATTTTAAGCAAAAAAAAAACTTGCTTGCGCAAGTTGTCCACACACTGTGGAGTCCATAATGGACGGGTAGAATAAATTTTTATTTGAACTTATGATGTAATCTCATAGGTGATCATTGAGATTAACTATAATTTACTCCAAAATTCTATCCATGTCAATAACTTTTTATGAGAAAAAATAATTTTATCGTATTCCTTTAATTCGTTGCTATCAGTTCCATCGTCTTGCAACAATTGATACAATATCCTTTTGAGCAAATTGATATTTTTTTATCTTAGCATTTTATGTTTTCCCATAGATCGCTTGGGCGTGACCTTCATGGATCAAGGTCTTGTCTGTCGATCCCCAAAATTTGTCACCCGCTATTCCCCGACGAGGCTTCGTATGACATAGGATGCCATCATCAGACCCGCCACGGGCGGAACAAATGCACAGCTTGCCGGCAGCTCTCGCTTTCCTTGCGAAGAGATACTTTGCTTGGGCTTGCGCGGTTTTTCATCGGAGAAAACGACATCCAGCTCATAGATCCCTCGGTCTTTCAGCTCTTTGCGCATCACCTTGGCGAGCGGATCCATGTGGGTCTTGGAGAGTTTGGTCAAAGTGATCCTCGTCGGGTCGATCTTGTTGCCCATTCCCATCGAGCTGATGATGGGGATATTTTTTTGTTTACAAGTCTGTATCAAAAACAGTTTGGCGGTGATGATATCGATCGCATCGACGACAAAGTCAAATCGCACCTCGGAAAAAAATTCGTCGCTGTTTTCGGGCATATATTTTTTGTCGATGACATGCAGTTTGATGTCGGGATCGATGTCCTTTATCCGCTCCGCCATCGTCTTGACCTTGCTCTTACCGACCGTCGATAAAAGCGCCGGGATCTGGCGGTTGATATTGCTGATATCGATGTCGTCAAAATCCACCAGCGTGATCTCGCCAACTCCCGATCGAGCGATCGCTTCCGCCGCGAAGCTGCCTACGCCGCCCACGCCGAAAATTGCCACATGCGAGCTTGCGAGCTTTTGCATCGCAGACTCTCCCAACAGCAGTTCTGTCCTAAAAAATCGTTCCATGTTGTCTTTTCTCCTCGTTTGATCTCTTCTCTATTTTTCAGCTGATCGGATGGTATCGCCACATCCGAAAGAGCCTCTCGCCTTGCGCGATGACCGAATGCCAAGCATCTTGTCGCATCCATCATGGAGCTGCTTATCCTTTCACATAGATCGGGGAGGTCATCTTGTCGTTGTAGACCTGTTTTCCATAAGGCTTGTAGATATATTTCATATAAAACAGCTCGCCTACGATCTCGTCATATTTTTGGAGTATCTCATGCAGTTGATTTTGAGGTTTGAAGTCAGCCGGCTTGTTGATAAGCTCGATGCCATAGGATGCTTCCTTGATCATCTTGCGACCGACATCGTTGAACGCGAGGATCTTTGTGTATGGGATGTCTTGCGAAAGCTTCACTTGTTGCATATCTTGCTTTGTCAGTCCCACAAGGATGTTCATAAGCATCCTCCTCGCACGGGTATAGGTGTAGCGTTTGGATTTGATCTCCATCGCGAGTTCATGGATCGTGTCGGATCCAAAGACCTTGGTCCGAAGCAGGTTGTCGATCCCTTCGCTGACTTCAAATATGTTGTCGAGCAGCTCCTTGTCACGAATGATGATGCTCTTGAGGTCGCTGAGATAGTTTTCCATACTGGCGAGCGAATGATCGTTGCGCTGTTTCAAAAGGCATTCCGCCATCGTCGGCGTGGTCGCTCGCTTGATCTGCCGGACTTCTTCACTTCTTTCCGAACGGTTCATCAGGCGTTCCCGGATCGCAGTCGCACTGGGCACTTCGATCTCCAATCTCGGATCGTAATATGCTCCGCCGATCCGCCGGATGGAGATCGGTTCGATCTTGCTTTCCAGACGGTACAAGGATTTGATATATTCGATCGCCAAAATATCATTCGGGCTGCTCATAATGGAAAAGTCCGCTTCTTTCGGGTAGAGATTTTCGAGCGCAGTCTGCCTTGCCACCGGGAAACTGATCCCTTTTTTCATCTGCTCCTTGATCTCATTTTGCAGCTCTTCGGATTCTTCGTAAAGCAGGTTGGCGATGCGCCATTGGCTGTCGATATCATCGTTCTCGGAGCCGAAGCAAAGGTAGTCCACAAAACCGAGATGGTGGAGGATGGTCGTTCCGCCGCGTGCAAAATATTCCGCACTTTGCGAAGAGTAGCAGAACGGCAGCTCCAGCACAAGATCCGCTCCGCCGCGTATCGCTTCTCCGGCGCGGGCAAATTTGTCCACGATCGCAAAATCGCCGCGTTGGACCGAGTTGCCGCTCATCACGACAACGACTCGTTCGGCATCGGTAACGACTTTGAGTTCGTCGATCAGATATTTGTGTCCCAAATGAAATGGATTATATTCCGCAATGATCCCTGCCGTTTTCACAATACCCTCCTTCTCTCATCGATCTTAGTTATGTTCTCCATCGATCTGCGCATCCGGCTGGATCGATGAAAAAGTAAAACTTTTGCCCGGATCCCTGTTGTCTTCTATACCAAAAAAGGGGGCATTGCCCCCCTATCCTTCGCCCTCTTGAGTCGTTTCTTCCTCCGGTCGAATGATGATCTTGTCAAGTTCTTCATAATTGAGCATCACACGCTCGGCGATCGAGGTCATATCTTTTGCGATCTTTTTCATAATGTCTTGAGAATAATAGATCGCACCATTTCTCAATTCGACCGCATCCTCTTCGGCACGCTCGATGATCTCTTTTGCGCGACGATATGCACTCTGGGTGATATTGTCTCGCTCGACCATTTTTTCAGCTTCCAGAGTCGCTTTTTCTCGGATCTCCTTGGCGGCATCTTCCGCATCGTAGATGATACGCTGTCGCTCCTGGCTGATCCATTCTGCCTGTTTGAAATCGTCCGGCAGACAGATCCGCACATCACGAATGATCTCAAGTGCTCTTGTTTTATCGATTGATGCTTTGTTGCCGAAAAGGCTCTTGGAATTTTCGATCATCTCTTCCATTTCATTCAGTAAGTTAAATACTTCCATAGGTTACCCCCTGTTTTTGTATTTGGATCTTAGTTTCTCCTGTACCAAAGGCGGTACGATGTCATTTATGTCCCCTCCGAACCTCGCAACTTCTTTTACGATCGAAGAACTGAGGAAGGAGTACTTGGTGTTCGTCATCAAAAATACGGTCTCGATCTTCGGATCGAGCGTTCGGTTCATCTGTGCGATCTGCATCTCATATTCATAGTCGGAGATCGCGCGCAATCCTCGGATGATCACATCGATAGCATTCGATCCGCAGTAATCGACCAGAAGTCCGACAAAGCTGTCTACCTTGACATTAGGCAGATCTTTGATCTCATTCTCGATCAGCTCGACTCTTTCTTCCAAACTGAACAGCCCGCTTTTCGTCGTATTCACCAAAACGGCAACGGTCACTTCTTCATAAAGCTTTGCGGCGCGTCGGATAATGTCCATATGCCCATTGGTCAACGGATCAAAGCTCCCCGGATATACTGCCTTATTCTTGCTCATCTTGTGCTCCATTTCTTCTCCTGAATATTGAGATCCTGGTGTTCGAATATTCTCGCTCCTTGATCTTCAAAAGGTCCGAGATCTCTTCCGGCGGTCTTTCAAAACGATCGGTCTCGATGATCACAAAACCTTCTTCTTGCATTATATTGCATTTTTCGAGTTGTTTCAATATTTTTTGCACGATTCCCTGACAATATGGCGGATCGATAAAGATATAGTCGAATTTTTGTCCTTCTGCGCATAGCTTTTGGATGATGCTTTGCGCTTCTGCCAGATGGACGACCGCATGCTCCGCAAGCCTTGTTTCTTTCAAATTCTGGCGTACCAATTCGATCGATCGTTTGTCGTTATCGACGAAAACACAGCGTTTCGCTCCTCGAGAAAGTGCCTCGATCCCCAGTGCGCCGCTGCCGGCAAAAAGATCCAGCACTACAGCATCTCTTATGCCGGATCCGATGATATTGAACAGATTTTCTTTCACACGGTCCAGCGTCGGTCGTACCGACTCATCGACCGGACTTTTCAACTTTTTTCCTCTTGCAGTTCCTGATATCACTCTCATTAGTTTAATGCGATCTCCTGGATCTCTCTTTCAAATTTTTTGTTGATCTTTTCCGTCAGTCCTCGGTGCTCCTTCTGCAGTGACTCGCTCTCGATCAGATCCAGCGCATCTTTTTGAGCAAGTTCCATGATATGAAGATGCTTGGCAAGATCGGCGATCTTGAACTCCGGCAAGCCATGCTGTCTCAGTCCGAACATCTCGCCGGGTCCTCTGAGCTCAAGGTCTTTTTCGGCGATCACAAATCCGTCGCTCGTCTCGCTCATGATCTGCATACGCTGTTGCAGGATCTCCGAACCTCCCTTATATACAAGAACGCAGAAAGATCTTTCCGTACCTCGTCCGACACGACCGCGGAGCTGATGGAGTTGCGACAATCCGAAGCGCTGTGCTTCTTCCACGATCATCACCGTTGCATTGGGCACATTGATCCCGACTTCGATCACGGTGGTGGATACGAGCGCATCCAGTCTTTTTTCTTCAAATGCCGCCATGATCTCATTTTTTTCCGAGGCTTTCAGCTTCCCATGGATGAGCCCGACGCGATAGCCTTTGAGGTATCCGTTCTTCAGGTCGACATACAGCTTCTGCGCGGATCGAAGGTCCAGCTCCTCGCTCTCCTCGACCAGCGGGCAAACGATGTACGCCTGTCTTCCTTTTTGCAATTCTTCGACACAACGCTCGTAGGCTTTGTGCCGGATCTTCTGCTCGATGACGAGCGTCTCGATCGGGATGCGCCCCTTGGGCAGTTCGTTGATCACCGAGACATCCAGGTCTCCTTGCAAGATCAAAGACAGCGTCCTCGGGATCGGTGTTGCGGTCAAAACCAAAATATGAGGCGTGATCTCATAGCCGGCGTACAAAGCACTTCGCTGTCGTACCCCGAAACGATGCTGTTCGTCCGTGACCGCCAAAGCCAGCTTTGGAAACACGACTTTCTCCTGAATGAGCGCGTGAGTCCCGATCACCAGATCACATCCATGCGCAGCGATCTCGTGATAGACCTTCTCTTTTTCCTTCTTCGTCATGCTCCCGATCAACAAACGGATTCGAAGCGGCGTATGCGCAAACAATGCCGTTGCCGACTGGTAATGCTGTTTTGCCAGGATCTCGGTCGGCACCATGATCGTGCTTTGGTAGCCGTTGAGAAAAGCGGAATATGCGGCATAAAAAGCGATGATCGTCTTACCGCTTCCGACATCCCCCTGCACCAGGCGCTGCATCGGATATTCTTTGTCCAGATCGCGATCGATATCCGCAAGAACCTTCTGTTGCGCAGCGGTAAGCTCAAAGCTCAGTCCGCGTACGAAGGTCTCCAGAAGATCGCAATGCTGTAGTTCAAATGCCTTCTGCCTTTGCCCCAGCTGCTTCATCATCAGGATATACATCTGCAACAGGAAAAAGTCCTCATAAACAAAGCGGTAGCGTGCCATCTTCAGATCTTCCAGACCTTTGGGGAAATGGATGTTGCGAAGCGCAAAATCCATCGGCGCGAGCTGGCGTTTTTCACGTATCGAAGAAGGGATGCTCTCCAGCGCATTCAGATCGATTTTCTCCAGCGCGTCTGCGATCGCTTTTTGCATCTCATGATTGGTCAATCCGGCTGTCAGCGGATAGATCGGAAAGATCACGCCGGTCAGCTTGTTCTCGCCCTGCTTCTCGATCTCAGGCGAATGAAACTCCAAACGATGGAATACCCTTTTCGCTTTGCCGTAAAAAGCGATCTTATCGCCCACCGAAAACTTGTCCATGATATATTCGTTGTTGAAAGTCGTAAGATAGGCGGCATTACTGCCCTGCTTGACGACGATCTTGATGATCAGCATATTGCGTTTCGGCATACTTTTTTCAAAATTTACGATCGTGCCATAAGAACATACCCTCTCATCGTTGGCGATCCGATCCAAAGTCTTGATCAAACTCCGATCTTCATATCTCGCCGGCAGATGAAAAAGCAGATCCTCGATGGTCTGTATGCGCAGCTTCGCCAGCCGCTTCGCTTTTTTCTCCCCGATCCCTTTGATATATCGTACCGGATCCGTTGGTCTCATCTGCAACCTCTAATCAAATTCCTTAACCATCTGTTTATAATCCAACACCTCATAGCCCAAATCCTCATACAGCTTGATCGCACGCTCGTTGCTATACTCGACCTCCAGACGGAGTCGCTTGAGCGGATGCTTTTTTTCTATAAAACCAAAAAACTCCTTGCCGATCCCCTTGCCCTGAAACTTCGGACGGATATATACTTCCTCCAACCAGATGACTCGACCGCCCGCCTCCTGCGAAAAACTCTTGGTGATCAGCGCATAGCCGGCAACTTCTTCTTCATGCTCAAAAAGATATCCTTCTGCATAAATGTCCGACACGGTGATCTCCTCAAATGTTGTTTCGATATATTCCCTCGGAATAGGATAAAGCACCGCATCCGTATGATAAAATTCATCCACCAGTGCACAAAAAACTTCCCTGTCCGCTTGGACGACTCTTCTTATCATCTACCTTCTCCTCATCATGATCATTCTAGCTCTATTCTAACACAAAACCCAAGAGTTAACAAATATTATCCTGGCTACATCAGCGCATCCGCTTTTATATCGTTCTTTGAACCAAACCATACAACAGGGTCGCGATCTATACTCTTGCCGAAAATATGCGTTGTGCCCCTGAAATAGACCATGATCTCCGATCGACCTTTCATACTATTATCCAATAAAATCATCACATAAATGTATTTCTGTTTTGATGGAACAATGTAGTAGAGGGGGAGCTATTTCTTACAAGATATAAAAAATAATAATGTCACCAAGTGATAGTTCTAGGGGATTTAGTATCAAGCCTTTCTGCCAAACTCATGATCATGCTTGCATTCCCTCCAAAAAAAAGAAAAACCAAAGCAAGATCACTCTTACTTTGGCATCATCCTCTACGATCATTCTTCTTCCGGCATAAAATCTTCGTCGCCAAAGATCTCCCAAAATGCTGTAGTAACACGCTCAAACTCTGCATCATCCTCAATGTTTTGAAGATCGATGTCTTCATCACTCAACTCTTTGTATTTATAGATCAATACACGATCATCATCCTCCGGCAACAGCGCGATATATTCTTCGCCTTCCACCTCAAAGATCCCGATCACTTCACTCGGCAATTCCTCACCATCTTCTAATGTTATATTCAGGATGATCGGCTCTTCTTCCTCTTCAAAATCTCTTTTGAAATCCTGATCACTCATCGTCTCTTCCTCCTTGCAAACCAAATTGACATTCTTGCCTTGCTCCATTATACCACCCTCGCCGGTTTTATTCAACCAAGTTATCAGAAAGGGTCGTGTCAAGTTGTTGTGGAGTTTTTCTATCAACAAGCTCCAAATGGTTTAGCAGATCTTATCTTTTTCGGCTTTGCAAAGTTCCATATAGATCGATCTTCGCTCTTCACCCTCAGATATTAGATGATCGGGAAGATCTTTCTGCTGAAAGCCCAGTCTCTTATACAATGCGATCGCTTTCAAATTATTCGGATCCGGATCGACCCAGACGGTCTCCGCACCATTTCGGAACGCTGCTTGGATCGCATAGGATAACCCCGCTGTTGCGATCCCTCTTCCCCGAGCAAAGCTGAACAACTTGATATCCAATGCAGCACTTCGATGCTCTGCATCGATCTTATAAAATGATTCTCCGCAATATTTGCCGTCTTCAAATATCGAATAGTGACCGAGAGCCGGTCTGTTCGATCCGATCCATCGGAACCAATGCTGCATCTCTTCGTCTGTCCTCATCAACCCATCCGGGAATCCGACAAAACTCATAACAGCCCCATCAGCCCAGAGCTGTTGTACATTATCGATGTCCTCAGCAGTTGTTTCTTTTACTTCGATCATTTTTTATTCCTCCGCCTATAGATTTCCCTATATAAAAACTTGAAGAATGCTTTTTCTAAAAGTCTCAGAACATTTATTGATTTTTCCGGCTTGGGAGTATTCTTTTCTCCAAGCATCTAAAATTTGAATTGCTTTTCATTCTTCAAACAGAGCCTCTGATATTTCTTGAAATCTCTTTATCCCTTCACATTCGATCAGGATTATATCTTTTTTTCTTAATTTCTTAAAAGGGCGAACATATATTTTGTTCTTTTCTTTTCTCCAGGTAGCGACCAGTTCACCATTTAACATGATCACCGGTTTTACGATCCCTGTTAAAGTGTAGATGTCTCTTATATATTTAGGATCAAAAAAAGGATTTGCTTTTTTCTCAAAAGCTAACAATAGAGCATCAAATCCCGCGATAAATATAATTTGGGGAATATCTCCTTGCTCCAATTCTCCCAAATAATATCTAACTGTTCCCTCAACTTCCACCGTTTTTAAATCCAGTTTTTTCATCCAACTTTCGATGAGCCCTTTATTCTCTTTGAAATAATACCTTGCATCCGCCAAAGATACCGGACCGAATCCGGAAAAGTATCGTCGAGCGATCTCTAGTTCCGCTTTCTCCTTATCCCAAGGCTCATAGCTTTTTAATAAGCCAAAATATGGCTGTCCATATTCTTGATAGATTTTGCCTACAGAAATCAAAGAAGCAATAATTCCACCCCATGGATCAAACAGAGATGCTTCTTTTTCTTTCGATAATCCTTTTTTGCGACAGATCTCCTTCAACTCATCTCGACTTTTATGACCACTTTGTAATGTTTCAAGGATCAAGTCCCCATAATAGCCTTTTTCTTTTGCTGAAATTTTCCCGTCGCGAGAGGGTAGGTGTAAACTTGGTTTTAGATAATTCCGTCCTTCATATAAGTAAAGCGGAATCTCCTCCTTTAGATAAGCATGAACCGTTCCTCTTATAGACCATTGACGCACCAAATCCAAACTCCATGGTGTAGAAAATTCCTCTGTTCTCATTCTCGTCAAAAAGCCCACATCTGCATAAGGGCGAAACTGTGCTTGCACTCCATTATGCTGTTTACATATTTGATATACAGTCATAGGCTCTACAAAACCCATTTTCTTTAATACTGTCGCTTTCCAATCGATCATTTCCATTTTTCACCTGACTTTTCATATCTCAACTTCGCATTCGCTTGATCCCTGTCATCATAAAAACATAAGCCATTAGGTGTATGATCAAGTGTCTTGTATATTCTCTACAGCTTATGATCTCTCAATTCCTTATCCATAATATCATACCGCTTAGTGATCTTACTTAGTTGTGTTGATTTGACAAGCCGGGATCTATCCACTCTCTAATTTCATTAATAAATCGTAACCAACACATTCCCATTCGCTTCCAGTATCTTCTTATAGAAGTCTTTCATCTCCTGAAAATAATCCATGATCTCTTCTTTGATCTCATCGGCTTCTTCCTCATGATCCCAAATATTCGGATATACGTTTGCTTTTTTACACTCTTTCATGCTAAATTTCTCTAAAGCTTTTTTTATATCAAAACTTTCCAAAGCTGAAACGATCTCGGCAATTCTTGTTTTCTCTGTAAATGCTATAAACTCTTCTACATCCTCCATAGAAGATACCCCAACAACAGCTTCACTGAGAGGATCCTCTTCAATAGGTTCACTGCTATCTATGCCGGTAAACACAAAATGCAGTACATCCCACATCTTATCTATATCAAGCAGTATGTTCGCATCTTCATTCCAGTCTTCCACTTCCTCAAAAATTTCTTTTTCTTTAGCATTAAAAGATTTCAGTTCTTTTAAGTTTTCATCGCTTA
>JAUMYO010000043.1 GCA_030528605.1 Peptostreptococcaceae bacterium | reverse complement strand
GGAAGCGACCGTCATGCCGATGCCGACATCCTTTAGAGCCTCCATTCTATACTGCTGTTCTTTTGAGTTTTGAGTATCGACAGTCCGCGTTCCGCAAAAGATCCCACGAAGCGGTCGCAAAACAGATATGATCACATCTATCGAAAATATTATACTCATACTATTATCCAATAAAATAAGCATATAGATACGTTTCCACTCTAATGAAACGACGAAACAAGCGAGGGCATCATTCCATATGAGCTATAAAAATAAAAATGTTGTTAAGTGATATCTCTAAAGGACAATAGTATCCGTATCATAAAAAAAGAGGCTTTCCTTTCCGAAAACCTCTTCGTATCTTATTTAATCATCGTCCTCATCTTCATCGTCGTCCTCGTCATCATCATCATGATCATCATCGTCGTCCGGATCCGTGTTCCTTTGTGTTGGAGCTTTTGGAGCCAGAGTTTGTTTTTGCTGTTCGGAAGCTTTGGTCTCGATCTTTTGGTCCGGAGCTTTCGGTCCCTCGATCTCAAAACCTTCGATATCTCGATCCTGTTCCAAGATCTCTCCGGTCCGAGCATCGATCCGATAATCATATTCCGTATTTTTGCCGTAAAACTCGATCTGATATACGGTCCCGTTTTTGATCGTCCGTACTTCAAAGAATCTCACCTGTCCGGCTTCCTGCTTTGCATGATCGAGCGCGATCCGCTTTGCCTGTTCCGGCGTGATCCGCTTCGGATCGGCAGTCTTCTGTGCACTTTTTGCTCCATCGGACCCCGGCGGAAGATCTTTCGGTCGATCCGAGCTCGCCGAGTCGACATTATTTTCGATATCGATAAGACCGGATGGATCGGAAGGGATCGCAGGCGATCTGTCCGTTCCCGGGTCTTGATCTTTGGATATCGTATCTCTTCGGGTCTCTTGAGGATCATTTGCCGAAACGATCTTATTTGACGAGTCGGCAAATACGATCACCGATCCGGATACGATGGTCAGGCAGAGCATGAGAGTCACGGAAGAGATCGAAAGCTTTCGTCTTTTACCGTGGCTTTCCATAATATTGAACAATCTTCGTTTGATGTTGAGTTTCTTCGCATAGAAGCAGGTCGACAGCGCGATCGGTTTCGGCGGGCTCGCCTCGATCATACTGATGATGACCTCACCGTAGAATCGTCGATAATCCAGGTCTTTGTTCTTCAGCACCGCTTCGTCACAATAGGACTCTCCATCACCGTAGATCGCGGGCATACAAAGATACAGGATCGGATTGAACCAGTGGATACACAGCGCAATGACCCCGATCAGGTTGATCAAAAGGTCTTTGTGTTTGTAATGGGTCAGCTCATGCTCCAAGATCAATTCCATCTCATCATCGGCGATCGGTTTTTCCGGAAGAAGGACCACCGGCTTAAACAGCCCGGTCAGCATCGGCGTACTGACGGTACTCACGGTGAGAAGTCCGATCTCTTTATCTTCAAGCCCCATCCGAGCCTTCACCCATTCAAATGTCTCAAGCGTAAAAGGATCGGTCACGGGCTTTCCCCATCTCTTGATGATCTGCTGAAAGCGTCGATACTCCAGCATATATTTGGCAAACAACACGATCGCTCCGGCTGCCCATACGACAGACAGGACGGTCGGGATCGAAATATCTCTTCCCGAAACGGACGGCTGCGCAAAAACGGCACCGCCTTGCTCTCCTTTTTGGTCCGTTATCGGATGCTCTGTTGTGTCCGTTGTTGCGGTCTCCTTTGAAAGAGCATCTTTCGACGGCTCAACGCTCTTTGTCCAAGATATCGGCTCTTGGATCTTGATCAGACCGTCACCCAGCAGCGGTCGAAACGGAATGATCAGACCGATCAGCAGGATGATCCACATAAAATATCTCGTCTGCGCATTGAGCGTTTGGCGGGATAAAGAGGATAACCCGAATAAGGCGAGCATGATCAAAGACATGATCAAACTGGCTGTCAACAGTATCATCAAAAAATTCATCGCTACTTCCTTTCTGCGAGCCACTCACGCAGTTCATCGATATCTTCTTGCGTCATATCTCCTTCCGCATAGAGAGTTTTTACCAATTTGCCCAACGAGTTCCCTGCATAACGCTGCAAAAAATTCCCGGTCTCTACATCAAGATATTCTTTTTCCGAAATGATCGGCGTATAGCATCGCTCTCTTCCGACCCGCTCACTGTTGAGGAATCCTTTTTCCGTCAACCGCGCGAGCATGGTCAATAAGGTTTGTGGTTTCCATGTGATGTCATCGCTCAAATGCTCCATGATCGTATGTGTCGTCACCGGTGCTTCGGAGCTCCATATCGCTTTCATCACGGTGAACTCCGCATCCGGTAATCTTTTTGTATTTGATCTCATTCCTATTCTCCTCTTTTTACACCCGTTTCCACTTTTATTCTACAAACGTCTGTGATTTTTGTCAATATATTTTTTCAGATATTTTGTTCTTTTCGGATCGAAAAAAGCCCTCTACGATCGCAGAGAGCTTTCCTCTATATCAGACTAATCGTCCCAGTCGTCATCCCAATCATCGTCATCGTCCCAGTCGTCCCAGTCGTCGTTGACATCGTAATCAAAATCCAAGATCCTTCCGGTCCTTGCATCGATCTCAAATTCGTATTCCGTATTGCCTGCATAGAACTTGATCTCATAGACCGGTCTTCCGTCATCTCGATCCAGTTTTGCTTTTGTGAAAACCACTTGAGATGAATTCAAGCCTACATATTTCAGAGCGATCGACTTCGCCTGATCCAACGAGATGGTGGTCGCATGATTCCCCGGGATCACAAATCCTTCGATATCTTTGTCAAATTCGCGGATCTTTCCGGTCCTTGCGTCGATCTCATAGTCATATTCCACATTGCCTCTATAGAACTCGATATCATAGACCAACACGCCGTCATCCTTATCCAGTTTTGCCTTGACGAACTTCACTTCGGATGCTTTCAGTCCGGCATGTCTCAGTGCGATCGACTTCGCCTGATCCAATGTGATCCGAGCCACATTATCATCCGGGATCACGAATCCCTCGATGTCTTTGTCAAACTCCAGGATCTTTCCGGTCCTTGCATCGATCTCAAAGTCGTACTCTACATTGCCGGAGTAAAATTCGATATCGTAGACTCTTCTTCCGTCATCTTTGTCCAGTTTTGCTTTTGTGAAAACTACTTGAGACTCTTTCAGTCCTACCGATCTGAGGGCGATCTCTTTTGCCTTGTCCAGCGAGATCTCTGCTACATCGTTGCCCGGGATCACGAATCCTTCGATATCTTTGTCAAACTCCAGGATCCTTCCGGTCCTTGCATCGATCTCAAAGTCATATTCTGTATTGCCGGAGTAAAACTCGATATCGTAGACTCTTCTTCCGTCATCTTTGTCCAGTTTTGCTTTTGTGAAAACTACTTGAGACTCTTTCAGTCCTACCGATCTGAGGGCGATCTCTTTTGCCTTGTCCAGCGAGATCTCGGCTACATCGTTGCCCGGGATCACAAATCCTTCGATGTCTTTGTCAAACTCGACGATCTTTCCGGTCTTTGCATCGATCTCAAAGTCATATTCTGTATTGCCCTTGTAGAACTCGATGTCATACACCAAAAGCCCGTCATCTTCGTCCAGCTCCGCTTTGACGAATCTCACTTCCGATGCCTTTAGCCCGACATGTTTCAGTGCGATCTCTTTTGCCTGATCCAATGTGATCGACACGATATTGATGCCCGGGATCACGAACCCTTCGATATCTCTGTCAAAGTCCAGGATCTTCCCGGTCTTTGCGTCGATCTCATAATCATACTCCACATTGCCTTTGTAGAACTCTACATCATATTCATATCGTCCGTCATCGATGCTCAGCCCGACTTTTACAAAAGAAACTTCATTTTCTCTCAGCCCCGCATTGTTCAAAGCGATCTGCTTTGCCTTCGCCTCTCCGATAAAGCCACCTCTTGTCGGACTTGCAAATGAGCTTACCGACCCGGCTGCCAACGATAGTGCCATCGCTCCCGCTGCGATCGCAACGGAAAGCCTTCTATTCTTATTTCCTTTCATTATTGCCTCCTTTATTTCCCAAACCATTTTCCAAACGGATGTCGCATCTTCATAAAAACATTCTTTATTGCCGGCAGATCTTGTTTTTAGCTTCGGATGTTCTCTTTTGTAAAATTGTTTTCTTTCCTCTCAAAACATTCTACAGATGTCTTGATATCATTCTACAACTGTCTTTATGTTTTTGTCAACATCTTTTTTTGAAAAATATTTTTATGTTTCGCTAGATCGATTGCCATCACTTGCTTTTGTCTTGAAAAAATATTTTACATTTGTAGAAAAAACTTTCAAAAAAGCTCCGATCCTTTTCCGTCGATCGAAAAAAGATCGGAGCGATATCGCTTTGAGATCCGAGGGCGACCTCTTTTCTCACGGCAGATCTTATCTAAGATATTTTTTATAGGTGAGCTGCCGATCGGAGGATGATCCGGACAGATCCTTGCACAGCAGCCTTCTGACTTGCGGACGATCCGTCACCGGTCGATGCAAAGATCGTAGATTTGCGCCCCGATATCACAGCGCGCCCGGCACCACAAAGCAAACGGACTTCGGCTGCACTTCGACGCGAAGTTTCGTCGTATGGATGAGTTCTCCGTCTACGGAGATGCCGAGCGGAGCCTCCGAACGGATCCGGATCGCTTTGCCTTTCTTGTATCGGATGATCTCTTCGTCCCGATCCTTCCTTATATGTTCTCCTTTTTTGTAGGGACCGATCAGTTTCAAAAACTGTCGCCGGTCGATCTTTTTCACCAGACACATATCGATCAGACCGTCATCGACTCTCGCCTCCGGTGTCGCGCGAAACCCTCCGCCATAGGTCGTCCCGTTGCCGAGTGCCAACAGCGTGATCGCGCCGCCAAATTCTTCCCGATCGTCCAGCCATACATCGATATCATAGCTTCGGAGCTGAAAAAACGCACAAGCCGCGCCAAAAATATATGCCGAGGTCCCTTGAAGGATCTTCTTTTGTTTTACCATCTCCATATATCGCGCGGCTTCGGTATCGACGCCCATATTGATGAGATTGAGCCCGAGTCGCTTGCGCCCGTCATCCGTCCAAAAAGCCATCGAATCGACCATCGTCGGTCTTGCGCTCAGCTGTGCCTTGATGTCAAAAAATCTTTTCGTATCGCCGAAATTGCGTACAAAATCGTTCCCCGAGCCTGCCGGGATACATGCCAGCTGCACATTCTGATAACCCATCAAACCGTTGAGCACCTCGTTCAAGGTCCCGTCTCCGCCGCAAGCATAGAAGCGGAGCGTCTGTTTCGGATCCTTGCGAAAAGAACAGAGCCTTTTGACAAATCGTTCGGCATCGCCGACCTTCGTTGTGATATGGACCTTGTACTCCACATCATATTTTTGGATCTCGCTCAAGATCCGCGGCATAAAATAACCCCTCGCTTTTCCGGAACCTGCGACCGGATTGATGATAAAGATATGCTTCATCCCTTTCTCCCCTCTACCAAAACATTTGCCCATTTATTTTGTAATGCCCTCGGGACCCCGATGACAAATTTGACCATCTCGTCTGCAAAAGTCGCCATCACGACCATCTCGATCCGCCAGCCCAGCACGGTCGCTCCGATCATCGCCAACGGGATCCCGATCAGCCACATCGGCAGGACATCGATCAACAGTGCAAACACCGTATCGCCTCCCGAGCGCAGGATCCCCGTCACATTCGTCCAGTTGAAGGTGATAAAACAGTTCGCCACGGCGCGCACTCGAAGGATCGAGACGATCGATCTTGCCTGCGCCCCCGACACACCGAAGATCTTCGGCACGAGCGGCGAGATCAAAAACAGCACGCCCCCCGTCAGCAGACCGGTCACGACCGACAGCTGCATGATCTTGCGCGAATATCGGATCGCCGTCTCTCGATCGCCCTCGCCCAGTTTGTTCCCCAAGATCGTACCGACGGAGCTTGCCATCCCGAAAGATGCCACCAGCATGATATCGTTGATGATCTGTGCTCTTTGTGTCGCGGCAAAGGGTGCCGTCCCCAGTTTGGAATAAGCCAGCGAATACATCACCGTACCCAGTCCCCAGATCGCCTCATTCGCAATGATCGGCCATGACGTTTGGACATATTTTTTGAAAAAAGCCCGCTCGATCTTTGAGATGTCGGCAAAATGCACTTTCAGCAGTCCCCTGGATCCGAAATATACGGTATAGATCATCATCATAAACTCGATCAGTCGCGCGCAGGTGGTCGCGATCGCCGCGCCCTTGACCCCAAGCTTCGGCAGACCGAAATGCCCGAAGATCAGAGCGTAGTTGAGCAAAGTGTTGACGCTGATCGCCACGATGCTCGTAAACATCGGGAACTTCGGATCCTTGACGCTGCGCAGAGCGACCACGAAGGCATACCCGATCGCTCCCGGTACAAATCCGATCGCCAGATAACGAAGATATATCGCCCCCAGCTCGATCACCTCCGGATCTTTGCTGAAGATGCGGACATACTGCTCGCCCCAAAAGATCGCGATCATCGAAAAGAGCATGGCACCCAAAAAACCGATCGACAGCTGCAAAGCCATCGGCATCCGGATCTTGTCATATCGTCTCGCTCCGTTGTACTGTGCGATAAAGATCCCAGCTCCGGAATAAAAGCCGTAGATGACCAACACAAAAATAAACTGCAGACGCCCTCCGATCCCGACAGCCGCCACGGCAGCATCCCCCAGTTTGGATATCATCACGGTATCCACCATCACCAGCGAGTTGGATATCAAATTTTGTATAATGATCGGCATCGCCAAAGCGATCAATAGCGGATACAGCTCACCGTATGGCTTCTGCCTCTTTTCCATCGTCGTCATAAAACCCTTCCCATCTTCCTGTTATCTATCCTGCGATATCATCCCGAACTCAAAACACGAGCCGTTGTATCAAAAGCTCCGATCTCTTGTCCGCTCATCTCAATGATACTATTTTACCACAGATCTCTTGCTTTGACATTCAGATCTTGTCTTCCTCTCTCCTTTATCGCGTCTTGCGGTCGATCCGGGTCGAGAGCCGGCAAGACCGATCGTTTGTTGATCCTCAGGAAGATCGATCTTATATAAAAAATTTTTCCGCCTTCTTAAGAGAAAAAATTTTTATTCGATAGAATATTAAGTACCTAATATGGTATAATGTCTCAGTAAGTATGATATCGGATCCGATCCCCGAGATCTTCTCTACAGGATCCAAAATATACTCACCGACAAAATTTTATAAAATATGGAGGAAAAATGAAGAAAGGAAAGAAAAGATCATTGCTGATGATCCTATGCCTGATCCTCGCGGTCAGCTGCATGGATCTTGCTCGATGTCAGGCTTTTGCCGAAGAAATCCCCGGACCCGATCCGTCAAGAGCTCAGTCGATCGAGATCTTGCAAGAACCGTATCGAAAGGATTATTTATATCGATATGACGAAGAGACCATCGATCTGGACGGTCTTATCGTAAAAGTTCGCTATCAGGACGGAACGTCCGAGGAGATCGCAGCTGCCGATCTTGACCGATATGGGATCACGACAGATCCGAAACAAGGCGCAAGACCGGATGCGAGCACTTCTGAGCTCATCGTATCGATCAATGGGATCGATGCCGCTCCGATCCCTCTGGATATGGTATATAACTACACGCTCTATGCGTCGATCGATCACTTAAGAGGAGATATCGAGCCGGATACCCCGATCGGAGATATAGTAGCCCACAAAATATTGGCTCCGGCAAATCAGAAAAAAACCGTAAGCCTTCGAGATATCAAATATCCGATCAAACTGGAAGTCATCAGCTCGCCGGACGATTCGCTGCGCACGGAAGATCTGTCGGTGATACCGGAGATCGGAAAGATCGTGACCGCTCGTTTCATCAAGGGACCGAGCTCATTCGGAAGAGTCATCGCTTCAGTAAAGTTCGATGGGATCACGGATCAAGGATATGCTGATCTGAAGATTTTTGAGACCTACTATCTTCCCGTCAGCAGAAATACTTTTTCCAAGATCGTAATGGAGCTGCCAAGCCGGAGCGGAGAGATCCCTCCAGAGACGATCCTGTCCGATAAGATCCGGGCGATCGACAGCACAAGCGGCGATCCTGTCGATCAAGTGCGATTTGAGTTTACCGAGCCGAATGATCATTTGGAGATCCGGGACGGCAAACTGGTAGTCAAGCAAGGCAAGACTCTTTTACCCGGCACTTATTCTTTTGAACTGAGAACGATCAAGGCAAATTATGAAGAAAAGATCGAGGCTTTCACATTAACAGTCGATGAAGTCAAAAAAAGCGAAGCTCCTGCATCAGGCGGAACATCGACCTCTCCTGTGCGTCCCGCTCCGATCAACGCACCGGGTACGCCCGTAGAGCCTCAAGCTCCGACCAAAGTGCCTGAAAGCGATAAAAAAACCCTACAGGATCCCCGGACGCACTTTGCCGACCACGATGGCTCAAGATCGTCCGTGAGACCGGATCAGTCCGAGCTGATCGGAGAGGACGGCTTGCCTTTTGGCGGATTGGATCCTCAGCGCAGAGAAAAGGCGGACGGATCGGCAAGGGGGGCTTCAAGATCCATGGGCTCCGAAAACATCACGAGCCCTCCTAAAACAGGCGTCGATCATCCTGCATCCGCAAAAGATCTTCTGTTGTACGGGACCGCTCTGCTCCTGATGATATTGGCGGTCGACTTGCGAAGAGAACGCGATCGAAAATAATATCTAATACTATTATCCAATAAGATCATCACATAAATGTATTTCTGTTTTGATGAAACAATGTAGTAGAGGGAGGCTATTCCTTACAAGATATAAAAAAATAATACTGTCACCAAGTGGTAGTTCTAAAGGATATTAGCATAAATAAAAAGACCGGACCATTTACCGTAAACAACTTTGCGTTTACGATCGAATGTATCCGGTCTTTTTCTGTTTTACACCGATATCTATTCGCTCCTATCGCCTCGATCCGATCTCCCGGATCGATATTCGTAAATGCCTCTCGGAGCGATGGATCGTCTCAAATAAGGAACGAAAACATTTCTACACTTTTGATCGCGTTTCAATATCGGATCGCCCTTCCTGCGATCCTGCTAATCCAAAACGATATCTTTGTCCAGCATATAGAAAGTATAGGTCGCAAAGGCAACGAGCTTGTCGTCCTGATCATAGACCTTGCCCTCATAGACTCCGGTCGCCTTGCCCTGATTGACCTGCTCGACGACTGCATGGATCTTGCCTTCTCTTACCGCGCGGATAAAATTCATCTTGCCTTCCAATGTCACCGATGACTTGCCATAGGTCTTGGAAGCGATCCCCGCCAAAGTATCCGCCAGCGCATAATATATCGCGCCGTGGAGCCCTTTGCTGAAATTGGTATGATCTTCCTTGATCTCAAGCTCTCCTTTTGCAAAACCGAGCCCGACATCGGTCACGACGATCCCGATATGTCTTGCAAAGGCATTGTTCGCCATAAAATGGTCTGCTAATTTTTTATGATCCATATCCATCCCTTCCTTAAGATCACCGGTCCTCTTTTGAGGAGCCGTTCTTATCCTATCGATCCGATCCGTCCAAAACGCATCGTGTCGTAAGATCCTTATACCATCATCCTCTTCTCGATCCGAAGCGATCTTAATCCGCCTCCCTGTTACGCGACATCGGTAGCGGCATCCTCCGATCGGACCTCAACGACCGGATCTATTCACCCGATACGGTGATATGGTCCAATATGATCGCCTTCGGAGCGATCGAGTGTTTGCGAGCTTCCAATTCCTTGGAGTAACGCATCTTGTCCTGGATCTCAAAGATGTTCTCCGAGATCGCGCCCCCGGTGATAAATCGCACTTCGCCATCCTTCACCCATTTTGCCAGACGAAACTCTCCGCCCAGGTCGCCCGTGGTCTCATCCATCAAAAAGGCGGAAAATGCAAGGATCTCGATATATTCACCCTGTGCATACTCTTGCAGGCTCTTTTCTCCGCCATCCATTTCAAAAGTATTGCAGGATCCGATGTTCCCGATCCCCATATAATGGCTGTATCGAGCCGATGTCCTCAGGTTTTTGACCTTTCCCGCTTCATACATCGTATAGCTGCTCAATCTTTTCCCTTCTTTGTCGACCGGAGCCGCTTCGATCGATGTTTCAAGATCCGGTCGGATCCGAATGGTCAATCTCTCCTTCGCATCGTCCGAAAGAAACGGTTCGCCGAGTTTTGCTTTACTGATCTTCTGATAGATCATCGAGTCTGTCGCCTGAGCAAGATAGAAGCCGAAAAATTCCTCCACGGCATCACCGCTGATGATGACACGCCGGTCTTCGAGCTTCGGATTGCGCACCGCAAGGCTTCTTCCCTCGGTCTCCATCAGCTGTTTGTCCACGATACGCTCGATCTCTTTCACATCGATATGTGTCAGATCGTAGCCGTTGAAGATCTCCACCGGCTCCGCGCCTCCATCCGAATCCGTTACGAGCTCAAAGGTAAAGCCTCCATGCGGGTATCTTACATCCGTTCCTTTGGATGTCACCACATGACGATGCCCCTCGACGGCAAAGATCTCGCAGGAATTTACTTTCGATGTATAAGGATATTTTTTGTAGAGGACATGATGGATGTCGTCATATCGATCCTTCAGATCTTTTTGGTTTTCAAAAGCCTTGATCTCCAGATATCCTCCGTCCTCATTTTCCGGCAGATCATACCATTTGTTTTTGACAAAACCTGCGCTGAATACCGCATCGTCGATCTTTTGCCTGATCTCCCGCTCGGAGTCGGAGATCCCCAGCAGGAAGGACGCATCGCCCTTATATCGCTCTCCTCCTTCGGAGAGATCGACAAATACCTGTACCTGATATTCATGTACATCGGCACGACGGTTCATATCCAATCGGTCTTTTATAAAAAACAATTCGGTCGAAGAATATCGGTCCTCGGTGATCGTCCATGCCGAAATATCCGGACGGTCCAACAATTTTTTTATTTGATCCATCATCAGCTCAATTTCCCCCTCGCTTTGATATAAGAGCCTCCTGTAGAGGTCTTGACCCATTCTTTCCAGCCTTTGCCGCAATAGCCCGAACCCGAAAGGACCAATCCCGGCGAGACCATCGAGATCGACTCGAGCAGATCCGGTACATAGCCGGTCAGATAGACGGGGCTCACGACTTTACCGGTCAATTTGCCGTCCACGATCTCTCTGCCCTTGGATGCGACACATTGGATGCCCCAGTTTTTCGGATCTTCCATCCCCGACGAAAAGCCTTCCAAAAGGTAGCCGAACTCGATCGATGCGATCATATCGTCCAGGGAGTCCTCCCCTTCCTCAAAAAAGGTATTGGTCATCCGTGTATAGGATCTGCGTTTGTAGCTTTCGCGCTTTCCGTTGCCCGTCGGCTCGATCCCGAGCAACAGTGCCGACAATTCGTCGCACATCCCATGTTTTAGGATCCCGTTTTGGATGATGATCGTGTCCTGACCCGGATTTCCTTCATCGTCGAACAGGTAGCTCGACACTTCATCATACGCCGCCGCACCGTCACGCATCACCACTTTGTCCGAAGCCACGCGCGCATCCACATATTCTTTCCCCTTCGCACGATCTTTCACATACATATCCATCTCCGCGCCATGTCCGAAAGCCTCATGTGCGATCAGTCCCGTAAAGTCGGGATCGCAGATGATATCATACTCGCCCGGCTCCAGACGCTCCGCACTCAAAAGCTCCACCGCACGGAACGAAGCGGTCTCCGCCAGTTCTTCGAGCTGATCCGCAAGCTCCAGACCGCAGATGCCCGACTTGTTCAAAAACGCATCCTGTGTGCTCTTCTCATCCGATGCGAAGGCATAGCCCAGCGCGATCCCGTAACCGTAGCTTTGGTAGAGGTCCTTGTTGGCAGAGACAAAGATCTTGTTGACCTGAGTGACCGACAATTCCAAGACCAGTTGGACGACCTGCGGATATCTCGCTTTGACTTTATCATGGATCGCGCTCATCTTTTCGAGGATGACCTTCGGGCTCTGCTCCTCGATCGGGATCGGCACTTCGCCGACATAGAATATCTCCGCCTTCTCATCATTCGGCGGTTTCGGATAATCTACCGGCGGATGAGTGCTTAAAAAAGCATCCCGATCCGATCTTGCGATCTCGCGTACTTTGTCGCACACCGCATCGACATCCAAATGATTGAAAGAATACTCGCTGAATCCGCTCTCCTGAAACACCCTCACGACAAAACCGCGCTCGGAATCCGGCGAGGGTCTGACTCCTATCCCGCTCGTTCTCACGGAATAATTCTTGCCCGTAACATCCGTTCCCAGGATCGACACATAGTCAAATTCCTTCCCCAGGATCTCGACGATCCGCTGTAATTCCGCTTTTTTGCTCAACAAAAACTCCGATGTTTTTAACTTCATCCGTTTCTCCTTTTCTTTCGATCCTTTATATCATCCGGAATCTCATTCCCAAACAGATCTAAGATCGATCCTTCTTCATTCCCGTAGCTCCATTCATCCGGACATCTATCTTTCCACAAATTCATGGTTCGATAGCGGTATGATATGGATCACCGGCTCCTCATAGGGATGGTGCTCTCGCACGATCCGGATCGCCTGCCGCACCAGATCATAGGGACACCGAACTTCCAGCTTGTATTCCTCGCCTCGCGAGATCTCGCCGATCTTGCCTTCGTAGGGATCGCTCCCTTCTTCAGGTCGCCAGGTCCCCGTGATCTTGGAATAGGAAGAACAGTACGAATATCTCCCGATGCGACATGCTCCGAGCTCCGAAAGTTTGCAAAGCAAAGTCTCCAAAAACTCTTCGGGTGTATAGATCTCCAATTTGACCTCTCTCATGATCTCCTCCTTTTCATCCAAGACGGCGCGGTGCTCATACTAAAACTTATTTGGACCTATCATATCGAGCCGAGCTCCTATGAGTGATATTCCTAAATATTTGTCGGGTCGATCAGCTGATCGTATCCGATAAGGAGCGAAGATCTTTTTATGTCTTCTATCGGGCTTTCGTATCAGATCCTGTAGATCCCTGCGATAGCCTTTCAGTTGTCATCCTTTGCAGTCCATGCGATCTACAGCACGATCACATCTTGCACGCCATAGAGCCCCGGCTCTTTTCCCATCAAAAAAAGTGCACAGTCGATCGCCCCACGGGCAAAACATTCCCAGTTGTGCGCGTGATGCGTGATCTCGAATCGTTCGCCCATCATACCGAAAATGACGGTGTGGCTGCTCGAGATATCGCCGGAGCGGATCGAGTGGAAGGTGATCTCGCCGTCTTGTCGCACCCCTTTGCCCGAGCGTCCGTACACTGCGACCTCGTCAAAGTTTTTGCCCATCGCCTCGGCGATCGTATGTCCCATCTCCTTTGCCGTCCCGCTCGGTGCATCGAGCTTCCGTTCGTCGTGCATCTCGATGATGTCGATCCGGCTTTCTTCACCGAGCACTTTTACCGTCATCGCAAGGATCTTGTTCATCCAATTCACCGCCTTGGATGTGTTCGCCGCATAGAGCAGCGGGATCTTCGATGATGCTTCCTCGATCTTTGCGACCTGTTCCTTGGTAAAGCCTGTCGTGCCGCATACCAGCGGTCTGCCGTGACGCACCGCCGCTTCGATCACTTCCATCGAGACCTCGGTAATGCTGAAGTCGATGATCACATCACAATCCGTTATCAACCGCTCCACATCGTCCACGACCGGTGCCCCGAGCGTGATCCCGAGCTGTGCCGCTTCACCGGCATCTTGTCCGATATAATCTCTTCCCTTCGGTCCTACGGCTCCGGCGATCGGAAGCCCTCGCTCCGCTGCCGCTTTGAGGATCAGCTTTCCCATCTTGCCTCTCGGTGCGATGACCAATATTCTCGGCTCTTTCATTCTTCCTCCGCAAAACTCAGTATCCCGACCTCCGTGATCAGATAGTCCATCCTCAGATCGTAGCGTGATGTCGGGATCTCTTCATTCGTCAATTTTTCGTAGCAGATACACATTCTGGCAAAGCTCGTGTCCTGCATATATCGATCATAGAATCCTCCGCCATAGCCCAAGCGCGCTCCGCTGTGAGAGCAGGACAGGCAGGGGATGATCCCCAGCTCGATCTCTTCAGGCGGTACGGTCGGTGCATCCGGGCTCGGTTCTTTGATCCCGTAAGAACATACCGACAGCTCATCCGGAGAAAAGATCTGCTTGGCTTCCATCACGCCCTTTGAAATGACAAGAGGTACCGCGACACGCTTTCCTTTGGAGAGGGCATCCTCGATGATCCCGCTCGTATCCACTTCGTTCTCCATCCCGACAAAACAAAATATCGTCTGCGCCTCTTTGTAATTTTTTGTCGATAATACAAAATCCGTGATCGCTTTACCGGATCTTCTTTTATAATTATTGTCCAGCGCGTCGGCTTGGAGCGCGATCTTCTTTCGTAATCGTTTTTTTTCCGTATAGATCAAACTGTTTTTCATATCCTATTCTTTTTTGAGCTGTTGCAAAGGTCCCCGGCGAATATACGATCCTCGTCATCTGCCGCGATATCATAAGATCCGGATCTTGCAACAGCCCGTCTTTTCTTTCTTGTATCTCTGTGCAAAGATCTGTCCTGTTTATCCGATAAGATCCCCACATCATCACCGTTCCGATGAAACGATGCACCGATGGGGCATCATTCCTTACCGGCTATAAAAAATAAAAATGTTGCTAAGTGGCAGTCCTAAAGGATATCCGTATTATCCTATCCCGCACAGGGTCTTTCACATCGTTTTCGATACGCTTCAACGATCCGTCGCATCCAGCAGGTTCATGATCGTTTTGTAAACCAGCTCCGGTGCTACCTTGAAGCTGTAGTTCTTTTCCACACGCTCGGTGAATTTGTGCGCATCATGTCCGAAACTTCCGATATCCAGTACCGGCAAGGACAATTTTTGCATATCTTCCAGCGGCATATAGTATCTTGTCCCGAAGCCCGGCATATTGTTTTTGAGTGCCGCGATGATCGCAGGGTCTTTCGGTGCGGCTCCGTAGCTAAGGTCTGAGATATATGGGAAGAACTTTTTATATACCAATTTGTATTCGGTCTTGGTCGTTTTGACCGCATCGTCCACCGCATCGATCAGTGCTTTGTCTTTCGGATTGCTTCCGTCGATGTAGATATGCGGATAGTATGGTGGTGAGAAGTACACTACGACGACCGGATCCTGGTCCTTCCAGAGGCTGTGCAGTTTTTCGACCATACGTTGTGCGAATACGCGCGTATCGATGCTCTTGTCCTTGAGCATCTCATCGCTGTATGCCTTCAGGATCGCCTCGGTGTTCGGTTCGTCCGCTTTTACTTTTTCCAACAGTTCGGTGTAAGTGATGACACGAGCCTTCCATGGAAGCGGTCTGTACTCACGGCTGCTTGCCATCGAACAGAATTTTTTGTATTGATCCTGCAATTTGTCTACTACGCTTACAAAAGCTTCCAACGCGGCATTTTTCATTTTCTCCAATACCATGTCCGGTGTGGACGAATGGGTCGCATAGTTGAAATACAATACCGAAGTCTTAGCGACCTGTACGGAGTATTCCGGCTTTTGGTCACGCTGATACAAACTGATCGGCGGCAAAGAAACTTCGCCGTCCACGACATCACAGAACTCGGTATTCATATTGATCCTGGTCATGATCGCCGAGGAGATCTCATTCGGGTCGATCCCGTTGAACGATTCGCCGACATGGGTCTCTTTTCCGACGACAAAGAAGGATGGCATCAATTTTCCGACTGTACCGATGTAAACATATTTGTTTTCATCTCCCTCGAATTCTGCCGTCATGTAATCCGTATCGAGTAGCGCAAGATACTCGAATCCTTCCTTATCCATCATCTCCGCCAATTTCGGAACGACTGCGAACATCCCGCCGGAGTTGCTCTCCTCATCGCATACCGCTGCAAAGATCAGATTGCCCTCGAAGTTATCGATGTCCGCCGCGATCTCTTCCATGATCGCCATGATGATCGCATCGCCGGTCTTCATGTCGAAGATCCCTCGACCGAACAGATAGTCGCCACTCTCAAGGTCTCTCGTCGCAGCCGGTGTGAGCTGGACATCCTTGAGCTTTTCCATCAGTTCATAAGGCTTGTGTGCATAAGGTGCCAGGTTGCCGTAATCCGAGATCCCCACCGTATCGGTATGCCCGATCATCACGACCGCTTTTTTGGACGGTGCTTTCTTTCCGCGAAGTACCGCGATCACGCTTTTTCTCCCAAGTTCGTCGTTCAGATCCACATAAAAAAGATCTTCCGGATGCTGTTTATAATACGGCATCTCTTCAAAGATCTCATACACTCTGCGAACGGAATCCAGTTCGCCGGGTGTATCGACAACGCTGAGTCGTGCAGTCAGATCCAGTGCGATCTCTTCGATACGCTTGGATAACTTTTCATTTACATAATTCATATTTATCCCCTCCTAATCGAACAGACATTGTTCTTTTCATATAAAATTGTAACACAGAAAAACGGTTTCAACAATCTTTTCAGGCGAAGTTGGATCAAGAACGCAGACCTCTCTTGAGTCTTCCGATCCACCGGATCGATCGATCTTGATCGTCCATCGCTTTGTACATATTTTCATTATTTTTACAAAAATTTTAAGATCCCCCTTACAAGGATCGCCTTTTTACATTATAATAGGAATTAGAGTTTGTTGAAACTTTTTGGCGTATGAGTCGGAAAGAAAGACGAACCGCTTTAGAAAGTGAGGAAGATCATGAAAAAAAATCATCAGGCATCATTCTTTAAGACATTATTTGTCTTTTTCCTATGTATGACCATCATCATGCCGTATGGATCTATGGAAGGATATGCCGCCGAACCGACTGTCTTTGAACTCGATCTCGGCGGAACGATCCACAAGTTGGAAGCAAAAGCCGACGGAGGGGTCCGACAGATCACGGGCAACATCTCGTGGAATGAGCAGTCCAAAACGCTCTCATTCGATAACTACACCGGGACTTATGTGGTCTTTAAGGGTCCGCCTCCCCACTATAGAGACCGGATCACATTTCATTTTACCGGAGAAAATCGTCTGATCGGACGAAAAGGTAATACACAACAAGACAAGGACGCGGCACTGATTACATACTATCAGACAACTTTGACCGGTGCCCCGAACTCCAAGCTCATCATCGCACCGCTTGCCTCCTCTCAAACACATGTGGTCCACGGGATCAGTGCAAACAGTTCCCTTACGATCAACGGAGATCTTAGCGTGGATATCAAAGGCTCGATCGATTCGACGCTCTGGGGGATCCACAGTCCGAATTCCGTGCTCATCCAATCAAGAGCCAATGTATCCGTCGATGTTTTTTCCGGAGAAACAAGAGAGGTCTATGGCTTTGCAAACGGGATCGATGCCGATTCGCTGACGATCACGACAAGCGGCAAAGTGAAACTCAAAGCAGCCAGTCGAGGAGCATATGCCCACGGTATAGCGGCAGGAAAAGTAGCGATCCGAGGCGGGGAGATCGATATCGAAGTCCCTCCTTTAGCCGATCCCAACAGCAGAAGCGGCAGCATCCGACTCCACGATTCCGAAAATATCATTCTGGGAGAGAATATGATCCCTGTAGTCGGTACGATCGACAACAGACGATATGGGGGCAAAGACCCTTACCATACCAGCTGGAGTATCGCCTACAACAAAAAAGGACATCATAAAGACCATGCTGAGATCCGATTCGCTTCCGAAGGCTCCGGAGAGCTTGTGGGCAATACCGTCTACTCGATCCGGAAAGGATCCCCATGGAACAACTCCTATATCATCGCGCCCACTCCAAAGCCGAACGAAGGCTATCTTTTCGATCGATGGGAGCCGACTCTGCCGTCAAATGGTCTCGTCATCAATGATAATATGATCTTTACCGCTCATTTCAAAAAAGATGAGAAATATTCTTCCGATGCGGAGATCCGTTTTGTTGCGGGCAGAAATGGAGAACTGAAGGGCAACACGACCTTCAAGATCAAAAAAGGGACCAGATGGGGCGATGCCGATATTACCATTCCCGGCGGATATCCTGCAAAAGGCTACCGATTTGCCGGTTGGAGCCCAAGACTGCCTTACCGCAGCGAAGAGATCAAAGAATCGATGGTCTTTACCGCTCAATTCAAGACCGATCTGGACTACCCGACTCCCGCTTATATCTATTTTTATGGAGGCTCTAACGGAAAGCTCAAAGGAGAAACGAATTTCGTGACGGATGCCGGTACCGCTTGGGCTGTTGCAGTACCGAAGGTCCCGGAAGTAGTCCCTGATATAAGATACCGATTTGCCGGCTGGGACAATCCGCTTCCCGATCCGCATTCGGCTGTAAGCTCTTCGCTTACTTTTTATGCGACCTATGAAGAAGATCCGCATGCTGAAGTGATCACGATACGATTCAACTCTTCGGAACATGGATATGTTCTGGGATCTTCCGTTTTTGAATTGCGAAAAGGCACGAAATGGAAAGATGCCGATATCGAGATCCCGGGAACCGAGCCGAAAGACGGTTATCAATTTACAGGTTGGGAACCGGCGATCCCCGGACCGGAAGAGATCCTAAATACCTCCAGAACATTCACCGCAAAATTTGTCAAAGAAGGTGCACCTGCTGAGAAAGTCAATGTTACCTTTACCGCAGGCACGAACGGTACTCTTTCGGGAACGACAAACTTCACGGTCGATAAGGGCACTCTTTGGAAAAATGCAGGTATCACTCTGCCAACTCCTCAACCGGCTCAGGGCTATCGGTTCGACAAATGGACTCCGGCTCTGCCAAGTGCCGACAGTCCGATCAATGCAAGTCAGAATTATGTCGCAAGCTTCGTCAAGCTTCCGGCTGAAAAAGTAACGGTAACCTTTACCGCAGGAA
>JAUMYO010000130.1 GCA_030528605.1 Peptostreptococcaceae bacterium | reverse complement strand
CCATCCATAAAATCCAAAATACTTTTTATATCGTTCCTTATCGTATCATCGCGATCAATAATCAAACCTTTCATTATACCCCCCTTTATCCCTCGAGTATTATATCTGTACTTCTTCGTGTTGTGTTTATCTGATGCATTTTCAAGCATATCATGTCCTTCTAAATAGATGAGATCGTATTTTGATAAAGCTTTTTTTGTTTTCCTTTAGAAAAGAACTTTGTAAGTTTTGAACAGTTACTTTTCTTCACCGTTTTGGCTGATGTTATTCCTTCATTTCATCCTTATTCATTCCTGATCGATACCTTCCTCCCATCGACTGAATAGGTTAAATAATGCCTCCGGTTTGCTATTCCCATCTACTAATTTTCCCATATTGACCTTTAGCAAATTCATTGAGTCCATCGGTACTTTCCCTCTGTGAAAACCTACCAGCACCGGCTTGTTGTAATAAGTGTAGCTCTTACCATTACGAAAAAGTTTCCATTTTAATCGATCCGGATATTTCTTCAGAAAACAGGATGCAAAGTATGAAGCAATATCAAATCCCCCGATGACTCCCCACCTGTTCGTGATCTTTTTAGTGGCAATAAACTGCCAGGTATATTCCGGTTGACTAACTTTGATCTTTTCGATCTCTTCCGGTGTACGATCCACGATCTCGGCATTTTTCATAAACCATGACCACAGTGGGATCAGCGATCCTTGACTAAGATCCAGATCCTCTTTACTCCCTCCTCCCGTCAGTTCGTAGATCCTTCTCAGTTCTTCGATCCGAGCCGGGATCTCTGCGAGATACCATTCATAAAAAAACTGTGCTTCTTCCTTTGTCCAGTCTCTCATCTTCTTGCCGACAATAGCATTCGGTATTCTAATATTATAGTCCATAATTCCTCCTAATCATAGCGATGGTAAGTTTTGTTACCGTTTGGATCGAGTTCTCCACAAGTGGTTCTTTGACATCATAGGTGTAGGTTATCTCAAACCTTAGCCTATTCTTCACTGATCTTATACCTCCTTTGATCTTTTCTTTACTAGGAAAAATGTTTTTTAATTTTTTATAGCTCTTATATGGAACGATGCTTCCGCCCGTTTCGTTGTTTCATTGAAAACAGAAATGTATTTATATGCTTATTTTATTGGATAACAGTATAATATCCTTTAGAACCAGCACTTGGTGACATTATTATTTTTTATATCTTGTAAGGAATAGGTCCCCCACTGCTGCATTGTTCCATCAAAACAGAAATATATTTATGTGGTGATCTTATTGGATAATATCACCGTTGTGGCTGTTGCTCTTTCTCCATTCCATTCTTCGTTTCATTCTAGTTCATCTTTGTTCCTTACAAAATTCCTCATATCCACCTTCTAAAACTGTCCAACTTTTAAATGTAACAGTTGGATGTTCGTTCCCTTGATCGGTCCTAAGAGTTTTTCCAGATACCAATCTACTTGAATGATCTTCATCCCTTCCAGATTCTTGTTATATATGGCATCAGCACTTACGATAAAACTGACCGATGCGTCGCCTTCAATAAATAAAGTTCCGCCTAATTCAGTTCCTTGATAATAGATTTTAAAGCCATTTCTGTATTTTGCATCCTTCCAGCTTTCGATATAGTCAGCAAGCTTTTCACGATCGGCAGGCATATCGATCCACTCATGATCATCTTCAACTCCTAAACAAATCGTCATATTTCCCTCTCGCTCAAACTGCCAATCATTCTCCAGCAGAAGCTCCACAAAATCAAAACATGTCTTTCTTTCATGGAACATGATCTCAACATAATTTATTTTGGACATTACTTCCTCCTTGGTCCAGCCATTCTACATAAGGTATGCCTATTCCATAGATCAATTTGGATCGTATCAGATTTTTCCTTGTTTTCTCGATCCAAAAGATGTCGATCGTTTTG
>JAUMYO010000129.1 GCA_030528605.1 Peptostreptococcaceae bacterium | reverse complement strand
CTTGGAGCAAGTGCCTGAAATGTTTGATCTTTGAACCGCATCGCTCAATAGGCTTATGAGCGTTTCGGCTCTAACAAAAACTTCACATAAAGTGCCAGCGCAAAGAAAATACAAAATGCCGCGATCCATTCCATGACGATCGCAAGGATCGGCAGCCCCGGCACCGGATCGCCCGCTTTCATAAAGGATCCATTAGCAAGTTTGAATCCGATCGCCGTAATGACGGTCGGGAAGGTGATCGCCGAGATGCTCGGATAGAATTTCAGTTTCAACACTTTCGGCAGATTGATCAGCGCCAGGATGTAGAACAGTCCGGATACGATCATCAGCGGGATCAGTATCGTCATCTTTTTTTCATCAAAAGCACTCATATAACCTGTAAGAAGGAGTCCGCCCGGTGCAGTGAATACCACCAATGTCGCCAATGCCGGCTCCGGGATATTTTTTACAACGAACACCCGATAGCAAACGATCGGGATCAGCGCGATATAGCATACAAGTCCGAACCAGAAGCAGCGTTCCGCGATGACCGTTGCTCCGAACATCTTTCCCGTAACGGATGCTACGACGATGCCGACATACATGATGAACCAGGTCGGAAACACCGTTTTGATGTCTTTTTTGATCGCAACGCTCATCGTAAACCAAATAATGAGCAGTCCATGAAAGATCACCCCAAAAGTCCACAGATAAAAACCGATGCGATCGCTGAAAGGAAAAAGGTAGGTCGCAAGAAGCATCGTGGACATCGGGAAGGTCGCAAACACGCTTCCTACCACCGGGTTTGTCAGCTCTTCTCCCAATCGGTCCCTTCCGACAAAAAGCCGGATCACATACGATATGTATAGGATCGCACCGAGTGCTCCGCAGATCATCCGGACCGTCTCACCATAACTCCTCAACAGATTCCCCAGCGCAAAGATGCCTAAGATCAGCCCCGCCATCGGCAAAGGTATCTTCTTTATCATACAAAACCTCCAAAAATTTTATCGTCCCGATAATTATACCATATTCCCGATCAAAAGAGCGGATCGATGCCTTCGGAGTTCGATCGATCTTTCTTATCGCGTCCATTCGATTTTTCTATCGGAACGCCTGACCGCCGCGTTCATTCCTTTCTTTTCATGGCGATCGGATCGCAACGAGGAAGCTCTTGCTCGCTCCCGAATCTTCCTGCGCTCATTCTTTCGGGTCGTGGATATCGGCGATCCGTACTCCGCAAAAGAGCCGACCGATCTTCCTTCTCCCAAAACAGACAGGATCTCCCTTCTATCGGAAGATGGTATCGTCGATCCGCAAAAAAACCTGCGATCCGGACTTATTTTGAGATCTCTTCCTGCAAACGAGGTCTCGGTCGATCCGATCCGTGTTCACCGATACTTTCTCATACTTTGGAGACGGTCCACTCAAACCGGACCTGCAACGATCCTGCCTCTATCTGCCCTTTTTGTTGGTCGGTATATCCTGCCACATATTTTTGATCAGATAATACAGTCCTGCCGGAAGCTGTAATGTGCCCACCGCGCTCATCAAAAACAAGACGAAAAAGACGGTCTCCATCGGCGAATCGGTGTATCGGTACTTTCGATATCCGATGTCGATGATCAGGAGCATCCCAAAAAACACCGCACCGCGCAGCATCAGCTTGATACTCTGCGCCGTATCCGGCTTTGACCTCTCCTCACTCTTGCTCTCCTGATGATTCTTGAAGGACTGTAAGAAATCCTCCTCCGTTCGACGGTCTTTGATATCATATTTTTTGTTTTTACCAAAAATCATAAATTCTCCTATCGATCATGATCCGCAGCGATCCGTATCGACCCTATTGCATTTTATACTGATATTATTATTCTTTAGAACCGGCACTTATACTATTATCCTTTAGATCTATCACTTGACAACATTTTTATTTTTATAGCTT
>JAUMYO010000042.1:7942-19168 GCA_030528605.1 Peptostreptococcaceae bacterium | reverse complement strand
CATCCCTTTGATCGAGCGGAAAAACATATCCCGTCCGAGCCAGTCCGTTCCGAAAAGATGTTTTGGGGAAGGCGCAAGATTTTGATCCGTAAAATTTACACCGTAATGACTTTCATTTATAAATAGACCTGCAATTATGATCAATGCCAGGAATCCGATGCACAAGCAAAGGATCCAAATGATCTTTTTGCGCAGATTCAATTTTTTTGTTTTAATAGTTTTTTGCATTGAAAGCGAATTAGTGTTCGACATGTTTCGCCTCCTTGATCCTCGGATCGATGACCGGATAAAGCAGATTGGCGATCATATTCCCGATAAAAACGATCGAGCCCGTTACCATCGTGATCCCGAGCAGCAGTGGCAGATCGCCCTTCGTTCCTGCGGTCACGGTCACGCTCCCCAGTCCCGCATAAGAAAATACATTCTCCGCAAGCACCGAGCCGCCGAACAATTCGCTGATCGAAGCAAATTGCAATGTGACCGCGGGCAACAGGATGTTCCGGATCCCATGATCTCGAATGATCATTCCCCTGCTCTCTCCCCTCGCTTTTGCAAAGAGTGCAAAATCGCTGTTCCACACCTCGATCATCTTCTCTCTCGTATGCAATGCGATACTCGACACGCCGATAATGCTCAAAGTCAATGCCGGAAGTACCAAATGGTAGAGCCGGTCCAGGAATGTCACCTCATCCGCCATCTTTCCGATCGGTGAAGAAAGTCCGATCGGGAACAGTTTCAACTTCACACTGAGCAATAGTAACAACAGGATCCCGATCCAAAAGGTCGGTGTCGATGATAATAAGTAGCAGAATGTCCGGATCCCACGATCGAGTATCGAATCACGATAAGCCGCCGCCAAGATCCCGAGCAAAAATCCGAGCACGCCGGACAAAAGCCACGACACCAGCATCAGCATAAAAGAATTAGCTACGCCGGTCGCAATGATCTCCGACACCGGTCTGCCGAAAGTCTGCGAAGTGCCCATCTCTCCTCGGATCATCGAGCCCGCCCATTTGAAATAACGTGTGACCGGCGGATCGTTCAGCCCCCATTTTTCCGCGATATGTTCCATCTGCTCCTCACTGACGAATTTGTCCGTGCCGATATATGCCTTCACCGGATCGATCGGCGAGACCTCCAGCAGTGCGAATGTCAAGATCGAGAGCGCGATGATCAGCGTCAGTGCTTTGATCACGGATCTTAAAATATATTTTACTGTTGTATTCAAAATACCTCTCCCTTGATAAAGGTCGCTCGGTCATCGTCGTAATGAAAAAATTCGGCAAGCATTCCTGATATGGACCGGCGCACCTTATCCTTCGTATAAAACACCAACCAAGCCTAAAAAAGCTTGGTTGGTCCGATCGTTATTGATACTGAGACCTATATGATCTCACCGTATAGATCCCCATGATGATGCTTCCGGGGATCGGTCGGATCGAATAAAGAATGAAAACCCTCTTTATGCTTTCGATCCGATCTTCATATAAAATTCAAATTTATGCTTTATAGTCCCAATTCACGATATCCAACATGATCGCAGGACCATGATCATGAGGCAGGATCAGATCCGCACCCATATCGATCCCGTCACGAAGAAAATACATCTGTTTGATAAAACATACCGGCAGATATACATTATCGCCCATCACGCTCGGTCCGAATTCGCCGTCCCACAGCACTTTTTTCCAATAGCCGTTTGCCTCTTCTTCCGTAAGCGATGTGATCGCTTTTTTGATATATCCGTCGGTCTTCGGATCGCTATATCCGGCAACATTTGCCCATCCGGATCGGTTCGCATACTTGCTGTCATACAATCGAGTGATGTTCATCGGATTGTAATGTCCTCCGCCCAGAACCATCGGATCGGTCTTGGATCTTTTTTCGATCTCCGACCAGTCCAAGCCCGCCGGATCGACTTTGATCCCCAGTGCTTTTGCTTCTTCCGTAAATCCAAGTGCGATCGCTTGACGCTCCAGCGCCGATGCACCGTACATCAACACAAATTCCGCTTTTACACCGTCTTTTTCGCGGATCCCGTCGCTTCCCGGCACCCAGCCCGCTTCGTCCAGGATCTTCTTGGCAGCTTCCACATCACCGTCTTTGAATGATCTGACCTCTTCGCCCAGCCCCCAAGGGAACTTCGCGAATATATCCACGGTCGCCTCGCCATATCCCGCTAAGACATTATCCACGATATTGGAACGGCTGATACCGATCGACAATGCTTTTCGGATCGCCGGATCGGAAGTCACGTCATTCCCCATCGGATCGCCTTGCTCGGTCTTGCCGCCGCTTTTGTTCACCGGGAATGAGATCACGCGATAATCATAGGTGTCGATCACTTTTTTGCCGAAGCCTTCCACATCTTTCCCGATCAACGCCTGATTGGAGACCGCGATATCTACGGTACCGGCCTGTGCTGCAGCATAAGCGGAATCCGGATCCATAAGAACGACGACAAATTTTTTGAAATTCGCTTTCTTGCCATAATAATCATCGTTGCGCTCCATGATCAACTGCTGACCTTCGTCATATTGAACGAATCTCATCGGACCGGAACCGATTGGATTTTTATGGTACGATGCGGAATCGCCGTACGCATGCTCCGGTACGATCCCGAGCATCGCCGCGGTATAAAGGAATGCCGAATATGGCATACTCATTTTGAACTCGACCGTCGTATCATCGATCGCCGTAGCCTTCTCCATCATCGTCAAGTCGACGCTGCTCGCCAACTCTTTCGCATTGTTGAAAGTAAATGCGACATCTTTTGCCGTCAACTTTTCACCGTCGTGGAATTTGACATCGTCACGGATCTTAAAAGTCCATGTCGATCCATCCTCGCTGACTTTATATTCCGTAGCCAGATCATTTTCCATTTTGTTGTTTAAGACCTTCAGCAACTTGCTCTGGAAAAGCGGATCCGCATAAGTTCCCCACCCCATACAAGGGTCGAAGCTCTCGTCATAGATCTCGGTCGCAACGATGATCTCCTCCTTGTTCACCAAACGCTCGATCCCCGGAGCTTCCGGCTTCTGTTCTCCTCCGCCGTCCGTCGGATTCTGCGCTTCCTGTGGCTTGCCGCAAGCCGTCAGCAACAACAGCGCGGACATGGACAATGCAGCCAATTTCTTAAAAGTTCTCTTCATAAGTACTCTCCTATTCTTTATTAGGTCAAAAAAATTCCGCCCTAAAGACGGAACGATCCATCTCTATGACCCGTAGAGCTGTGGAACAAAGGCGATCTGACTTAGAGCAAAGCTCATCACAGTGGCGGCACCGTACGGGACTCACACCCGTTTCCCCTTTTATATACAATGTTAGTGTAGCATAACATTTTTGATAGTTCAACAAATTTTTGTGTCGATCCGATCTCTTCCAAAAGATCTTTTCGCTACATATTTTATTTTTTTGCTCCAACATATTTTTTCATACGATCGCCTCTCTACTCTTTCTCTAAGGATCTTTGAAAAGCCTTTTTCTATTGACATCACTCCATTGTATCGATCCTTCCTTATTCGGACATCCTATTGACAAATCTATAAGAAGGCTATATTATCAGTAAGGAGTATCAATAACGATCTTTCGATCTAAAGCAAAGGAGAACTATGTCACGACAAAAAATCAAACAAACGATCGATCAATTATTATCTATTCTATGTATTATTTCCATACTGATAAGCAGTTTCCCGGCATACGGTCATGCCGAAGAAGCTCGATCGATCGGCACGGAGCAGGAGCTTATGACGCTCCAAGATCAGACCGGAAAATATGTGTTAACACAAGATATCGCCTTATCCGAAGATTGGGAAGGCATCTCTTTTAACGGAGAGCTGGACGGGAACGGTCATACGATCACCGTAAATGGCTATCCGTTCTTTGAATCTCTCCAAGAAGATGCGATCATTAAGAACCTGATCGTCAAAGGAGATCTCGAGGGAGATTCGACCATTGGTGCTCTCGCAAAAACAATGTCCGGTAGAGTCCAAAATTCCCTGGTCGATGTCACGATCACGACCTCTAAGGAAAATCAAGACTCTATCGGCGGGATCGTTGGAGAGATCGCTGAAGATGCACCTGAAAGGATCACGATCGACAACAGTGTCGGGATCCTAAAGATAACTTTCTCCGACTTGGAAGAAGGAGACGAGGAAGCCTTACTTTCTGATTATTCAAATGCCATAGTAGGATATATTTATGCAGAGAGTGTTGAACTGCATAATTGTTATTGGTCCGGAACCGAAAATCCATACTACTCTGACAGCGGATCCATTAAACTAACCGGCTCTTCCCGCCACTTTAACGCAAACGATCCGGGCGATCTGTCCCGTTTAGTCGATGAACTCAACGCCGACCGTAAAGAAGGTCATCTGCACTGGACGCTCGATCAGGGTGAGCTGGCCTTGACAAGATCCGGCAGCGATCCGAAAGACGATCTGAAAAAAGATCTGTCTTTGCTGCTTCAGAAGATCGACAACATCAAGGAAGATGTTTTCGAGCCGGAGGATGTCCAAAATATCAAAGCGGAGGCGGACAAAGTTCGTGACCTGCTGACAGCCGATCCGGTCGATGAAGAACGGATCCGTGAAGCCGTCCAAACCTTACAAAGAATGTATGACGCGTTGCGCAGAGTGCCGCTCCGAACAGATGAGCTCACCGCTCTTATCGAGCAACATAAAAATATAGATGCCTATCGGTACAAAAAAAGTTCATTCGAGGAATATTCTCTTGCCTCCGCACATGCCAAAACGCTTCTAAGTGCTCAAGACAGTACTCAGATCGAATTGAACGAAGCAAAAGATCGCCTGCAAAATGCGATCTCAAACCTGAAAGAGCGCAATACGATCGGCTTTGATCTGTCACAACAGCCCGAAGTGATCTCCCTTCGTAATGCCGAAGAACTCTACAAGATCGAAGACGGGAAAGTCTATCGATTAGAAAATGATATCGAGATGACTTCCCAGACCTTGGAGAACACCCAAACGATAATGAATGCGAAGATCGATGGAAACGGTCATATCATCGAGCTTGCTCCGACCGTTGTCTATCCTTTGTTCGGGGCGATCGGTGAAGACGGTGTCGTTCAGAATCTCGGACTCAAGATCAAAGGAGTCAACAGCTTCTACGGAAAAGGAGCGTTGGCATCGAAAAGCAGCGGCACGATCATCAATTCCTATGTTATCGTATCGGAAAGGAAACCATTCTCCACCTTCGGTCTGATGGTCGGTCATTTGGATTCCGGAAACATCATCAACAGCTATGCGACCGGCTCCATCAAAAGATCTGCCCATGTCGGCGGACTGGTCGACGATTCAACGCTCGGTTCGATCACCGACAGTTACCACCTACAGACCTATGACAAGGCGGTCGCAAAAGGAGAGAGCCGTCTTGACGGCGTACGATCTTTCAGCCTCGACGAGATGAAGACAAAAGCAGTCGTCGATCTCTTGAACAAAAACAAGCAGGATCATCATCGATCTTGGGGACGAGATGCGACCGATTTTCTCCCTGCTCACGGCGAAGATCACGAATATGTCGATCCGAGCGTCCAATTCGTTTATCCGGTACGTTTTACGGATGTTCTGAACGATCAGATCACGCTGAACAAAAAAGGAACGATCACCGCCAATGCGGTTTTAGGCGGACGAGATCGACAGATCGGGCGATTGGAGCTGGTCGGCGCAGACCCTGCCTCGATCCAGTGGAGAACTTCCACCCAAAATGCCGGAAAAGCTCAGGTAGGATATGAAAGCGGTATCGTTTATTCCTATGGGGAAGAACGTATCGTGGTGGAAGCGTTTCAGATCGATACCCCCGGCGAAGAGGGAACGAAGGTCGCTGAATTCGATCTGTCTCTAAAATATCCGGAGCTTGAAGATCTGCAAGTTTTTATCTCCGATGAGGGACAAGATGACTTCTCTCAGTCCGAGAATGTCGCGGGAAAAGAGTATTCGTTTGAGGGAAAAGTATATAAAGAAGTCCTGCTCAAAGCAAGATTCAAAGGTCGATCCGACTATCTCGATGTCATCGAAAGCAATTTCGAGTACAAGGCAAAAGGCAGCAATGCGTTTCGCCTGAGCAATAACGAATTTGTGTTCAACGAGCCGGGCAAAGCGACCCTGGAGATAAAGCTGGGCGACTATACCTCATCCGTCGCTTTGGAATCGACCTATGTCCCCGTGAGAAGCATCCGACCGATCGGCGGGACCTATGTCGTTCACGAGCGCAACAGTATGAGTCAAAATTTCGACTTCATCCCGCTCACCGGATCCGGAACGCTGATCGGCAAAGGTCCGCAAGCCGTGATCGTCGAACCGCAAAACGCTTCTTACAAAGACCTGTGGGAGATCACGAGTGCCGATGAGTCGATCGCCAAATATATCTCCTATATCATCGTCTCGATCGTCCCATATAAAGCAGGCACCGTGGAACTCACCGCAACATCAAGAGATCCCCGTCTTCAACAGCCGATCTCCGGCAAGTCGACGGTCACGATAGTATATAAAAATCCGATCCGAGAGATCCGCTTGGCAAGTACCGAGATCCAGATCAAAGAAGGAGAGGAACGATCCCTCGGTATGGAATTGATCGGCTCCGATCCGAGCGAAAACCATGTTTCCGACCCGAAGATCCTTTGGACTTACCAAGGCGATGGTAAAGTTCAGATCCAAACCAAGAAAAAATACATCGACCAAGGGCTCAACAAGGGCTATGTTGCCGATGACAAATATTTCATCCGCGGGATCCAAGCGGGCGAAGTCATCGCCACCGGAGTTCCTGTCGATCAGACGAATGCTCCGGATCCGATCATCCTTCGTATCCGTGTTGCGGAGCAGACGGGATCCTCCGAGGTCGATATCGACGAAAAGGTACTGACAGCACTCAACGGCGGTCGATCTTATCTCCAAAAGATCTACGAAAACAAAAGCTATCGATTCGGGGATGAATGGGCGATCCTGACACTGGCTCGCGGTGAAAAACGATTCGATGAACATACCCGGCAGTATTATGTCGGATCCGTATCTTCCGCATTCTCCGAGTCCGATCCACATTTTAAGCTCAATCAAAAACCTACGACCCTCGCACGCGTGATCCTGGCTCTGGGATCGCTCGGGATCGATGCTGAAAAAATGGATCATCCTTTTATCCAACGTTTGCTGGATCATGATTCGATCGAAGACGGATCCAACGAAGCGATCTTTGCATTGATCGCTTTGGACAGCAAACCTTATAGCGGTATCGGTCATCGTTGGGATCGCGAAAAACTGATCCGAGAGATCCTAAGTTATCAGGATCCTGCATCCGGCGGATTCTCCCTGATCAAAAACGGATCCTCCAACATCGATATTACCGCAATGGCTCTGCAATCTCTTGCAAAATATCGAGACCGAGAAAATGTCAAGATCGCGATCGAAAACGGTCTGCGCTTTCTTAGAGACCGACAGTCGGCGACCCACGGATACAGCAGCTCCGAAGCCATCGCGCAGGTCTTGCTCGCGCTTTCCACTTTAGAGATGGATCCGTTGCAAAAAGAGAACGGCTTCTTTACCAACAGTCGGGTCAATATCCTGTCCGCACTGATGGATCACTACTCGCCGAATGAAGGCGGCTTCAAACATCATGTCGATGATGCGAATGCACAGCCTTTAAGCACGACACAAGCCACTTATGCACTCGAGGCTTATCAGCGTTTCAGATCGGGAAAGAACGCTCTATACGATTTTTCGGACATAGTATTTCGTGATCCCGAAAAAATGAACGACCCCAAGATCGCAAAAGACCGGCTCCTCATTCTGATCGACCGGGCAAACAAGATCTTGAGCGAAAAAGAAAAATATAGCAAAGAAAGCATCGCCGCATTGATCACGGCACGAGATCATGCGCTGGAAGAGATCAAAGTCGATCCGCCCGTTCTCGAGTCGCTCCTGGAGAAGATCTCCGCACTCGAAGATGCGATCGCTAAGCTCAGACCGGCGACCCCAAATATCGGCGGCGGAGGCGGCAGTTCTCAATCGACCATCAACGTCGGCTTTACGCTGAAAGGAATGCAGATCGGAGGTTCTACAGAGCAAAGCTGGATCTCCCGAAAAGAGTATCGGATGCCGGATAACATCAAGGTCTATGATCTGTTCGACAAAGCACTGCGCGAACATTCGATCGAATACAGGATCCGTGATGAACATGCCGGAGGATATATCTATTCCATCAAATCTCCGACCGAGAACGACTGGTTGTCCGAATTTACGAACGGAAAATATAGCGGATGGATGTACACGGTAAACGGTGTCTATGTTCCATACGGTCTTATGAGTTATTCTCTCAAAAATAACGACGAGGTCATCTGGCATTATACCAACGATTACCGGAAAGTAAACTCCTTCAACAGTTCGACCGGTGCCGGTCCTTCGATAAAAGAAAAGATCGGTATCACGATCGATAAAAACGATATCGCCCATATCACGATCGACAGGGAGCTTTTAGAAGCATTCCGCAAAGAGATCGAAAAATCGATGAAAGAAGACAGGAATGTGACCTTGGACCTTGGTACCGACAAGTCTCCAAAAGGGGTCCGCGTCGGTTTGGATGATGTGATCATCAGCAAACTGTCCGACCATAAAGATCTGAGCCTGACGGTAAAAACCGATCTGCTTGACATCCGATTGGATCCGAAGGCGATCGCATCGATCGATCGGATGCAGCAAGCAAAAAGATCCGATGTTCTCCTATCGATCGATCGGGTCGCAGATATCTATTCTCATTTCGACAAAAAAACGGAGACAGACCTGAAGAAAAAAATAGGGCGCGACCCCGTATTCGACATCAAGATCCTCATCGACGGCAAAGAGCTGTCGGATCACAAGACCGGAAAGATCTCCATCTCGATCCCTTACCGATCGACAAAACAAGACGATGACCTGCTCACGATCTATCGCATCGAACCAAGCGGAACGCTTACGAAAATGACCGATGCAAAATATAAAGACGGCAGGATCTCATTCACGACAGAGCATCTTTCATTCTATGCGATCGGAAGAAAAGAGCCGGCAAAAAAATATGTTGCCAAGTTCTCGGATGTCAAAACCGATGCTTGGTACGCCGAAGCGATCTATGCTCTTCATGATCGAGGGATCGTAAACGGCAGGGAAAAAGATCGATTCTATCCCAACGCGAATATCACGCGTGCCGAATTCGTAGCGATCCTCTCCAATTGGAACAAAGGAGAAAAAAGTCATACGCTAAGCTCCGGCACATTCTCCGATGTCGATCCGCAAAGCTGGTACTATGAGTCCGTCGTATGGGCACAACAAAATCAGATCATCAGCGGCTACGGACGAGAATTCAGACCGCACAAAAATATCACGCGCGAAGAGATGGCATCCATTTTGGACCGCTACAGCAAATTTGACCCGGAAATAAAACGGATGCCGAAAGATCCGATCCGCTTTAGCGACGAAAAAGACATCGGCAACTGGGCAAAAGCATCTGTTCAGGCTATGGCAGACCACGGGATCATCGGCGGGCGTGAAAACGGAAGATTCGTTCCAAAAGCAAATGCAACACGCGCTGAAGCGGCACAGATGATCTTTCGTATGCTGCCGACTGTTTAGTGAGATATCCTTCTGAGATGATAGGATCTGTCAGGAGTCCGGTCTTTTTACAGGCTGTCTTCTGCCGATCTTAGCAAGCAGGATATCGGCCGGCTTTTAGTTCAATAAAAATTTTTAATACCTCCTCTCTCAAGTGCAGATGGATCTGTTCTTGGAGCAGGAGGTATTTTATTCATTCAAAGCAACACCGACTCAAGTGCGACCTCTGATCCCTTCAAAAAATACTATTCCGGCTATGTATGGCTGATTTGATCAAAAATGAGTTTTGATACTATTATTCCTTAGAAACGGCACTTAACAACATTTTTTTATAGCTCATATGGAATGATGCCCTCGCCCGTTTCGTCGTTTCATTAGAAGGGAAGTGTATTTATATGCTTATTTTATTGGATAATAGTATGACCTCTTCTTTCTCAGATCATATCGGACAAAGACCCTTCCACCGCTCTTAATGATGTTTTGATGGATCCCGGGATGATCCCTTTACAAAACCCTGAACATATTTCTTTATTTTGCAGATCAAAGTACTATTTTCCCTTTTTTAGATGTATAATGATAAAAGATCGATGCTTTAATATGATTTCATAAAAAATAAAAGGAGTGATCAGATGGCTTTTAATTTGTTTAAGAATAAGAAAGCGACAAAGGAAGAGAACAACTCGGGATCTTTTGTCGGGTTCGTACTTTTGGAAGATGATTCCTGGGATATGGATCGTTTTGGCGAAGATCTGGCGAAGGATTGGGGCATCACCTATTCAGAGAAAGATGAGACTCACAACGAGAATTCGCTGGTCTTTGAATACGAAGGGATGATGTGTGCTGTCAGTCTGATGCCGGCGCCGATCCCAAATGACGAAGCTCTGGAGAATGCGAGAAACAATTTTATGTGGGAGGATGCAGTCGAAGTCACCGCAAGACATCAGGCGCATCTGATGATCGCGGTGCTTGGGACGGATGCGGATATGATCGACCGAAGCCTGATGATGGTCAAGCTGGTCGCAAGTGCCTGCAAGTCGGATAATGTACTGGGCGTTTATATGAGCGGCACGGTGTTTGAGCCGGAATTCTACATCGATTCGGCACAGGCGATAAACGAAGGTTATTTCCCGGTGACCGATCTGATCTGGTTCGGGCTGTACCGAGGCGAGCGCGGAGTATGTGCCTATACTTACGGGATGCAAATGTTTGGAAAGGACAATATCGAGATCCTCGATACCACTTTGGAACCGCCGGATCTGTACGACTTTTTGGTACAGATCGCGACCTATGTGATCACAAGCGATGTCACGCTGAAGGACGGCGAGACGATCGGCTTTTCCGAAGATCAAAAATGTAAGATCAAGCGCAGTCCCGGCGTATCCTTGCCGGCAGAGGAAATGACGATTAAGGTCACTTATGCGATGTAAGAAAGGGAGGAAACCACGCCACTGAAGATCATACGCAACGATATCACCACGCTCGAAGTCGATGCGATCTTTTTTCTTAAGGATGCGACATCCGGGAAGATCGGCAGGCTCCGATCATGCGATACCACAGAAAAAGCAGCAAAAAATAATGCAACATCAAAAAAGTCCCCTAACGTTTACCGATAGGCGGACTGAATGATCAGGAGTGA
>JAUMYO010000042.1:0-7842 GCA_030528605.1 Peptostreptococcaceae bacterium | reverse complement strand
CATCAAAAAAGTCCCCTAACGTTTACCGATAGGCGGACTGAATGATCAGGAGTGAGGAAGAAGATGGTCGAGCCGTCATCTCCCCTACACTCCTTCTTGCTTGAGATCTTTGTTGGAAACTCTGTTTCATATCTTGGTTTTGAGCCTCATCGACTGAAAAGCCGATACATTTCCTCTTCACTGCAACAGAGCGGAGCGATCTCACTATGCTCTTACTTTGGCTGATCATCGCTCTCACTTCGCCCGATCTGTCCCCCCACCGATCTGCAAGGCATAGCGATCTTGTGACAGGATCAGGTTCGGACGATCCGATGGGTCGGGTATGCGAGGTTGATGTCATCATTCTGGGCAATGACTTTCAAGATATCTTCCCAGATATCATTGACGGTCTGTCTTTTGGTCTTGGGCTCACACAGATAGCGCAAGGTCAGCTGCACCCCGCTCGATCGTACATCGGTATAGACGATCGGTGTCAGGTTGTTAAAATAGATCATGTACTTTCGTGCAGCGGCTCGGATCTCTTTTTCAGCATTCCCGGTGAAATGGAGCGTATGTCGATCCACGATCTTTTCCAGCTCTTTCTTCATCTTTTTCCAATCGCTCTCAAAAGTGATCTCGATCTTGATCTCGTTCCAGATATACTTGAATCCTTTCACGTAATTCACGACGGGATAAAGAAATACATAGTGGTTCGGGATATCGACCATACGTCCCGTGCTCTGCTCTCCGTCTGCCGGTTCGTTCAGCTCGATCAGCGAGAATTGGAAGATCCGAACATCGATCACATCGCCGCGCTTGCCGTTGATCAGGATCCGGTCGCCTACGGAGAAAGGGCGTTTGAACATGATAAAAAGCCATGCCGCCATATTGGAAAACAGATCCTTCAGCGCGATCGCGATCCCGGCGGACAACAGTCCGGCATAGGTGGTGAACGCTCCTGCCAGCTCAAACCAGACAAAGAACATAAGGACGATGTAAAGGATGGTGACGATATAATAAGTCCGCTTGCGCGCCATATAAAACCGGTTCGTCTCTCCGATCTTGGAATAGAGCGCTCGATTGATCATATTGATCAGAAGGATCGCCAGGATCAGCCCGAGTCCCGAGACGATCAGTTTGCGTGCCCAAATATTTTCCTGCATATATTGAAAAATTTCTTTTATATAAAGAAGGATCTCTTCCATCGCTCTCTCTCTTTCTCGCTCGTTATGACGTATGCCTGTGAACATCGTTATCAAATGGATCTCTTTTACTTACATACTATCACAAAAGGACAAGCTTTCATAGATTTTTATCGTGATCGGACTGTAGAATTTTGAATGACATCCGCATCGATCCTATGATATAATGAGCATAGCCCTATGACGAACCGACAGTGGACAATTACCCTAGTTGTTTGACAGAACGATTTGTTATGAAGGATCGGAGGTCCGTATGAAAAAACTATTTATCTTTTTATGTTGTATCTTCGCGATGACGGCTACCGCTTATGCCGGCGACATTCCGGAGATCCTTCTCCGTGAAGATGAGGCGATGACCTATATCGGTGTGGTGACCGAGATCGCCAAGGATCGTATCACCGTAACACAAAAATTCGCATTTAAGGGCGATCTTGAAGAAGGAAGGTCGCTTGAGTTCGCCTATCCCGACCAAGGTCTCAAAGTCGGAGAACAGTATCTGATCGGCAGCTCGGGTGATGAGATCTACTGCCTCTATCATATCAAAAAATTCGATCCCGAGACGGGCACGATCCGGATCAAAGAAGATCACAACATCGCGCAGAGACTGGAGGAGTATATCAACAACGGCGATCTTGCCAAGGCGGAACAGGAACGCCTCGCTAAATTATCCGCCGATGCCGCCCCGGCGAACACAGAAGATCAAAAATCGAACCGATCGACCGAAAACGGTGGCGCATCCACGATGAACGAAGCCCTGCCGCGATCGATGATGCAAAACAGGATAATACTTTTGGGTATCGTATGTTTACTCGGACTCGGCATGCTGTCTTATGCCTTGATCAAAAAATGATCACGCCCGGAGTCTGAGCGATCTTATATGAGGAAGGAGTCCCTTATGAAGCTTTTTTGTTTGAAAGGAAGTCCAAAACCGTTTCAGATGGAAGAATTGGTCGAATTTATCGCTGTAGTGAATACCGATCCCGTACATAGCTCTGCGACATACTCGGACAATAAAAAAATGATCGAACAACAGCTTGCCAAAAGCATCCGAAACGGACATGCCGTCGCATGCAAGGAGAACAATGTACTGATCGGCTTTTGCGACTGCAGCATCGATACGGAAGATCGGGTCGCAGATTGCGCTCTGTTCATCCATCCCAAAAAGATCGAGGCTTATGAGGAGATCGCGGAAGTCATGCTGAGAATATTGAAACAGCAGATCCCGGATCAACTTCCATTGCGATTTTCTTTGACAAAAGAGAACATTTTTTGCAAAGGATTTCTCGAAGGACAAAATACAAAAGGAGCAGAAAATGAATTCGGTACCTTCCTGATCCGTACCGGAGAATGATCTGATACCGGACCGGTTTGAGCATATAAGATCGATCCGAGCTCCTATGAGTGATATTCCTAATACTATCAATAAACTCACCACATAAATATCTTTCTGTTTTGACGGAGCGATGCAGCAGCGGGGGACCTGTTCCTTACAAGATATAAAAAATAGTGTCACCAAGCGGTAGTTCTAAAGGATATCGATATAAATATTTGCCGGGTCGATCTGCGGACCGTATCAAATAAGGATCGAAAAGTCTATGTGTTCTATCGATTTTTAGTGTTATAAAGGATAGGAGGATCATGAAAAGAGTAGTATTCGTTGCAGTTGTTTTTGTCGCCGTGATCGCTTGGATCCTCGTAGACGGCGATCCGATCTCGGTCGGCAAGACTTCATTGGGTGCAGATGTGTATGGTCATGTTTTGATGAAAGGGGAATGGTCGTCCATCGGCGGAGAGGTCGGTTCACCGTCCATCACTTATTTCAACGATACCAATGCTTCCATCATCGAGCTCGGCGTATTTCCTTTTCCACAAAAAGAAAACTCCTCTCCCAATGAGCAGGGGTCCGATGATCCGATCGGCTCGAGCATCAAAACAAGAGGCGATCTCACCGAATATGTCGAAAAATACCTCGGCGCGCTCGGCAAGGGAACGGAGCTTCGCACCGCAAAGGACGAATTTGCCGGCTATGAAGCCAATCTCATCACCGGAAGCTATATCGATCAGATGTTTTCCGGCAAAAAGTTTTTGGTCTATGCTTGGGTGTTCACCGATGAAGAAGGAAAAAATCACTACTTGATCCTCGAAAGCAATGAGGAGGATGCCCCAAGCGAGCTCAAACAGTTCAAAAGCTCCTTTCATCTATGATCATCGGGAGAAAGATCCGTAGTCCTGCCTTTAAGCAAGGAACGCTCGCTTGAGCCTTCGATGCCGATCAGCGATGCCGTGGTCATTCGATCGGAAAGATCTATCGATCCGTAGCGAAACGGACAAAGCGATCCGTTTCAAAAAGATCTTATACTTATCCAATAAGATCATCACATAAATACAGCTCCGATGAAACGATGCAGCGATAGGCGCAGCATTTCCTACAAGCTGTAAAAACAAAAATGTCGCCAAGTGGTGCTTCTAAAAGATCCGTATTTTTGGATCGCTCTTCCTTTTTGGAGCAAAGAGCTTGGATCGTATAACGCAGCGATGCTGCGTTTTTTTTATGTACCGATCGATGCGATCGCGCTTTTGGGAAACAAAAATTATTGACAAACGATAATTTCAGCGTTACAATAAAAGAAAAATTATTGTAAAACAATAATTCTGAAGTGAAAAAGAGGGCGGAGAGCTTTTGAAGAGCTCCCGATATCGATCATGAAAAAAACATTATTGATCCGCGTATTGATCGCAGAGGCGATCATCTGCCTGCTCATTGCATTTTTTGACCGATCAAGAGTGACCCCTAGTCTCGTCTTTTATTATCCATTCTTTCAGATCACGAGCCTGCTTCGGAAGCTTTCGCTCACGGGCGCGGTCGGCAATGCGGTCGCGATCGCGATCTATGTTGCACTCAGCCTGATCCCGCTCCTGATCTTACTGAAGATCGCCAAAAAACGCAAACTCTTTGCGGAAGATCATTTGCTGCTGCTCTTGTCGTTGGCATGCTTCGTCAGTTTGTATTCGATGATCAATACAACTCCGGCAGATCCTTTCTCCGGCGATCAAACTTTGATGAATCCGCTTGCCTATCTGCCTGGATCAAAGAATATCATCGTTTCGACCTCGCTCTATTCGATCCTGTTCGGCTATTTTGCGCTAAGGCTGCTCCGCATCTTCTTCTCGCTCAAGACCGAGGAGCTGCACGGATATCTCGCATGGATGCTCTCCGCTCTTGCGATGTTCTCGCTCGCTGCGATCATCCTATCGTATTTCTCTTCCCTGATATTGGATCTGAAAGATCAGAGCATAAAACAAGCGATGATCGGCGATCTCGGCATGAGCTTCTATCCGAATATGTTGTTTACTGTTCTTCGATCTGCCGTCTACGCGCTCCCTCATGCCCTAAACATCTACCTGATACTGCTTGCGCTCGATCTGCTGGAAGAACTACGGATCTCACGCTATTCGGAACAGGTGGTCGTACTTTCACAAAAATTGTCATCCCATGCCGCGCGTGCGCTCTCTTGGATCGTGACCGTCAACATCGTACTGAACATCTTGCAGATCATCTTTTGGAAAGATCTGTTCATCCTCAATACGCATGCGTACTTCCCGGTCCTGTCCATCCTTTTTGTCCTCGGGCTGCTGATCTTCTCGCGATACATCCGGGAAGGCAAGGTACTGAAGGACGACAACGATCTCTTCGTGTAGGAGGCTGCGATGGCGATCGGCATTTATCTCGAAGATGTGCTCAAAGCACGAGGAATGACATCCAAAGAACTCTGTGCCCTGGTCGGCATCACCGAGGCGAATCTGTCGATCTTGCGCAGCGGAAAGGCGAAGGGCGTGCGTTTCGGCACGATCAATCGCATCTGCTATCATCTGCAATGCGATGTCGGTGATATTTTGAAATTCGATGGAAAATTGGAGGCGGAAGATGAAGACTAAGCATATCATCATAACCTATCTGATCATCGTCGGGATCCTGATCCTTGCCGGGTTTCAGCTGGCAAATGCAACTGATCGGGAAGATCGACCGGTCGGAATGATACTCACTACGGAGTATATCGGCACCTTTGCCGATCCTCCGGAGTCCGGTGAAAAAACCTATCCTTCCACAAAGGCGGCTCCGGAAGCATCGCTCTCAGAGCAGGATAGGATCTATGCGACCAAAAAAGAAGAGATCCACGATGGCTCTGATGGAAGAAAACACAAAAATATCGTCTATAAATTTGAACAAAAAGAAGTGATCGGATATTTTTATGAACTGACCATCCCGCCCGAAGAGAAAGAAGATCCTTTGCCTTCTCGGGTCTTGTTCAGCGAAAATATCAGCGATCTGCACATCGATACGAATACAAAAGACCTCTCCGCATCCGATCGGGAAAACAACACCAAAATGGATGCGAAGATCTATTTTCCGGCAAAAGAAAAAGGCGGTACCTTGCAATATACCATCGGATATATCTATCAGGGATCCGACGGCAGCGTCTATGCCACCTCCGGAAACGCTTTTCAGATCGATGTCGATCATCCGACCAACGGAGGCTTCACCCACTCACAGACCGCCGAAGCGATGACAAATTTTGGCGGCAAAAACATCAAGGAATCGCTCTCGCTCAACCTTTCGAGCGAAGTGATCCATCCGCCGGAAAAATATCGGATCCTTCAGCTGGATCGGGAAATGAAGGTCTTATCGAGCGATACCTACGAGCCGGGAGGACTTCCCGAAGAGATCCTGCCGGAAAAGAATGCTGTCTGTTGTATCCTGCAAAGCTTTTCGACCGATGCGGACGGACAGGAAGTCATCGCCCTTGAGATCGCCGATCCCGGCAAGGAGTCGATCTCCTATTTCAGCTGTACGCAGAGCGTTTGCGATAAGAAAAGTATTTATTTGAAGTGGAACGATCGGGCGTGATACGGATACCAAAACCTACCGTCACCGCTCCCTACGAGCTATAGAAGATCCTACGAAGATCCTATAAGAGCATCCGTTCTTTACTTGATGAGATCGATAAGATCCTGCAAGACGATCCGTAGGTCGTACAAACAGATCGCCCGGAAATATCATATAGGGATCGGAGCGATCATATCGGATCAAACGAGTTTTATACTACTATCCAATAAAATAAGCACACCAACATTCCGTTCTAATGAAACGACGAAACGGGTGGGACATCATTCCATATAAGCTATAAAAAATAAAAACAGTGATAAGTGATAGTTCTAAAGGATAATAGTATTAGTGTCCGAACCTCTTCAAAAAATGGATGTCAAAAGGACCGATCAAAGCCTTCGTGCTTCGACCGGTCCTTTTTGTTGTTTTGTTGTTTTGTGGTTTTATTATTTTCGGGCAGATCGTTTTGCTGCCGCTTTTTCTCTTCGCCTTCTCCCGATCGTTTTTGCGTTTGACGATCGTTTGGATCTTCTCAGTGCATCAGCTTATTTGTCGATCGTGATGGATCTGGTCATCGCATCCCAGCCGACAGTGGCTTTTAGCCCGAGATCTGCAAAGGCTTTTTGGATATCCGTCAGCGGAAGCAGGATGCGTCCGTTCTCGTTCAGCACTTCTGCGCTGAGCTCGACTTTTTGTCCGTTGACCGTCATAAATTTTTGTCCGAGGGTCAATTCGACCTTGTTGTTTTCTCCGTAGGTGAAGCTTGCCGTCTTGCTTTTTGCATCATATCTTACCCCGACGCCGAGAAGCTCGGAGATCATTCTCGCCGGCAATACGGTCCTTCCCTGATGGATCTTCGGTGCTACATCCATCGTCTTTTCGACGGTCACGCCGTCAATCACCGCGGTGTATTTTTTGTCGCCGATCGTCAATTTGGTCGATACTTTTTCGGCAACGGTCGCTGTTTGCTCCGTCGCTTTGTCTATTTTATTGTCTTGCTGTTTTTTGTCCTGCTCTTTTTTATCTTCCGCTTTTTTGTCGTCGGATCTTTTCGTATCCGTCTTGCTTGAAGAGTCCGGTCTTACCGAAGACTGAGATCCTGTCGATCCGGAAGATGCCGGTGGCTGAGGTTTCGGCTGCTCCGGTTTTTGATCTTCTGCACCCTGACCTCCCTGTTCTGACAAGATCCAAGTTTTTCCATCATCTGTGGTCTTTACATCGCTTAAGAACAGAGCCTCTTTTTGTTTTTCCGTGATCGGATTTGTAAAGGTCACTTTCCCGGAACCTTTGATGCTGATCGATCTGTGTAAGCTTGCATCCACCATAAACTCTTCGTCAAAATAATCAAACTTCCTGTCTATGAGACTGACAGGTTTATTCGGATCTTCCTTAAATTTTCTTTTATTATCAACATTTAATATCCCGCCATCCTCGACATTTACACTCAGGTCTAAAGAGTCACTTCCATAGTTATAGAAGAACTCTTCCTTCTCTAGTGTAAAGTTCGATTTGATCACAAGAGATATCGTGCCTTTTCCGGATCCGTAATAAAAATGAGGCATAGCATGAGGATTTAGCACTTTTGCTGAATGATCCTTTTGAATAACAAGCTCGACCGGCGGGACCGGGATCCAAAATACTTTCTCTGACAGAGGATTTTCATAGTCAATAAAATAGTCTCCTGTATCTATGAAGATCTTCCCGGATCGGATCGCCATGACCGCTTGTTCCGATCCGATGATCTCTTCTCCGGCATATATTATCCTTGCTCCCGGA
>JAUMYO010000041.1 GCA_030528605.1 Peptostreptococcaceae bacterium | reverse complement strand
CCTTTATTTAGTTTATATGATAACTACAAAGCTGTAGAAGTATCTTCCATCATTAAATTTAATACTATGATCCAATAAAATCATCGCATAAATACATTTCCGTTCCTGTGAAGCAATGCAGTGATGAGGATACCATTTCCTAAAACTATAAAAAACAAAAATGTTACCCAGTGATAGATCTAAAGGATAATAGTATTAGATCTTACTATCCCAAACGAATGGGCATAACTCATATCCGGCTCAGGATCTCCAGCCCCAGATAGAGCTTCCCCAGATCATGATTGGCATCGTGAAGCCCTTCCGGCTCATATCCGCTCTCGGCAAGCACATCTCCCGCTTCCAAAAAATCATACAGCTCCAATCCGTTAAAATCGCATACCGCTTGGACTCCTGCCAATTCCATCTCGACCGCGATACAGCCCTCGTTTCTTCTTTTGTTGACGAGCCCGACCGTCTCCCGGATCATCGAATCCGTCGTCCAGACCTTCCCTTTGACATAAGGCACTCCCAGCTCATCGAAAAGACGCGCGATCTTTTCGCTGTTTTTGATCGTGATATAGGATCGCGGTTCTGCATAATAGTAGGAGCACCCTTCTCCGCGATAACTCTCGGTCGGAACGATATACCTTCCCTTAGTCACTTCTTTGTTCAGACTTCCGCAAGATCCGAACATAACAAATTTTGTCGCTCCTGTCGTCCAGTGTGCTTCAAAACATTCCGTTGCCGCCATCGCAGAACCGATGGATGACAGATAGAACCCTATCGGCGTTCCCTGATGATCCATCTTGTAGATCGTCGTATTTCCGTTGCATGCCGTGAGTGTGGCAATCTCGCTGCAATCATAAGTTTCCAGCAAATGATCATGGATCTTTTTTGAAAGAATGATCAGGCACTTATCCACAAGATGTTTTTGCTCTCCATAAAAATCACTGATATGTATCACCGGCTCGGTATCTATATCAAAACAGTCTGTTATCATGATCTTTCCTCCGTAATATCGTAAGTATTTGTTATCGTCCTGCGATCTACACCCGATGAGCTTCTCAAAAAAAGATCGGAACAGCCGTGCCATCCCGATCTCTTCTTCAATTATAGACCGGTCCCTATGTTGAGGGATCGATGATCGATGCAATAAGATCTTTTGGATCCCAAAGCGTTTCGCTATCCGATGATGTCGTATCCTTGGTCTTCGATCTCGGATCTGATCTTTGCGATATCCGCCGTGTCCGCATGCTCGATGCTGACAGTCTTGCTCTCAAGGCATACTTCTACGGACTGTACGCCTTCTACTGCGGATACGGTGTCGGTCACGATCTCTACACAATGGTTGCAGCTCATTCCATCTACTTTTAATACCGTTTTCATCTGTCCTCCTTCTCCCTAGTGGGAATTTCAATAACAAATTCTTTCGGACAAGCTCCGATCTCAGGCTTGCCAAAACTTTTTTCTACTTTGTTCGGATACATGAGTATCTATCCCCATTTTACCAAAGAAGCGCGGTAAATCATAGTGCTTTTACAAAAATCATGCTCGGCTCGTTCGGACATCTTCTGCCGAAGGATGCACCGGCAAATCTTTTGGATCTTTTCTTGCTTTACTTTCGCTGTGATCCGATCATTTCTTTTTGTAACTCTGAATTTAAGATTTTTTTATTTATCAATGGAAAGGAGCGTGTATTTATGTTAGAATGATAAAAGAAGGATCGGAAATCGTTGTCGCTTTTTCCGGCAATGTCCGATGAGGAGGTCGAATGAAATCTCATGATCCTGCTAAGGCATTGATCGGATCGTTGACGGCGCAAGGGATGACTCTTGCGATCGCGGAATCTCTTACGGGAGGTCTGCTTTGCGCAAGGATCTGTGATATCCCCGGCGCAAGCAAGGTTTTTTGGGACGGGGTCGTCTGTTACAGCGAGAGAGCGAAGAGCTTTCGGCTCGGTGTGAGTGCAAAGACGCTCCGGGAGTATTCTCCCGTCAGCGAAGAGGTCGCAAAGGAAATGGCGGTAGGCATTCGCAAAACGCTGGATGTGGACATCGGGGTCTCTACGACGGGTGTCGCCGGTCCGGGACCGGATGAGCGGGGAGATCCGCAGGGGCTTTTTTATATCGGGATCGCTACGAGAGAGGATGTCCGAGTTTTTCGTTTTCAAGAAAGCGGAAGCCGTTCCGAGATCCGTGAAAAAGCTGCTCGTTATGCGATCGATATACTTCTCGATCTTTTTGGCAATGGATCGTAACGCTTTTGAAAAGATCTTGCCGAAAAAACGGATACGGATCCGGGGATCGAGTCCGGATGTTTTGTGATCGATCGGTCTTTTGTCTCAAGGACCGTACAATAGAATAGAAAGTAACAAGCTCTTTGGAGCAGAGGAGGCTTTTATGAAGATAATCGATTTTAGAAGTGATACGGTGACCCGACCCACTCAGAGGATGCGGGAGGCGATGTATCGTGCAGAGGTCGGAGATGATGTATATGGCGATGATGTCACCGTCAATGCGCTCCAGACCTATATGGCATCGATCTGTGGCAAAGAGGCGAGCCTGTTCGTGCCGAGCGGCACTTTCGGGAATCAGCTGGCACTCTTTACTCATTGTGAACGAGGCAGCGAAGTGATCCTGCCGGAAGAATGTCATATCATCCAGCATGAGACCGGTGCTTCTGCCATCATCGCCGGTGTCCAGCTCCGAGCGATCGCCTCCGTACATGGCAAGATGCCGCTGGACAAGGTGGAGGCGGCGATCCGAAAAGAAGAGGATATCCATTATCCCACCACTTCGCTGATCTGTATCGAGAATGCTTTTTCAGACGGTACGGTCATCGATCTCGAATATATGAAGGCACTTCGACAACTCGCTGATCGCTACGGACTACATATCCACATGGACGGCGCAAGGATCTTTAACGCGACGACGGCACTCAATGTCGATGTCAAAGAAATGCTCCGCTGTGTTGACAGTGTCAACATCTGTCTGTCCAAAGGGCTCTGTGCACCGATCGGATCGATGCTCGTGGGTACGACGAGTTTTATCCGACATGCGAGAAAAAAGCGTAAACTGATGGGCGGCGGGATGCGCCAGGTCGGATCGATCGCGGCTGCCGGTTTTATCGCGGCAAAAGAGATGCGCCTCCGTCTGGTGGAAGACCATGACAATGCACGTTATCTTGCCGAGCGTTTGGAGATCATCTCGGGGATCGAGGTCATGCGTGATCAACTGGACATCAATATGGTCTTTTTCAAGATCACCGATGCAAAGCTTGCCGGATCGTTCCGACCGGAACTGTTCCTTGAGCACGGTTTTTGTATCAACCCGCCGGAAAACGGCGTGATGCGTTTCGTGACCCACTATCATATCACCAAAAATGATATCGATCAGATGATCGAGTTCATCATCAAACTGAAAGAACAATCTCAGCGGATGGGATGATGGCAGGAGGGATCATGAAAAAAGCTCTTTTAGCATACAATCCGATGTCCGGAAGTCGATTCGTCGCCCGGAACCTGGATCTTCTCGTAAGCTGCTTTCAACAGCAAGGGATCCGTCTCACATTACATCGGATCTCGGAAGAAGAGGAATTGTTGCCGGTGGTTGCCGAGACCGATGCGGAATTTATCATCGGTGCCGGCGGAGACGGGACCATCAGTCAGGTGATCGCATCCATGCTCAAATACGAAGTCAAACTTCCTTTCATGGCTCTGGGCACAGGCACGAGCAATAATTTTACGCGCAATATCGAGGATACCCGATCGATCACGAGCAATGAGCAGGCAAAAAAGATCATCGAGGAAGCTTATCAGGGAAAAGTACAACGATTCGATGTCGGTCGGATCAACGAAAAGACCATTTTTCTCACCTCGCTGGCAGGCGGCAATTTTATCGATACCACATTTACAACGGACAAAAATCTGAAATATATGTTCGGCAATCTGGCATACTATATCAAGCCGCTGACCGAGATCGGCAACATGAAGACCTATCCGCTCAAGGTAACTGCCAACGGCAAAGTTTATGAAGAAGACATCCTCGTGTTTGTGATCGTCAACGGATCGGCGGTAGGAAATTTCGACAATTTTATCAACAATGCCGACATGAAGGACGGTGTGATGGAAATGGTGCTCATCAAGGACGGTACGCCGCTGGATAATCTGGCACTGTTCCACTCGATCGTCAAGGGGGAGGATATCACCGCTCATAGCAATGTCATGATCATAAAAGGCAGCAACTTTTTGATCGAATGCGAAGAAGATATGCCGATCACGGTCGACGGAGAGAAAGGACCGCCGCTTCCTCTGGGTGTCGAAGTCCTTCCGCAAGCAATATCGGTTATGGTTGCGCAAAATGCAGCAGAATAGCGTGCTTTGCTGTCGAGAACTCATTTTAGATGTGGTCCTATCTGTTTTGCGACCACTTCTTTCGATCTTTTACGGAGCACGGATCGTTCATATCCATAACTCAAAAGAATAATTATCATATAGACTATCCGGCGATATCTGATCGACGATGATCTGAAGGGCTGCGATCGCCTGTCCGAGACCACCAAACGCTAGGATCCTGACCGATCCGCAGCATCCCAAGCATCGCGATCGTCTTTGCAGAATGACAAAAATATCTACTAAATTTATTATACGAGGAGGATTTATGCAGATCAGAGAAAGACTCACCAAATTGAGACAGTCCATGAAGGAGAAAAAGATCGATGTCTTCATCGTCCCGTCCGCCGATTTTCACCAAAGCGAATATGTCGGTGATCATTTTAAGGCGAGAGAATATATGTCCGGCTTCACCGGCTCGGCAGGAACTTTGGTCGTGACCGCGGAGAAGGCGGGACTATGGACGGACGGGCGATATTTTTTGCAGGCGGAGAACGAATTGAAGGACAGCGGGATCGAGCTTTTCCGCGACGGCTTGCCTCAGACACAAAAGCTCATCGACTTCGTTTATGAGAATATGCCGGAGGGAGGCTGTTTGGGATTTGACGGACGCGTCGTCTCAGCACTCGGCGGCAAAGACTACGGCGAAAAGATCGCAAAGAAAAACGCTACGATCCGGGCAGACTATGATCTGGTCGGAGAGGCGTGGACAGACCGTCCGGCACTTTCGACGAACAAAGCTTTTCTGCTCGCAGATGCCGGTGAGAGCGCAGCGGACAAATTGGGTAGAGTGCGTGAAAAAATGAAGGAGCATGGAGCGGATGTCCATATCCTGGCTACGCTCGATGATATCGCATGGCTCTACAATATCCGCGGCGATGATGTTGCCTACTGCCCGGTCGTACTTTCTTATACGATCGTTACAAAAGATGAGGTCTTTTTGTTCGCCGATGAAAGCAAGTTTGGCGATGAGATCCGTGCGATGCTTGCAAAAAACAAGGTGCAAGTCCTTCCGTACAACGATATCTACGAATTTGTCAAGAAGCTCGAAGGCACGATCCTCGTGGACGAAAACCGCACGAACTATCTTCTGGTCAGCAATTTGTCCGATAAGGCGGAGAAGATCTTTGCCGAAAATCCGACCCTTCTGATGAAGGCGATCAAAAATCCGACCGAATTGGATAATATCCACAATGCCCATGTAAAAGATGGCGTTGCGGTAACAAGATTCATGTACTGGCTGAAGAACAACATCGGAAAGTCCGAGCTGACTGAGCTGGTCGCAGAAGCGAAGATGGAAGGATTCCGTCGCCAGCAGGAAGGTTTTTTCCAGCCAAGTTTCCATACGATCTCGGCATTTGGCGCGAATGCTGCGATGATGCACTACGCAGCGAGCGAAAGCAGCAATGCGGTGATCAAAGAAGGAGAGCTCTACCTCATCGATTCCGGCGGACAATATCTCGATGGAACGACCGATATCACAAGGACCTATGCGATCGGAAAAATCAGCGACGAACTGAAGCATGACTTCACACTGGTTTTGAAGGGACTGATCTCTTTGTCCATCGCAAAATTCCTCTACGGATGCCGCGGACAGAATCTGGACATCCTTGCCAGACTGCCGTTGTGGAAACAGGGCATCGACTATCAATGCGGCACCGGACATGGGATCGGCTATGTGCTCAATGTCCATGAGTCGCCAAACGGATTCCGATGGCGTGTCATGCCGGGCAAATTTGATTCTGCGGTCATCGAGGAAGGTATGATCACCACCAACGAACCGGGCATCTACGAGGACGGATCGCATGGTATCCGTCTGGAAAATGAGCTTGTCGCACGCAAAGCGGAGGAAAACAAGTACGGTCAATTCATGGAATTTGAAGTCATCACCTATGCACCGATCGATCTGGATGCGATCTTGCCGGAAATGATGAGCAATGAAGAAAAAGAATACCTCAACTGGTATCATGCGCTGGTCTATGATCGCGTATCCCCTCATCTTCCGCAAGAAGAGAGAGAATGGCTCAAAAAATATACCCGCGCGATCTAGTCGGAACGGATCACAGTTATTTTCATAAAAAAAGGGCTTCCTCCCTGCACACAAAAAGCTCGGCACGCACCGAGCTTTTTGTATTGACTTCTATTCTCTTTTGCCGATCAACATTCTACATCGACCAGACCGCCTTGGTAGGATCCGTCGTCATAGTTGCTGTCGAATTTCAATTCGCTTGTATCCAATCCTTTTTCTTTCAATCTCTTCTCGATCGCTTTCTTTTTCTTGTTTCTTTCAAACGGATTGGTCGTCTGTTTCACGCCCTCGACGATCTCATACCATTTGCAAAAAGGCATACCGATCCCGATCTCGCCTTCTTTCCAATCCGCAACGAGACGAGTTCCCGGGCAAAGCAGCGTGATATTGATGTCCTGCGTGATGTACGGATAAGTCGTCAGGTCCTGACATACCGCCTGCAGACCGATCGTTCTGAGATTGTCGGTATAGCCGTTGAAGTATCCGTATCCCTGCAACATTCTCATGATATTGTACGGAGAAGATACCACGATCACGACATCCGGCTCGACCGAAAAGGCGTCCAGCGGCATCACCGCGATCCCATACGGATCTTCTTGGATAAATTTCATATCATCGTTGATGCTCTTGGATGTCTCCACATCATGATAGATGCTCTTGCTATGTCTCCCCACGCCACTTGCGATCGGTGGCGGAACCGGTCTGAAATTCAGCGCAAAGGCTCCGTTCGGACAGCCTTGATTTGCATTGGTCAGCTTCATACACTTTCCGATGCTTGCTAATTGTACCGAATTGCAATATGTAACCTTCCGATCTCTCTGCCCCGTGTCAAACTCCATAAATTCTTCTTTGCTGAACAAAAACTTTACTCCCACCGGCTTTCTATCCATCTCAAGATACGCCTCGATCAGATCTACACTATGTTTGATATCCACATTCTCCTCCTTAAAAAAACTAAAGATCATACCTATACATCATACTGATCTTATTATACTGATCATCGATCCATCCTTCAATATCCCCTCCGATCCATCCCGTCTTACGAATATCGATGAGCAGAACGCAAAACCGTTACTATATCTGATATCTTGGCTCAAATTTTAATTGATCGTTTGCGATCTACAGGGTCTTATAGAATGTTTTTATGATCCTTATTCATTTTTTCTATACCGATCGGATCCGGTCCCTACGGATGATGCTCCCAAGAGTTTATCGGATCAACATATCGATCGTTTCGCATAGTCTATCGATCTCGAATAAAGAATGAAGACTTTCTATGCTCTCTATCGGATCTCATACTATTATCCAATAAAATAAGCATATAAATACATTTCCGTTCTAATGAGACGACGACACGGTCGAGTTCATCGTTCCATATAAGCTATAGAAAATAAAAATGTTGTTAAGTGCCGGTTCTAAAGAATAGTAGTATCAGTATAACGATGTCTTTATGTTCTATAGTTTGTGAGGAATGGTGTCCGCACTGCTGCGTCCTTCTATCAGAACTGTGTTCATGTGGACATTTTATCGGATGATCGTGTCATCATCGCAAAAAGATACATCCGCCCCGACCGACTGCCATCCCGACGATACGAGTGCAGTTTCGGATCGGTATAAGTCGAGAGCGTGCTGACAAAGATATTACTCTCCTTCACTCCTTCCTTCAACAGATCATCCTCGATCAGCGAGGTCATATCAAAGAGGGATCTGCCGTTTTCTTTCGAGATCAGATATTTTGAGATGTCTCCATGGCTCTGCTCAAAAAGCTCGATCAGATCTTCTCCGACCTCAAAGTCCTGCTGTTTGATCGAAGGTCCGACAAATACGATCAGGTCCTGCGGATCCGTCCCATGGTCCGCCTTCATCTTCTCGATCGCTTTCTTCAAGATCTTTTGCTGCGTCCCCCGCCATCCCGAATGTAGACTGGCAAGCACTCTTTTTTCGTCATCAAGAAGGACGATCGGCGTACAGTCCGCAAATTTTGTCAACAGACAGGTCCCGACCGTAGTGGTGATCAGACCGTCCGTCTTGTCGAATTCGTGTGCAAAAAACAGCCCGTCATCCGAGGGAGCAGTCCCTACATCGGCGATCTCGGCACCATGCACCTGATAGCCGGCATACACATTCGACTTCTCGATACCGAGAAACTCATAGATATCGTTGAGCTGAGATATCTTCTCTTCCTGCGACATCTGCGGACCGAAACTGTCCGAGCTTGACATCAGGATCTTCAGACCATAACGCTCCGGCTCCTCAAAAAGAAAATATTCCTTATGATATTCGATCACTCGATGATCGATCTTGATACTCATTGCCTTTTGTCCTCCCGATCCATAACAAAAGCCTCCATTGCGGAGGCTTTCACTTTATTGAAATTTCTCTACTTCTTTTAACAGCTCCGCATCTTCGATGCTTGCCGAAATGATCAGATCCAGATCATTATTCTTTGAAAATCTCTCTGCAAGTTCCAAAAACTCAAGAACACCGGAATCGATCTTTGCTGCAACGATCTTGTCCAATCCGTCGATATACACCTGCTCGATATCTCTGTTCGCACTCACCATCCCGCAAAGCAATCCATACATCGATTGAAGCGAATCGATCTTAAATTCGTCGGTATATACCAGACGGATCTTTCTGCTTAGCATAGAAGAATGCTTGTCCGCGATGTCGATAAACACGACCTCTCCTTTAGCCGTCTCGGCAGCTTCATTTGCCATTTGTATCATTACCTTTGTTTTCCCCGAACCCGGAGCTCCTACTTGCAACTTAAACATATCAGTTTACCTCCAAACTTTTTTAGGTATTATATATATTAAACCAGAAAATCACGAAAAAATAAAGGGGAAATATGGTTTTTATATAAATTAAAAAATTTCTTTATCCCTCCTATTTTATCTGTCCCCGACTCTCCGCTTTCGGCATACCGACAAATACCGGGAGCTTTTGTTTATTTTCAAATCCGATGACATACCCCGGATAGGTGAGTGCCGTCGTTACGATCCCATAAGGCTCATATAATGTCGATGCGATATAATAGCCTTTGCCTTCCACCAGGTATACTCGCTGCGGGACCGCACTATATCCGCCCGATGTACGCATTCCGAAACTTACCGAGACATAAGTCCGTCCGTTTTGATGTACGACATCGTAGCCCGGTGGAACATCATAGCCCGAATCACCTCGATCCGGTTCAGGGAATATCACTTTATCCTTGATCTTTTTTTTCGTATAAAAATCAGTCAGCGTGCCGGTCGATCCGTTTGATCCGGTCGTTTCGGTCGAAACATAATAACGATCAAATTTGACGACTTTGCGCTTCGGCGTTTTGATCGAGACGATGTTGCTTTTCTTATCCCATTTCACCTCGGAGGAAAAGATCTCCGCCACGGATCCCAGAGGAACCATCAGCTCATACTCATCGAACCCTTTTTCACCAAAGTTTTCGATAAACGGAGCTGCGCTGAGCTTTACCGCTTTCCCGTTGACCTTGGCTTCTGCGATCCCGCCTCGCATCTCGATCTCCAGCCCTTCTTGAGAGATCGTGCAGAAGCCCTGTTGGTCAAAAGTGTAATGATCGCCTTGAGTCAATGCGCCAAAATACTTGCCCACCAATCGGTAGGACATAAAGACCTCGTCTCCTCTGACCATGACACCGGCGGACGAAGGCAAAAATTCTTCATTGAATCTGACACGGATCGACTCAGGCGTTTTTGAAGCCTGGAATCCGAGCGTAAAAAATACTAGCACAAAGAAAATACTTTTTCGTAACAGACGATCCATTGTTTTCTCCTCTCTCAACTTCTTATAAAATTTTTCACCGACAAAGCGATCGTATGAGCGGCTTCCTTTGACGATGAACGGACGATCCTCTTTTCCGAATCGATCCTTTCCAACTCAAAACCCTTTGCCTTTAGTTTATTCTATCACATTCTGCCGATCTTGTCCGTCGATCGGGCAAAATTCTTTCCTGAATGTGATCCTATCGACAGCCACGCTTCAAACGATCTCCTCGCGTTTTGTTTTCCAAGCCGTCGCATGTAACAAAGTTCTCCCTCAACGATTGAAGAATAGTTGATTCTATGATAATATATACCTACACAGGGGGGAACTATGAGCTCAAAACTTTCGTATAACAAAAAGAGCTTGCAAAAGACGGCGATCATCTCGCTGGTGTTGATCGCGGTGATGACATTGGGTCAGTTTTATGCAAGGACAAGGCGTTATGAGATCCCGAGCAAAGCCGCGTCAGAGGATGTGACCGCTGCCGATCAGGAGATCCCTTTTTCCGAAACATCGGGGACTCAAAAACCGCCCGCTCAGATCGTCGTACATATCGTCGGAGAGGTGAACGCTCCTTCGGTCATCACATTGGACAAGGGGAGCCGACTGTATCAGGCGGTAGAAAAAGCCGGCGGTTTCACTCCGAATGCGGACCGAAACGGGATCAATCTTGCTCAGGAACTGCTCGACGGGAGCCAATATATCATCCCGAAAGTCGGCGAAAAGCTCATCATCCATAAGAATGACGGCTCACAGACATCGGGGGTCGCGTCCGTAAATGACGGAAAGATCGATATCAACCGCGCGACCAAAGACGAGCTGAAAAAACTTCCGGGCGTTGGCGATGTGCTCGCGGAGAGGATCATCGCTTATCGTCAGAAGAACGGTGATTTCAAAAATATCTCCCAGCTGCTCGATGTGGAAGGCATCGGACGATCGAAATTCGATTCGATGAAAGATGCGATCTTTGTGGGATAAGATCGGTCTAGAGATCAACGAACGATCGATCCATTTCTATCAAACAAGAAGGCGATTATGTACAAAAAGAAACTTTCCCCTCCCAAATTCATCACGGGAGGATTTTTAACGATCATTTTTCTGGGCGCTTTGCTGCTCATGCTCCCGGTCTCCTCGGCGACCGGAGAAAAAACCGATTTTCTAAAAGCATTTTTTACGGCAACTTCATCCGTCTGCGTTACCGGGCTGGTCGTCGTCGACACCGGGACCTACTGGTCATTATTCGGTCAAATCGTCATCATCTTGCTGATCCAGATCGGCGGGCTGGGTTTTATGACAGTCGCTACGATGATCGCGATCTTTTCAGGTCAGCGCATCGGCACGGAGAGCCGGATCTTGATCCAGGAGTCCCTTGGACAGGATGAGATCCGCGGCATCGTCGCATTTGCAAAAAAGATCTTCATCACCGCTTTTTTGATCGAAGGCATCGGAGCATCGCTGCTGTTCCTGAGGTTCGTGCCCATCTATGGGCTTTCAAAAGGACTGTGGTATGCGGTCTTTCACTCGATCTCCGCGTTCTGCAATGCAGGTTTTGACATATTCGGCAACGGACAGTCCTTGACCGGTTTCCGGCTCAGCGTCTTGGTGAATGTCGTCATCATGGCTCTCATCATACTCGGCGGGATCGGCTTTGCCGTGATCTACGATCTTCATACCAATCGAAAAGATCTGCGCCGTATCACACTTCATTCCAAGATCGCATTGACCGTGACGATGGCATTGATCTTTTTCGGCACCGTTGCATTTTTTATCTTGGAATCCGAAAATCCATCGACTTTAGGCGAAATGGGTCCTTTGCACAAACTGCTGGCAAGTATGTTCCAGTCCGTCACCACAAGGACCGCAGGATTCAACTCGATCGATCAGGGGGAACTGACGGAGAGCAGTCGCTTCTTGACCATTTTGCTGATGTTCGTCGGCGGATCGCCGGCTTCGACCGCCGGCGGAGTCAAGACCACGACCTTTGCAGTCGTATTTCTTGCTACCGCGGCATTTGTGCGAAAGTCGGATGTACAGGCGTACGGACGCCGTATCAGTTATGCAGTCGTCAACAAAGCGATGGCGATCATGCTGATCGCATTTACTTTGACCCTGCTTTCGACGCTGATCATCAGCATCGAGAATCCGGGCATCCAATTTTTGAACATCCTTTATGAGGTGGTCTCCGCTTATGGTACTGCCGGACTCAGCACAGGGATCACAGCCGATCTGACAAAGCTCTCGCAAATGATACTCATCCTGCTGATGTTCGCAGGTCGTGTCGGTGCACTGACCATCGTGATCGCGATCGCCGGCAGAGAACGCAGAGAGCATTTTCGTTATCCGGAAGGCAAGGTCCTTCTCTAGCGGAGATCTTCTCCATCCATCCATGGAATGATAAATAAAGTGATTTGATCCGTCCCGACAGGCAGGACCCTGCGATCGAAACGGATGGATCATCCGATCAGGAGGTATTGTGAAAGAAAGTTATGTAGTGATCGGCTGCGGTCGATTCGGAAATTCTGTAGCCAAAACATTGTATAAGCTCGGGAACGATGTTCTCGCCATCGACAATGATATGAATGTCGTGGAAGAGATCGCCGATCATGTCACACAGGCAGTGCAGGGAGATGCCACCGATGAAAACACATTGAAAGCTCTCGGGGTCCAAAATTATGATATCGCGATCATCAGTATCACCGCCGATCTGGAATCTTCGATCATCGCGACCATCCTGATCAAAGAACTCGGGATCCCATATATCATCTGTAAAGCCAAAGACGAGCTTCAAGGTCGCGTCCTCACCAAGATCGGTGCGGATCGGATCGTCTACCCGGAGCGCGACATGGGCGAAAAGCTCGCTGCCAGTCTGGTCTCCAAAAATGTGCTGGAGTTTATCGATCTGGATCCGAGCTATTCGATCGCCGAAGTTGCCGTTGTCGGACCTTGGGTCGGAAGATCATTGATCGAATTGCAGCTGCGTGCCAAATTCGGGCTCAATGTCATCGCGATCAAAAACGATACCGGCGCAAATATCTCCCCTACCGGCGAGGACATCCTCCGGGAAGGGGATGTTTTGGTCGTTGTCGGCGAAAACAGCAGGTTGAGCAGGATCGATGATCTCTATGAATAATTACATCTCTTCCAAAGACAATACCAAGCTCAAACAGATCGGCAAATTGAAACAAAAAAAATATCGGGATCGATCCCGACGATCGCTCGTTGAAGGCTTTCGGGCGATCAGACAACTGCTCGATCATCAGATCGAACCTTTGATGATCTTCTTTGACGAAGCGGTGCTGAAAGACTCGGACGACCTCTTGACGCTCTATGATGACCGCCCGGAGATCAGCCACATCGTGCGTTCCCCGCTTTTTGACAACATCTCGGATACCGTGAACAGTCAGGGCGTGATCGCGATCTTCGAGCGACCGGAGTTTGATATGGAAAAGATCCTCTCGCAAGCGATCTGCCGCGTGATCCTTCTGGATAAAGTCCAAGACCCCGGCAACCTCGGCACGATCATCCGGACTGCGGATTCCGCCGGCTTCGATCTGATCCTATACACCAAAGGAACGACCGATATCTTTTCCGAAAAAGTCAATCGCTCCGCCATGGGTGCGAACTTTTATCTCCCGATCTTTCCGATCGAGTTTGAAGACATCGATGCGCTGAAAGAAAAAAAATTCCGCATCATCAGCACCATGCTCGACGAAAATGCAGATCCCTATGACAAGATCGTCTATGGAAAAAAATATGCTCTCGTATTCGGGAATGAGGCAAACGGGATCGGCGAGGAGATCGCCGAGCGATCCGACGGCAAAGCATACATCCCGATCTACGGCAGAGCCGAATCGCTCAATGTGGCAGTCGCGGCAGGCATCGTCATCTACAAGAGCCTCGAATAGCGGACCGATCGATAGTAGTAAAAGAATAAAAGATGCACGGACGCTCGATCCCTTTGACGGGTATCGGACAGCTGCATCTTTTTTTATGATCATCTCGTAAAAGATCCTCCCGGCTCTTTCTCCATACGCTCTCTTTTCGGCATAGCATACGATCTTTTGAACTATGGAAAGTGATTTTTATCTTCGGACAAAAAAGGAGCAGCTCCGAAGCCTTTGAATGCAAGTTTTAGCTCTGCACCCAAAGGGCTTCTCGAAGGCTGCCCCGGATGGTCTATTCTCTTAAAGTTTGAAGGAGCTTTTCAGTGCGACGGTCCGATTGAACACGAGCTTGCCTTCTGCAAAATATTTGCTGTCTACCGCAAAATAACCATGACGGAAGAATTGGTATCGATCTCCCGATCCTGCTTTCTCGAGCGATCGTTCCACATATCCGTTCAGGATGGTCATCGAATCGGGATCGATCTCTTCGCTCCCTTCAAGGAAGATCGGACGAAACAGTCTGAATTCAGCAGGGATCGCGCTATTCGCATCTACCCAGTGGATCGTGCCCTTGACTTTTCTTCCGGTGAATCCGGTGCCGCTCTTGGTCTGTGGATCATAAGTGCATCGAAGCTCGATCACATTGCCCTGTTCATCTTTGACGACCTCGTTGCATTTGATGAAGTAAGCATTTTTAAGTCGCACTTCGTTGCCGACATAGAGTCGGTGATATTTAGGCGGCGGATCTTCCATAAAGTCATCCCGCTCGATATAGATCTCGCGTGAGAACGGCATCTGTCGTATTCCCATATCGATCTCCGCATCCGGATTGTTTTCCGCATCGAGATATTCGACCTGTCCTTCGGGATAGTTCGTGATCACGACTTTGAGCGGATCGACGACGGACATCATACGCGGTGCCTTTTTCAACAGATCTTCGCGTACAAAATGCTCCAGATAATTTTCGTCCACAACGGAATTCGCTTTAGAGATCCCGACCGCTCGCACGAATTCTTTGATCGACTCCGGCGTATATCCCTTGCGTCTGAGTCCGGAGATCGTCGGCATCCTCGGATCGTCCCATCCGTCGACCACCTTGTCATCCACGAGTTTTTTGAGCAATCTTTTGCTCATCACGGTATTGGTGATATTCAATCGCGCAAATTCGATCTGTCTTGGCTTGCCTTCGGTCTCGGTGTGCTCGATCACCCAGTCGTAGAACGGACGATGGTCTTCAAATTCCAATGAACACAGGGAATGCGTGATAAACTCGAACGCATCTTCCAAAGGATGTGCATAATCATACATCGGATAGATCGACCATTTGTCTCCGGTATTGTGGTGCGATGCTTTCAAGATCCGATAGATCACAGGATCGCGCATATTGATATTGGGCGATGCCATATCGATCTTGGCACGAAGGACTTTCTCCCCGTTCTCAAATTCTCCGTTCTTCATCCGCTCGAACAGATCGAGGTTTTCTTCGACACTTCGGTCCCGGTACGGCGAATTTTTTCCGGGCTCGGTCAATGTACCGCGGTATGCGCGGATCTCTTCGCCGGTGAGATCATCGACATAGGCAAGCCCTTTTTGGATCAGCAGGATCGCTTTTTCATACATAAGATCAAAATAGTCCGATGCCCACAGCAGTCGATCCCATTTGAAACCGAGCCACTCCACATCTTCCTTGATCGACCGGACATATTCTTCGTCCTCTTTGATCGGATTCGTGTCATCAAAGCGAAGGTTCGTCTTGCCGCCAAATTCCGCCGCCATATCAAAGTTCAGCGTGATCGCTTTGGCATGTCCGATGTGCAGATAACCGTTCGGCTCCGGCGGAAATCGGGTGATGATGGTATCTTTTAAGCCATTCGCAATATCTTCCATGATGAAAGTCTTGATAAAATTGCTGGACATGGTCTTCTTCTCGTTGTTTTCCATAATGATTCCTTTCTGCTTTTTCAAAGGGATGATCCGATCGAAAGCGCATCGTCTCCGCTTGCCGGCGATCGCCCGACAGTCGGTGCGGTCGGATGGTCTCCGATCGATCAATCCGCAATTTTTTTAAGTTTGAAATCCAGATAGTCTGCAGACACCAGATGAAACATCGTCCCGTCATGCTCGCCTTCGTAGAGGTTCTTGAAAGATTCTTCCCCATGCAGATGTCCATAGACCATGTGTGCGATATGATGTTGAGCGATCAACGACGTGACATCGGACTCCTGATTCTTTTCATTCACCGGAGGATAGTGCATCGCAACGATCCTCGTCCGCTCGATCCCGTCATCGGGCAATGCCGCGAAGGAATTTTTCAAACGCATCAGCTCCCGCTCAAAGATCCGCCGGTCGTCCTCGGTAAATTCCGCACTCTGTGGTACCACCCAGCCTCTCGTGCCGAAGATCGCATATCGGTCATCAAAATAACAGTTGTTTTGCAAAAACATCATCTCCGGATAAGCTTTTTTCATTTTGGTGAGCGATTGCCACCAAAAATCGTGATTGCCTTTGAGCAGGATCTTTTTGCCTTTGAGAGAATCGATCTCATCGAGATCCTCTCTCGCTTCATCAAATTTCAGCGCCCATGAGATATCGCCCGCAACGATCACGATATCATCTTCTTTGACCTGCTCCTCCCAGCTTCGGATGATCTTGGTCCGATGATCTCCCCAGCCGAAGATGTCCATCGGCTTGGAATCGTTCGGAGAAAAATGCAGATCGCCGATCGCATATAATGCCATATTACTCCTTTTTGTCCTCTTCCTTGGATCTGATGATGAGCCGTTCGATACGCTCCTGCAAGATCGCAAGTGCTTCCATATTGTCGATCGCATTGATCGTGTCGATCTTTTCCTGGAATCGGAGTGCTTCTTTGACATAGCCCCGATCATGCAATACCCGAACGCTGTCCAGCGCATCCTTGACCGCCATCGATTTTCTGCCGAAATAGACCTGTGCTTTGACGATCTCTTCCCGGATCTCGCGCATCTCGTTGTCCAGCATGAAGGCGGCATCAGCCGCCCGTCGAAGCCGCTCCTGCAGATCTTCCGGAATTTCCTTGTTATATTTATATTTCAAAGAGTGCTCGATCGTCGCCCAGAAATTCATCGCCAGCGTTCGGATCTGGATCTCCGCCAGGATCTCCTTCGCTCCGTCGATCGTCTGCACCGTATATCTTACGATCACATGATAACTGCGATAGCCACTCTGTTTGTAATTGGAGATATAGTCCTTCTCGTAAAGTACCTCCATATCGGTCCGTTGTTTGATCTTTTCGACCACGGTATAGATATCGTCCACCAGCTGGCAGACCACCCGGATCCCGGCGATGTCTTCCATCTCCTCCGTGATCTTTTCATGCGGGATATCCAATTTTTTTGCTTTGTCGAGGATCGATGTGATCTTCTTGATCCTTCCGGTCACGAATTCGATGGGGGAATATTCGCCTCTTGCCTGATATTCCTTTCGAACATTCTTGAACTTGCTTTTGAGTTCCTCCACCGCGACCTCATAGGGAAGCAATATCTTCTTCCACTCTCTGTATTCCATATCTTACCCCCGTAGATAATACCAAATTTTTCCTTGCTCGTAGCGATGATCGATCCGCCCCCGATGCGACAGCTTTGCCAAAAAAGCACCCACGGTCGAATTGTTGTAATGATAGGACGAAAAAGTGCAATCCACCTGATTTTTCGTCATGAGAGCGGCAAGGATCTCCTCTCGCGTGATCGGCTGCTCCAGCAAAGACAGGATGTCCTGCTCGTAGCGATGGATGACCGACAGATTCCGATCCGCGATCTCCACGATCTCCGCTTTTGTGTAAAAGTTTTTGGAATGACCGATCAGCCCATAGTCAAAATCAAGCGTCTTCAACTTGTTCAGCGACTTTTCCTGCAATGTGACGCTGAACAGGAAAGGCATATCGTAGGTATCGATGATCCGCGGATCGAGGATCACATCGCCCAGATAACAGACGCGATCCGGTGTTATGATCGCCGCCTGTCCGGCACAATGACCCGGCAGATGCACGATCTCAAAGACCTCATCTTGGATCCTGAGCTCGTCCTCCGCCACGATGTCCACCTGATACTCATCGCTGACCAAGAGATCCTCGCTCAGTCCGTTGTTCCTTCGACCGAAAAAACTCGAGATCGCACTCGAAGACAGATACGCCATCCCAAGATACAGATTTTCGATATAGGGTCTTGCCAGACGATGAGCGATCAGCTTAGCCTCGGGATATTCCTGCTTGATCCCGGCAAATGCTTCAAAATGGTCAAAATGCTCGTGAGTCGTATACATATATTTCGGATAGAGCGAATTTTTTTCAAGAAACTTGGCGATCCGTACGCCACGCTGTACCGAATGCCCTGCATCGATCAACAAAACGAAACCGTCCTCAAAAACATAGGTCCCCGTATTTGTACCGCCCTTGATAAAACCGCTTTGTCCGCTAATTTTTATGATCTCCATATCCCATCCACATCCTATCCGGATCCGTCAAGATCGATCCGTCCATATGTAATACTGAAACCCAATGGAAAACATAGAAATCGTTTTCATTCTTAACTCAATGTGGTCGATACGGTGCTCCAATGAATGTTGGGAAGCATCATCCTATAGGGATCGGATCGACACTATGAGATAAAAAAGGTTTTAGTATAAAAACATCAACCATGATAAAATATTCCACTGATTATTATACCAAAAACATCCTATTTCTGCTATACTGAATAAAAACATCCGGTCAAAACTTGCTCCTGCAAGATCGGATGAAAAAATACTTTGTAGATAAGACAGCAGATCGCAGGGATCTGCTTCGATAAAACGACCATGCCCATTGCAAAAGTTTTCGGGCAAATGTCGGATCAAGGAGGGATCATGAAAAATACCTATGCAAAAGTATTCACGCTGAAAGGCTATTATTTCACCAAAGAATACGAAAAGAAAAAGAAGAATAAACTGCGCGTCCGCGAGATCCTGGAGGAGACCGTGCGAAAGCATTTCAAAAACGGAGACTGCAATATCGAGATCCTTTTTGAAGAGACCGATAAGATCCTCCTGATCACCCCCGACTCTCCGCGCGAAGAGATCATCAAATATCTCGGCGAAAAATTCGCCGGTGAT
>JAUMYO010000128.1 GCA_030528605.1 Peptostreptococcaceae bacterium | reverse complement strand
GAAAAACTGAAAACACAAAAGGAATACTTCGGTATGCCGCTGTATCTGTTGCTGGGGACGTCAGCGATCGTATTGGTGGCGACCTATTTCGGCACCTTGCCGAAGGACTTGGTAGGCGGATTTGCCTTGATGTTTGCGATCGGTATGATCCTCAATGAGATCGGTGATCGTATCCCGATCTGGAATGAATATGTCGGCGGAGGCTTGGTCCTTACCTTTCTCGGTTCGGCAGCACTTGTGTATTATAATTTGATCCCGGAAGAATATGTCGGTGCGATGAACACGATCATGGATGATCAGGACTTCCTGACATTCTTTATCATCGTATTGATCACCGGATCGATCCTGGGTCTGGACCGAAAACTTCTTATCCGTTCTTTTGCCGGATATATCCCGGCGATCCTGGGCGGTCTTGTCGGTGCATTCATCCTGGGGATCGCAGGCGGTCTGTTGTTCGGGATCAGTCCTTCCGAAGTGGCTCTAAAATATGTCCTTCCGATCATGGGCGGAGGAAATGGTGGCGGAGCGGTGCCGCTCAGCCAGATGTATGAGACGGTGACCGGAAAACCGAAGGAAGAGTACTATGCTTTTGCGATCGCGATCCTGACTATCGCGAATATCTTTGCGATCATCACGGCGGCGATCCTCAATAAGATCGGAAAGGTGAAGACGAGCCTTACCGGAGACGGAAAAACGCTGATGAGAAGCAGCTCGGAGATCAAGGTCGAGGAGAATTCGGTAAAGGCGTCGATGAAAAACATCGGTGCAGGTCTTGTGGTGACTTTGGCATTCTACGCATTGGGCGGATTGTTTGCAGGCAAGATCCTTCCGAAATTATTCGGAGTAGCGATCCACCGTCTGGCATATACCATCATCTTCGTGGCTCTTGCCAATGCGCTTGGCTTGATCCCGGATTCGGTAAGAATGGGAACGAAAAAACTGCAGTCTTTCTTTACGGCGGCATTCATCGTGATCATCATGGTCGGTGTCGGTGTGGATACGGATCTTGCGGATCTGATCTCGGCGATCACTTTCAGCAATGTGATCATGGCGGGTCTGATCGTAGTCGGTGCGATCCTCGGATCGGCTCTGTTGGGCTATGTGGTAGGATTCTACCCGATCGACTCGGCGGTAACGGCAGGACTTTGTATGGCGAACCGAGGCGGATCCGGTGACCTTGCGGTACTCGGTGCGGCAAACAGAATGGATCTGATGTCTTATGCACAGCTTTCGTCAAGACTTGGCGGAGGTATGGTATTGATCATCGCAAGTATCCTGTTCGGTAAATTACTGTAATGGATATTTTTTCAAAAGGAAAGCCGCAAACGCTGGAGGATATCCTGGCGCATCGTGAGGAGCGCGCGAGGCTTCTGACCGAGATCATGGAGGAGTATTCCGGCACGGTCTTGTGTTACAAACTGAACATCCCCGGACCGATCAAGAACAATGAGTATCTTGCTGAGATCTTCAGTGAGGGAAGACAGGCGATCTATGAAGTATTGCAAAAAGAGCGGACGCGGATCGTCTGTGATGGACGGATCCGTTCGGATGCGGGCGATGAGTGGCACCTTGTGGTGGAAGATGATCCTCAAGAGCTCAAAAGACGGATGTGCCGGATCGAGGAAGAGCATCCCTACGGTCGGCTGTTCGATATCGATGTCATGTCGAAGCAAAGCGGAGCGGTATCGAGGAAGGATCTCGGTCTGCCGGAGCGAGGCTGTCTGATCTGTTCGAGGCGCGCGGTCGAATGTGGCAGGAGCAGAGAACATTCGGTCCAAGAGCTTCAGCAGAAGATCCATGAGATCTTGGTTTCAAGGCACTCGAAATAAAGTGCATCATTAGGTATAACGGAGTAAAGTAGATAGAATGACCGCCTGAGATCGGATCGCAGGCGGTCGTTTTTTTGTGAAAAAGGGCGATAGTGTAAAATAGTTGTGGGAGATTTAAAAAAGAAATAGAGATCAGCTCCAA
>JAUMYO010000040.1 GCA_030528605.1 Peptostreptococcaceae bacterium | reverse complement strand
ATATGGACGGCTGGGAAGCGGAATCGAGTGCGGCATCGTTGCTGATGGGGCTGGGGGTCGCAAAGAAATATCATGAGATGCAGGTCAAAGATCTCAAGGCGGGCGACAAAGTCAAGGTGCTTTTAGCGCAGGCTTTGTTCGGGAAGCCGGATATATTGTTGCTGGATGAGCCTACCAACCATTTGGATTTCAAATCGATCCGATGGCTTGAAAATTTTCTGATGAACCTGGATGATTCCACTATCGTGATCGTTTCTCACGACCGCCATTTCCTCAATCAGGTCTGTACGCATATGGCGGATGTGGATTTCGGAAAGATCCAATTATTTACAGGAAACTACGATTTTTGGTATGAGTCCAGCCAGCTCGCTCTAAAATTGATGAAGGATCAGAATAAGAAAACGCAAGAGAAGATCAAAGAGCTTCAGGAATTTATCGCCCGATTCAGTTCAAATGCCTCAAAAGCCAAGCAGGCGACTTCTCGAAAAAAACAGTTGGACAAATTGTCTATCGAAGAGATCCGTCCGAGCTCCAGAAGATATCCATTCGTTGGATTTAATCCGGAACGAGAGATCGGAAACGAGTTGCTTGAGGTGGAAGGTCTGACGAAAACAGTCAATGGAGTCAAAATACTCGACAATGTAAGTTTTCGTTTAGGAAGAGAAGATAAAGTCGTATTTCTGAGCAAAAATGAACAGGCTGTAACGATGCTCCTTAAGATCATTGCCGGAGAAGAAGAGCCGGACTCGGGTTCCTATAAGTGGGGCGTTACGACTTCGGTATCGTATCTGCCGAAAGATAACGGGAAGTATTTTGATGGAGTACAGATGAATCTGATCGATTGGCTTAGACAGTATTCGACAGAGCAAGCGGAGACTTTTATCCGAGGATTTTTGGGCAGGATGCTCTTTTCCGGAGACGAAGTACTCAAATCCGCTTCTGTACTTTCAGGAGGGGAGAAAGTCCGCTGCATGCTTTCGCGTATGATGATCAACAATTCCAATGTCCTTATCATGGATGATCCCACAAACCATCTGGATCTGGAATCTATCACCGCATTGAATGAAGGTTTGATCAAATTTTCAGGGGCGATGCTGTTTTCTTCTCACGACCATCAATTTATCAGTACGATCGCAAATCGCGTCATCGAAATAACGCCTAAAGGAGTGGTCGATCGCTTGACAAGCTTTGATGAATATCTTGATAACGACGAATTGCAGGCGACGGTAGAGTCGATGTACGAGCAGGATTAAGGTCGGAGGTTCTTGGGTATGGATCGGATCGATCCGCTTTCAAGAAAACAGATCTTGTTTACAGTCGATATTTTCGATCAAAAATAAAATTTCAGGGAGAAGCGTTGACTTTTGAAGGGCTTTTTCTTACAATATTAGAAAAATAAATTAGAGAAAGTGAGACAAAAATGGATATCGATAGTAAGGTCTGGGAAGTTTTGTGCTCGGAAGAGGAGATCAAAGACAGGATCAAAGAACTTGGCGATGAGATCAGTGAAGATTACAAAGGCGAAAAATTACATGTGATCTCTCTATTAAAAGGAGGATTTGTTTTCACTGCGGATCTGGTACGTAACATCCGTGTACCGCTCAAGGTTTCTTTTATGGTCACCTCCAGCTACGGACATTCCGATCGATCGTCCGGATCCGTTCAATTGGATTATTTGCTGAAAGACAGTATAGAGGGAGAACATATTTTAGTCGTTGACGATATTACGGATTCAGGGATCACGATGCAGAATGTGATCGCACATCTTAAAGAAAAACATCCGGCGAGCGTCCGATCTTGTGTCCTGTTGGACAAACCGGATCGCAGACAGGTCGAACTTGAGGCGGATTATATCGGTTTTGAGATCGAGGATAAATTTGTTGTAGGCTATGGATTGAATTATGGGGAATATTACCGTAATATCCCATATGTGTTTGCGGTCACGAATGTAGATCGATAGAAGCTGTTTCTTCAGTACGGCATACCGATAAGATCAAGACCTCTAATGTTGAGCTTTTGGCTAACTTTAGAGGTCTTTTTTTATAAAAGAACTTTAATAGACATAGGAATCTTCAAAAAGAGTCCGGATATAGCCCATGTCATCGGATCGATGAAGAGCCAACATCAATTTGATCCGAGCTTTTTGACCGGATAGCTCCCCGCCGAAGATCACGCCGAGGTCATGAAGCATTTTGCCGCCGCCTTCATAGCCATAGCTGGACATGACACGTCCGGAAGGGCATCTTGAAACGATGATCACGGCAACCTTTTGGTCGATCGCTTTTTTAATGTATGGCAAAAAGGTAGGGGGCAGGTTTCCTCTTCCCATGGCTTCGATCACTATTCCTTTGGCATTTTGGGAAAGATAGAAGTCGATGATCTTCGGATCCATATCGATACAGGATTTTATCAAAAATACATTTTTTTCGATGCCGTCGGTATCGATGTGGTCACGTCCGGTAATGTTTCGGTGAACGACAAAATCATTGGTGTCGATGATACCGATCGGTCCGTATCTTGATTGGAATGTATTCAGGGACAAGGTGTTTGTTTTTGTGACTTCAAGCGCAGTATTGACTTCGTTGTTGAGCACGACCAGAACGCCTTTGTCAACTGATTTTGGGGATATTGCGGTACATACCGCGGCGGCAAGATTTGCAGGACCGTCATATCCGAGTTCCGAGCTGTTTCTCATCGCACCGACCACTATGACAGGTTTATGAACATTCAGCGTGAGATCCCAAAAATACGCAGATTCTTCGAGCGTATCTGTACCGTGAGTAACGATCACCCCGGTAATATCCTCTCTTGCTGCAAGTTTTTCGATGATATCCCGGATCTCGAAGAGCATGTCGAAACGGATAAGCGGACCCGGGATCTCTGAGTATTCGACGATCTCGATATCAGCCAATTTATCGATATTTGTCACCATGGAGATGATATCCTGCCCATTAAGCGATGGGATCGCAGCGCCGATCTCTTCATCTACGCTCATGGAGATCGTTCCTCCGGTAAATATGATAGCAACTTTTGGTTTTTGTGTTTTCATAATGACCCTGACCTTCTTTATTTTTTTATAAACAAATTGTATGCTATATTCGGGAAGTATTCAATACTTTTTTGAAATATATTTGCCGGAGTTCGTTATCGGATCGCATTTTTGATGATCCGATCGTGCGATCGGATAGGCACGACGGATGAGATCGGGAAGATCGGTTGATCGGTCTTAAAATTTTTGAAGATCGATCAAGAAGGAATAAGGAGCGCATCGCTAAGGAGTCGATGAAAAAGATTTTGGGCAGAAGGTCTTTGATGAGGTCGCAGATAAAACACGAAAGATCCGGGGGAATGGAGAAAAAGATCGACCTCATCGGTAAAATATTGTCGGAAGAATAAGTCGGAACTCGTGATAAATAAAAATCTGTGATATAATAAATGAGAAGAAAGAGGGCTTATGAGAAAAGAAATATATTTTGATAATGCGGCAACGACCAAGCCTTTTCCGGAGGTGGCGGAAGAGGTGATGAAGGGGTTGGAACGATACTATAATCCATCTGCGATCTATGGAAGATCCGTCGAAATATCCAAACAGATCGAAGCGGTCCGTAAAGAGATATTACGTGTGATCTCGGCAGAGAAAGGATCTTTGATCTTTACCTCCGGAGGGACGGAGTCGATCAATTGGGCGATCCGATCCTCTGCCCGTATGAATAAAAATATTATTACCACAAGTTATGAGCATGATGCAACGATCAAAACGATGGAGGAACTTTCGCAAAACGGTTATCAGGTCATCTATATCGATCCGCAAGAAGGACGGATCCGAAAAGAAGACATCCTGGAAAAAGTGGATGAAAAAACCGCTCTGGTGTCTCTGGTCCATGTCAATAATGAAACGGGGCATATCATCGATCTTGAAAGATCATGTCGAGCGATAAAGAATAAAAATCCGAAGACGATCATCCATATCGATGCGGTTCAATCTTTTATGAAGCGTCCTATCGATGTGGAAAGCTATTCGATCGATCTTCTTAGTATTTCAGGACACAAGATACATGGGATCAAAGGAACGGGTGCTCTTTATATCAAATATCCTGAAAAGATGAAGCCGATGCTTTTTGGAGGAGGACAAGAACAAGGACTTCGCTCCGGGACGGAGAATGTTGCAGGTATCTTGGCTCTTGGTAAAGCGGTCGAGATCGGTCGATACGGTTCTGTAGAAAATGCAAAACATCTGGCAGACCTTAAAAGATATTTTCTTCAAAGGCTGACCGAGATCTCATCGATCGAGATCAATTCACCTGAGGATGGGGCGGATCATATTTTGAATGTATCGTTTTTGGGAGTGCCTTCGGAGATCATGCTTCATAGCTTGGAAGAACAAGGGATCTATGTTTCGAGCGGATCTGCCTGCTCAGCGAAGAAAAAGGGCTCAAGAGTGTTGGAGGTGCTTAGATTGAAAGATAATGTGAGAGGATCAGCGATCCGTTTTTCATTTTCGATCTATAATACTCGGGAAGAGATCGATCCTGCGATCGAAGCATTGAAGAAGATCGTTCCGGAGATCAGGATGCTCACCAGGTTCAAAGGGTGATCGCAAGGCGATCCTAAGGACAAAAAAGGATCTTTAAGAAAGAAATATACAAAAGAGTAAAAGGATGAGATATGTTTAATACGATCATTATTCGCAATGGAGAGATCGCGATCAAAGGAGAAAATCGGTCGAGCTTTGAAAAAAAGCTGATCGTAAATATCAAACGAGCATTATTCGGTTTGCAGGGATATCATGTATATAAGGGTGACGGACGATGGTATATCGATTCGGACGAAGCGATAATGCCTCAGATCATGAAAAGGGTCGGCAAAGTTTTTGGCGTGGTCAGTTACAGTCCGGCGATCAAATTCTCCGGCGATTATGATGAGCTGAAGTCAAAAGCCAAAGAACTTTACGAATATATGGTTTCCGGATCGGAATATCAAACTTTTAAATTAGAAGTCAAAAGGAGTGATAAGAGCTTTCCGATGAGATCGCCCGAGATGGTTCGCGATATCGCAGGATATATCTTGGCAAATTCGGAGAAAAAGCTGAAGGTGGATGTTCATGGACCGGATCTGAATATTTTTGTGGAATTGAGAGAAGGCAAGAATATTTTGTATGCTAACAAAGTCATGGGGATCGGAGGACTTCCGGTCGGGATCAACGGGAAAGTGATGACTCTGCTTTCAGGCGGGATCGATTCCCCGGTCGCGACTTATCTGGCAAGCAAAAGAGGCTTGGAGATCGAGGCGGTCCATTTCCACAGTTTTCCTTTTACGAGCGAAAAGTCTTTTCAAAAAGTGGAGGAATTGGCAAAAATACTTTCCCAATATACCGGAAAGATAACCATCCATAAGGTCAATCTGCTTCCGATACAAAAAAAGATCTCGGCAAATTGTCCGGAAGAGTTGATGACGATCCTTTCCCGACGATTCATGATGCGTATTGCTGAAAGACTCGCACTGAAAGGGGAGATGGGAGCTTTGGTAACGGGGGAAAGCATCGGTCAGGTCGCCTCTCAAACTTTGGAAGGTCTGGCTGCCACAAATAATGCGGTGGAAAAACTTCCTGTGGTCCGTCCGCTGATCTCCTTTGATAAGGAAGAGATCATTCAGATCGCTAAGAAGATCGATACATTTGATACTTCTATCATTCCCGAGGAAGATTGCTGTACGGTATTTTTGCCTGCGCATCCTGCAACGAAGCCAAAAATCGAAAAGATCCTTTCGGCTGAAGCAAATTTGGATGTGGAGGAATTGGTATCCGAAGCTTGTGAGAACGAAGAACCGGTCATGATAGAAAACTTTTAGGAGGATGGTATGGTACGAAAACGGATGCCGGAAGATCTGGCGAGTGTTATGGATCTGTGGCTGCATACTTCCAAAGAAGCTCATGGATTCATTTCAGAAGATCATTGGGAAGGTCTTTGTACCGTAATGGAGAAGAAATATTTTGAGGAGAAAGAATGCCTGGTCTATGAAAAAGAAGGGGAAGTTGTAGGTTTTATCTTGATGGATGATGATGGGAGCATATTATCGATCTTTATCCAAGGATCTTATCAAAGACAGGGTATCGGAACGGCTCTTTTAGACTATGTCAAGGAGCATAATGACAAGCTTTTTGTTTCGGTTTATCAGAAGAATGGACCGGGGGGTCGATTCTTTATCAAAAACGGATTTGTTAAGCAATACGAGCAGATCGACAAAAATACGAATGAAGTGGAGAATTTTTTTCAATGGCACAAGTAGACGATCACGATAACATCATGGACTTTATCCATAATACACCAAAAGGAACAGCTCTGGGGCTATATTCTATCGGCAGTATCCTAAAGAATATGGGAAACCCTGAAAAGAAATTGAAGATCATCCATGTCGGGGGAACGAACGGAAAAGGCTCGACCTGTACTTTTATTGCAGAGATGCTCCAGGGGATGGGGTACAAAGTCGGGCTGTACACTTCTCCGTTTTTGGAAGAGTTCAATGAGAGGATCCGGATCAACAAAAAGAATATCTCAAATGAGGATCTGGTAAAAGTATTCAGTTTGACCAAAAATGCCGTCGATCGATATCTTGCCGAAGGAGATCCTATGCCGACGGAATTTGAGATCACAACAGCGTCAGCATATCAGTATTTCTTACAGGAAAATGTAGACTGGGTCGTTTTGGAAGTCGGGCTCGGCGGGGCTTTGGATGCTACAAACACTTGTGATCCGATCCTTTCGGTCATCACTTCGATCAGTATCGATCATGTGGAGTATCTGGGAGATGATCTTCTGGAGATCGCGCGAACAAAGGCGGGGATCATAAAAAAAGGAAAACCCTGTGTTCTCTACAGCCAATCCGAAGATGTTGAGAATGTGATCATAAACTATGCTGAAGAAATGGGATCGGAAATATTTATCACCGAGCCTGAAAAGGTGATCATGAGATCTGCCGATCGTTACGGACAAACTTTTGATCTCGAGGTCCTCGGGGAGTCTTTCCATGATATTCGGATTTCGATGGCAGGAGAGCATCAGGTCAAGAATTTCGTTACTGCCTTGACTGCGGTCAAAATTTTGGAGCGTAAGAAAGCGATCAAAATACTTGAGGAAAGCGTATTAAAAAAAGCTGCGATCGAGGCAAAGTGGAAAGGTCGAACGGAATTGATCGTCCGGGAACCGATCACCATCTTGGACGGGGCACATAATGTAGATGGTGCCGCTGTTCTCTCAAAGTATATCCGGTCTCATCTTGCGGATCGGAAGATCCTTCTTGTGTTTGGAATGCTGAAAGATAAGGATATTAACGGGACTCTTGCACATTTAGCACCTTTAGCGGATCGATTCGTCATTACGATCCCAGATAGTCCAAGAGCCGCATCGGCAAATGAGGTTCAAATGATCGTAGAAAAATATAAGAAGGACTCGAACATCCGGATCTGCGAGAAGATCGAAGAAGCCGTACGGTACGCCCAGTCGATCGGAGAGGCTGAAGAAGGGGTCGCGATCATTTACGCAGGATCTCTCTATATGATCGGTGCGGCAAGAACGGCTCTAAGAAAGAGATATCATTTGGATCACTGATCGATAAGATGTATCTAAAGAAAACGTTTATGAATATGGTTGAGAAGAATTTTTGCATAGACAAACAAGGATTAAAGTGATAGACTAATGGGGATAAGGTTAAAACTTTTCATAAAATATTTGGAGGTGTAATTATGGCATTTAAATTTGCAGAGAGAATGTCCGGCATCAAAGCATCAGAGATCAGAGAGTTGTTGAAACTGACTCAAAAACCTGATATCATTTCTTTTGCGGGCGGTCTTCCGGCTGCGGAGTCATTCCCGGTCAAAGAATTTTCCGAAGTCGCGCAACAAGTTATGGCAGAGAGTGGAACGAAAGCACTGCAATACGGACCGACTGAAGGGGTGGATGAGCTTCGTAAGGAGATCGCCAAGCGAATGGCTAAAGTACAGGTTCCTGCAGAGTTTACGGACATAATGATCACGAGTGGATCTCAGCAGGGCTTGGATTTTTCGGCAAAACTGTTTATCGATCCGGGCGACACTGTGATATGTGAAGCTCCTTCGTACTTAGGTGCGTTGAATGCTTTTAAAGCATATCAACCGAATTTTGTTGAAGTTGAAACCGACGATGACGGAATGAGAATGGACAAATTGGAAGAAGCTTTGAAGAGTACCAAAAATGCAAAGTTTATCTATGTTATTCCGGATTTCCAAAATCCGACAGGAAGAACGCTTCCTTTAGAAAGAAGAAAAAGGTTGGTCGAGCTGGCGAACCGATACGACATTGTCGTCGTGGAGGACAATCCTTACGGAGAGCTTCGATTTGAGGGTGAGATCCTTCCTGCGATAAAACATTTTGACACGGAAGGTCGAGTCGTGTTCTTGGGAACTTTTTCAAAGATCCTCAGCCCGGGTGTTCGGCTGGGCTGGGTCTGTGCATCGGAGGAGATCCTTTCCAAGTATGTTATGATCAAGCAAGGAGCAGACCTTCAATCCAGCACGATCTCCCAGATGGAGACTGCAAAGTTGCTACAAAGCTTTGATATCGAGAAGCATATTCAAAAGATCATCGATCTTTACTCCAAGAGAAAGAATTTGATGGTCGAAACGATGAAAAAAGAGTTTCCGTCAAATGTAAGCTGGACCGATCCGGAAGGAGGATTGTTCCTTTGGGTCATGTTGCCTGAAGGAGCGAATGCAAGAGATATTGCGGTAAAGGCTCTTGAACAGAAAGTGGCGTATGTTCCGGGAGGGTCTTTCTATCCGGTCGGAGGTCACGAAAACTGTTTCCGAATGAACTATTCCTGTATGTCTGAGGAAAAGATCGTCGAGGGGATCCAAAGATTAGGAAAAGTGTTAAAAGAAGAACTCAAGTAGATCGATATCTTATCGGTAAAATGGTATATTGAAAAAAAGAGCGGGGTCGGTCGATTCGATCCCGCTCTTTTTGAAGAGATCGCGGATCATTTTATGTGAAAGCCCCGAGATCCTCATGGGATGACGGTATGCTGTTATTCTTTTGAGTTACGGATATGAACGATCCGTGCTCCGTAAAAGATCCAACGAAGTGGTCGCAAAACAGATACGACAACATCTATCGAAAAATAGTATAAAGCTTGGATCTGCTAATTTACAATTCTTTTCTTGAAGAAAACGCGTATTCAATGTACAATATACACAAAGAAAAGTAATCAAAGGAAGGGAAAGAATATGAAAAAAAATCCGATAGTAACGATGGATATAAAAGACAGAGGTACAGTAAAGATCGAATTGTATCCGCAGATCGCGCCTGAGACTGTCAATAATTTTGTGGATTTGGTAAAACAAGGTTATTATGACGGGCTGATCTTTCATCGAGTGATCCGAGGTTTTATGATCCAAGGCGGTGATCCTACAGGAACCGGAACGGGTGGACCGGGATACCATATAAAAGGAGAGTTCACATCGAACGGTTTTCAAAACGATCTGAAGCACACTCCGGGGGTGATCTCGATGGCGAGAAGTATGGCACCGGATTCGGCAGGATCACAGTTCTTTATCATGACATCGGAATCGCCGCATCTTGATGAAAATTATGCAGGATTCGGGATGGTCATCGAAGGGCTTGAATATGTCATGGATGTTGAAAAAACAAAAACAGATAGGAGAGACCGACCGATAGCGGATGAAATTATGGAGTCTGTAAAGGTCGAGACATTCGGTGAAGAGTATCCGGAGCCACAGAAACTGTAGTATGTTTTGTTGACGGGCGACCGAAATGAAGAGGATGTCCGGGATAGACGGATCGGAAGATCTTTGGTAAGATCATTGCGATCTGTAGGAGGATCTTTAGTAAAAATAATAAATGGGAGCAGCGATGGAGAATCCGAGATCTACTGCATACAAGATATTGTTCAAAATTTTGTATGTGGACGCATACTCAAATATTGAGATCAATAAGACTTTCCGAAAGCGTGAACTGGAAGATCGGGACAGGGGGTTTGTGACCGAGATCGTTTACGGCACTTTGGAAAAGAAATTATATCTTGAATATGTCGCAAAAAAATTCAGTAAGACACCGATCAAAAAACTTTCAAAGGAAGTTCGACTGATCTTGCTCATGGCTTTATACCAGATCCGATTTATGGATTCCGTAACGGATTTCGCTGCTGTAGACGAGTCGGTCAAACTATGTAAAAAAGTTTTTCCGAAAGGAAGCGGATTCGTAAATGGTGTACTTCGTAATGTCCTTCGAGATGAAAAAGCATTCGATATTCCAACAAAACGAACGATCGAGAATAGGAGTGTTCGATACTCTGTTTCCGAGGACATCATAAGGCTTTTGGAAGAACAGTATGGTCATGATGAGACCGAAAGGATATTGGATGCCGTCAATGAAAAGCCGAGACTCTTTTTACGTGTAAATTCTCTAAAAACGAACACCCAAGATCTGATAGATATCTTATCTCGCGAGAATGTAAGTGTTGATCGGGTAAAGGGTGAAGAGTTTGCACTCGAGGTCAAAGGTTTGAAAAATATCGAAAAGGATATCGCTTATCTGGAGGGGCTATTCACCGTGCAGGATATCAGTTCGATGAAAGCGGTCCGAACTCTGGATCCGCAACCGGGAGAACGCCTACTGGACCTCTGTGCATGCCCGGGAGGGAAATCGACCTTTATGGCTGAGTTGATGCACAACGAAGGCTATGTGTTGGCTCAAGATATTTCGGCATCCAAGCTGAAACTGGTCGATAAAGCTTGTTCAAGGTTGGGGATCGGGATAGTGGAGACAAGAATGTGGGACGCTACGATAACGGACCCCGATATGATCGATTCCTTTGATCGTGTTCTGATCGATGCGCCTTGCTCCGGATTGGGGATCATCAGAAAGAAGCCGGAGATCCGCTATAGATCACGAGAACAGTTTGAAAGCCTCTACGATATACAGAAGAAAATACTGAATAACGGAGCAAAGTATTTAAAAGACGGGGGTATCCTGGTATATTCGACTTGCACGATAAATAAGAAAGAAAATGAAGATCGGATCAGAGATCTTATGAGGGACAACAACTTTTTGCTGTTGGAAGAGCGGTGTTTGTTGTTCGGAGAAGAAGAATCGGATGGATTTTATATAGCTAAATTAAAAAAGACGGAGAAAGCATGAAATTGGATATCAAGGCAATGAGCCATAAGGAGTTGACGGATCTGATATTGGAGCTGGGGGAGAAAAGATACCGGGCGGACCAGATCTATCCATTCATTGCGAAAGGGATCGAGCAGATCGATGATGTCCCCAATATCCCTAAGTCACTGAAAAGCTTATTGAATGAGAAAGCCTATCTCTCAAAAGCGAAAGTGTATAAAAAATTGGGATCAAAGATAGACGGGACCAAAAAATATCTTATCGAGCTCGATGATGGGAATATCATCGAAACCGTGCTCATGCGTTATGATCATGGTAATTCCATATGTATCTCCACACAGGTCGGCTGCAGGATGGGGTGCAAATTTTGTGCATCCACGATAGGCGGATTGGCGCGCAACCTTACCGCAGGAGAAATGTTGGGACAGATCATCACGGTGAAGAATGATATCGGAGAGAGGATCTCCAATATCGTTTTGATGGGATCGGGAGAACCTTTTGACAACATGGATCAAGTTGTAAAGTTTCTTGAGATCGTCCATGAGGAAAAAGGCTTAAATATCGGATATCGACATATCACGATCTCGACCTGCGGCGTTGTCCCCGGGATCGAACGTTTGGCTGAACTCAACCTACCTGTGAACCTGGCGATCAGTCTGCACCAGACGGATCAAGAGAAAAGACAAGAGATCATGCCGATCGCGAATCGATATTCGATCCAAGAACTTCTGGAAGCATCAAAAAGTTATTCCCAAAAAACGAAAAGAAGAGTAACATATGAGTATGCGCTGATCGATGGAGTCAATAATAACAAAAGTGCTGCCAAGGATCTGGCGAAACTTTTACGAAACAGCCTCTCTCATGTCAATCTGATCCCGGTAAACTCGATCGAGGGGAACTCTTTTCAAAGACCGGATGAAGAAAGTGTGCGATCATTTTTGAAAGAGTTGACAAAGCAGGGGATCGAGGCAACGATAAGGCGAGAGCTGGGAGCGGATATATCCGGAGCATGCGGGCAGTTGAAAAGAAGTTTTGTAAGTGAGGTGGATAAATGATGGAGGTATTTTCACGCTCACATGTTGGCAAAAAAAGACGAAATAATGAAGACAGCGTCAGCAGTCTGAAGCTTTTTGATGCGGTTTATGTTTTTATGGTTGCCGATGGTGTGGGCGGAGAGAAAAAGGGTGAAGTAGCTTCTGAACGAGCGATATATCATGTCGAAGAATATTTCAGAGATCATAAGGATGATCTGATCTCTTCTCTTGAAAAAGAAGAAAGTATCATCGATCTTATCCGAAGCGCGATAAGTTATTCAAATAATATCGTTATGGAACTTTCTTCTACGGAAGAGTTCTATATGATGGCAACTACGATCGTCATGGCATTTGTATATCATGACGATCTGTTGATCGCCAATGTGGGGGATAGCAGATGCTACCTTTATAGAAGCAACAAACTTCGACAGATCACCAAGGATCATACTTTTGTGCAGGAGCTGGTCGACAATAAGATCATTACACCGGCAGAGGCAAAGACGCATCGGGAAAAAAATCATATCACCAGAGCGATCGGTTTGGACAAAGAGTTGGAGATCGATATCTATAAACTTACACTTCAGGAAAAAGATATCATAATGCTTTGTTCAGACGGGCTGAACAGTATGTTGGAAGATGAGGAGATCGAAGAGATCATACAGGATGATAAAGCAGTACAGTGTATTGTTGATGATCTGATACAGAAAGCACTCGATAAAGGCGGATCGGATAATGTTACGGTATTGTGTGCAAAAAAATGTGAGGTTATGGGATAATGGAAAACAATATGATTGGAAGATCTTTAGGCAATAGATATGAAATTTTGAGTCAGATCGGTGAGGGCGGGATGGCGATCGTCTATAAAGCAAAATGCAATGTTCTCAATCGCCTGGTCGCTATCAAAGTTTTGAAAGATGAATTTATCAATGATGAGGAGTTCATAGAAAAGTTCAAAAACGAAGCGTTGTCCGCAGGAGGTCTGAATCAGCAAAATATTATAAGTATATATGACGTATCGGAAGATAACGGTGTGCCGTATATCGTTATGGAATATGTTGACGGCGGGAATATCAAAGATATCATCCATCGTCAGGGCAAGATCGATAAAGACACGATGCTGGATCACTCCAAGCAGATCGCTTTAGCTCTTAGAGAAGCCCATCACCACAAGATCGTCCACAGAGATATCAAATCTCAAAATATTATGATCACCAAAAACAATATGGTGAAAGTAGCGGACTTCGGTATTGCAAAAGCGGTCACCAGTTCAACGATAACTGCGGTGGGTACGATCATGGGATCGGTACATTATTTTTCTCCGGAACAAGCAAGAGGAGGATATATCGACGAGCGAAGCGATATCTATTCTATGGGTATCGTGATGTATGAGATGATCACCGGTAAACTTCCTTTTGAGGGAGACAGTCCGGTCAGTATCGCGCTTAAACATATCCAAGAGGAGATCCGTTTTGACGATGATGATGATATCCCGAGCGAGATCAAAGATCTGATACGAAAGGCTACGCAGAAAAGTCCCGATCGACGATACAAAAAGATCGAAGATCTGATCGATGATATCGAATATGTTAAGAACTCGCGTGCGGTCGCACTGGGGATGGGTTTTGAAGATGAGACCTATCGTACGCAGGTGATCCATGCGGATGATGACGATTACAAGATATTGTTTACCGATCTGGCGGAAGAAAGTGGCAATGAAGTGAAAAAAAATAAAAGATCGAAAATAAAAAACTCCAATGAGGAACGATTGTCGAAAAAAAGTTACTTTTTTATTGCCCTGATAGCTTTATTGAGCTCATTGCTGTTTGTTTCAGCGATCTTTTTATTCAAAGGAACACCGGTGGGTGATCCGGTCACAAAAAAAGTTGAGACACCGAATTTTTTGGGAAAAACCGAAAAAGAAGCTGAAGAGCTTGCAAACAGCTCGGGTCTGACGATCAAGATCGTCGGAACGGAAGTCAATGTCAATTATGAGCCGGGGCAGGTCAGTAAACAGGAGCCGCAACATGGCACGAAGCTGGATAATGGTTCAGAGGTTCGGTTGACTATTTCTCAGGAAAAAGTACAAGAGAAGATCCGGATGCCTAGAGTGGAAGGGCTGACTATCGAAGAAGCGAGAAAGGATCTGGAAGAAAAAGAGTTAAAAGTGATCGTTGAGTACCGCAGTGATGCAAAACCTGAAAATGAAGTGATCTCACAGACACCGGTCGAAGGCTATGAGCTGGAGAAGGGGGCAAGCGTAAAATTGGTGGTAAGCTCCGGTATCGATCAGAGTCAAGTTTCTGTACCGAAGATCACCGGAAAAACGATCGATGACGCAAAGGCTACTTTGACATCAGCGAAATTGAGAGCGACGGTATCGTATCGAGAAAATAAAGACCAAGAGGAAGGTATCGTGCTTTCTCAAAACCCGAAAGAAGGAACGAAGGTCGAAGTGGACTCTGAGATCGCGATCGTTGTCAATCGATATGAAAAACCTGCTCTAAGATCCGTTCCGATCGTCTTGACTCTTGGGCAAGATCGTGATTCGATAAAAATAGAGATCATTGACATTCAAACGGGTGAAGTGGTCGTCAACCAGACAGTGGATCCGATCGAACAGGGTGGCACGGTTGCTGTGAATGTGCAAGGAGAAGCGGGACAGGTGAAAGAATACTATGTATATCTCGATGGCGATCGAACGACGATCTTTGCTAAACCTATCGTAAATTTCTAGATCAAGAAAGGAAAGTATGACGGGAACGATAATCAAAGCGATCTCTTCGTTTTATTATGTGGATACGGACAACGGCGTATATGAATGTAAAGCGAGAGGCATTTTTAAGCATAAGAACAGACAGCTTTTTGTGGGAGACTGTGTAACGATCTCAGTTATCGATGAAGAAACAAAAAAAGGAAATGTGATAGAGATGTCGGATCGGAAAAATCTATTGAAAAGACCTCCGATCGCAAATGTTTCACAAGTGATATCGGTCTTTTCGGTAAAAAATCCCGATCCAAACCTCTCGTTGATCGATCGCTTCTTAGTTCTTGCTCAACGCCAGAGATTATCGATCGTCATCGTGTTGAATAAATTGGACATTGACAACGGACTGGCGGAGCAGATCAAAGAATGTTATCTGCCTTTAGGCTATCCGGTCATCCTTATCAGTGCAACGGAAGATGAAGATCTGGATCATATCCGGGAGCTGTTGCATGGACATATTTCCGTTGTTGCAGGTCCGTCGGGCGTTGGGAAATCTACATTGATCAATGCTTTGATAGAGACGGATCTAAAAACGGGGGATATCAGCGAAAAGATCGGTCGCGGTCGTCATACCACTCGCTATGTCGAACTGATAAAAATAGATGAAGATTCTTACATCGCCGATACACCGGGATTCAGTTCGATCGATCTCAATGAATTGGATCTATATGAGCTGAAAGAAGAATTTATCGAGTTCCATGATCATGATCCGCTCTGCAGATTCGGGGCTAAATGCCTGCACGAAAACGAACCGGGTTGTCAAGTAAAAGAAGCGGTGGAGAACAAACTGATATCTTCTGTTAGGTACATGAGTTATATTCAGTTATTGAATGAGATCAGAGAAAACAAAAGGAGAGCATACTAATGATAAAAATAGCACCATCGATCCTTTCGGCGGATTTTTCAAAACTGGGCGAAGAAGTAAGAAAGGTCGAAGAAGCGGGATGTGAATACCTTCATATCGATGTAATGGACGGGGCATTTGTCCCGAATATATCTTTTGGACCGGTCGTGATGAAGTCCATCCGGAAGCAGAGTAGAATGATATTCGATGTACATCTGATGATCGAAGAACCTTCGAGATATATCAAAGCTTTTGCTGATGCTGGTGCGGATATTATAGTTGTTCACCAGGAAGCGACGAAGCATTTGCATCGTACGATCATGCAAGCGAAAGAGCTCGGGAAAAAGGTCGGTGTATCTCTTAATCCGGCAACTTCGCTCAGTACTTTGGAATATATCTTGGATGAACTCGATATGGTTTTGATCATGAGCGTGGATCCGGGATTTGGCGGACAATCTTTTATTCCTTCTTCTCTGGAGAAAGTGCGCAAACTTAAGGAAATGATCCAAAAAAGAGGACTTTCGACCGATATTCAGGTGGATGGAGGAGTAACGAAAAATAATATCCGCAGCTTGGTCGAAGCCGGTGCGAATATTTTGGTCGCGGGATCTGCTATTTATGGAAAAGAAGATGTAGAACAAGCGGTAAAGGACTTAAGAGATGCAGCAGAAAGATAAGAAAACAGCTTTGGTGGTATCGAATGGAGACAATGATATCCTGTTTTTACAAAAGATCCATAGTTCGTATGATCTGATCGTTGCTGCGGACGGAGCGGCTGATAAGTTATCTAAAGCGGGGATCCGACCGGATGTGATCGTGGGCGATCTGGATTCGATAGATGATAAGGTGCTGAAGGATCATACTCAGTCGGAGGTAGAGCTCGTTGCTTTACAGAGGGATAAAGATCACAGCGATACCCATGTTGCTTTAGAACTCGTCAAAGATCGAGGCTTTTTCCGGATCGATCTTGTCGGAGCATTCGGCTCCCGATGGGATCACAGTATCGGGAATCTGAATCTTTTGTACTGGGCGTATCGAAATGGATTGGATCTGCAACTGATCTCACCGAATAACTCGATCGGATATTATAAGAAAGGACACTATTTTTTTCCTAAAAAAGAAAATACGTACTGGTCTTGTCTTGCGCTTTTTGAAGATGCCTTGATCGATATATCCAATATGAAATATACAGGTCAAGATCTACTTGTCCGTCAAGGTGAAAGCATAGGGCTTTCAAATGAATACCTTAAAGAGGATGGGGAATTGAATATAAAAAAAGGCTCTGTATTAGTCATACAGAGCCAAATGGATCGATCAGAATGATTTTTTTGATATAAGATCTGCATCATAATAAAATAATAAAAGCTTGGGCCGGAGGAACAAGCTTTTTTTATTTTTATGCTCTTTGAACTTTTCCGGAACGAAGACATCTGGTACAAACCTTAACTTTTTTTGGCGAACCATCCACGATAGCTCTAACAACTCGTAGGTTAGGAGTCCAAGTTCTTCTTGTATGACGGTTTGAATGGCTGACATTATTTCCGGAAATCTTGCCTTTACCGCATACATCACAAACTTTTGCCATGGAAAACACCTCCTTTGAATGAAAATCGTAAATCTAACAACCACTATAATAACACAGGTTTAGCACAAATGCAAGAAAATATTTTCTTGAATAAAATCTGTTTTTAAGTTAGAATATAGTGATAGTAGGTAAGTTAAAAAGGAGGCGTTATGTTAAATATCATAAATGAACATGGAACGATATCCGTGAACAAAGAAGTGGTTGCAAAAATAGCCAGCTTAGCTGCTTCGCAATGCTATGGATTGGTTGGGATGGCTTCGAGAAATAAATACGGCATGTTTGAACTTCTTTCAAGACAAAATGACTTTAAAGGGATCGATGTGCTCATCGAAGGAGATAAGATCATCATCGAAATGTCTGTGATCATCCAATATGGGACCAAGATCTCAACGGTAGCGGATAACATCATCGATACTGTAAAATACTATGTTGAAAATCAGACCGGATTTCAAGTGCAGAAGATCGGCGTCTCTGTTCAGGGTGTAAGAGTACAAAAATAGTTGGAGGGAGTAAATGAATAAGATAGATGGAGCATTGCTTCGAGAAATGATCATATCGGGGGCCAATAAACTGACTAATGATAAACCGGTAATAGATAAGTTGAATGTTTTTCCGGTGCCGGATGGGGATACAGGAACAAATATGTCTCTGACGATCGCTTCTGCTGTTACGGAATTGAATAAAGAAACGAGCGATCGATTGACAGATATCGGAAAAGCGGTCTCCAAAGGCTCCCTGATGGGTGCCCGTGGAAATTCAGGAGTCATTCTTTCACAGATCCTTCGAGGTTTTGCCAAAGGGATCGAGGGGAAAGAGGACTTGGAACCTAAAACTTTTGCAAAAGCATTAAAAGAAGCATCGAATGTGGCATATACTGCGGTCATGAAACCGGTCGAAGGAACGATATTGACAGTGATCCGAGAAACATCCGCACATGCGGTCCAATTGACAAAGCAAAATGCGCTCATCGAGATGGGAGATTTTCTTCATCAAATCTTGGAAGAGGCCCGAAGATCATTGAATCATACCCCGGAGCTCTTGAAAGCTCTAAAAGAAGCCGGCGTTGTCGATTCCGGAGGGAAGGGTCTGCTTTCTTTTTTGGAAGGTGCTGTTTCTGCCTATGACGGGAAAGTGGTAGAACGTCGAGAGGCGGACGAGATCGACTATGACGAATTTATGGCGAATGATAATCATATTTTCGAGGGAGAGATCGAATTTGGGTATTGTACCGAATTTATGGTGATCGATGCAGGGATCGAACCGTCAGAACTTCGTGCAAAGATCGAAAGCATGGGAGACTCGATGGTCGTTGTTGGAGATGATAATATCATCAAAACGCATATCCATACGAATGATCCGGGAACAGTTTTGGCTATTGCGGGCAAATACGGAGCTTTGGACCGTATCAAGATCGAAAATATGAGATTGCAGCAAAAGGCATTGATCCAAGAAAAACCGAAAGAATTGAATAGATATGGGATGATATCGGTCGTGATGGGAAAAGGTATGGAGTCGATCATGAAAGATCTTATGGTCGATCATGTGATCGAGGGCGGTCAAACGATGAATCCGAGCACGAAAGATTTTGTACAGGCGATCGAAGAGATCCATGCGGAGAATATCTTTATTTTCCCGAATAACTCCAACATTATCATGGCGGCTAAGCAAGCAAGCGATCTGGTAACGGATAAAAATATCATCGTCATCGAGACAAAAACTTTCCCTCAAGCTATCGCATCCCTTCTGGTCTTCGATCCGGAAGCGGATATCGAAGCAAATACAAGTGCCATGAACGAAGCGAAGAAACAGATCAAGTCGGGTCAAGTCACTTATGCGGTACGCGATACAAGCGCGAACGGGATATCGATAAAAAATGGAGACATTATAGGAATTGCCGATTCTTCGATCGTTTGTAGCGAAAAAGGGGTAGATACTGCAGTCATCAAACTTCTTGAAAAAATGGTCGATGGGGATGATATCATTACTTTGTATTATGGAGAAGATATAACCGAAAAACAAGCGGAAAACCTGAAAGAAAGGATCGAAGAGATCTATTCGGATATGGATGTTGAGATCCACAAAGGAGAACAACCGATCTATTATTATATTATATCTGTAGAATAAATATTTTAAGACCTACAAATTTTGATCTATCAAGCACAGAGAAAAGACAGCCTGATTTTTGATATATAAAAATCAGGCTGTCTTTTTTGCGGTTTTCTACTATACAGAAGATCATTCAAGATCTCAAAGCTCAAGAGATCTTTCGCCGCTTTTCTTTTTATACTATTATCCCATAAGATCATCACATAGATATCTTTCCGTTCCGATAGAACGATGCAGCGATCGGATCGCCATTCCTTACAAGCTATCAAAATAAAAATGG
>JAUMYO010000039.1:4285-20160 GCA_030528605.1 Peptostreptococcaceae bacterium | reverse complement strand
TCGATCTTATTCTATCACAAAAACAAACAGTTGAACAACCGTTATCCCGTTGATGATCAAATTGCAGATAAGATGTGCGGTCATCGGAACATAAATATTTTTGGTTTTGATATACGAGATGCTGAGCGGCAAAGCCCAGATCATACACAAGAAGATCCCCCACGGCATAAGTGCATGCTCCAGCGCATACAAGATCATCCCGAGCAAAGTCGTCGAGATCAGGATCGGATCGCTCTTAAACGATATCAGATTTTTTCTGTAGAACGTCTCTTCGACTATCGGCGGAAGCACGATCGTCGAGGCTGCAAACAAGAACAGCTCGAGCCTGCTCTTCGCTCTTAGCAGCAGCATCCCTTTGTCGAGGTCGGGGAAGATCTTTTCCAGCGTGCTCGTCAAGGCAAAAGAAAGTGCGAAAAACAAGATCGTCCGGATCACCTGTACCCAAAATTTTTTGCCGCTTTTCAGCGCATCCATCCATTCTTTAAGCGAAAAGTCTTTCCTTATGTAAAAATATAGAGCCAGCGATGCGTAGAACAAAAAATCGAGATAGATCAGATATTCCTTCGGCGCGGTAAGACAACAACATATAAACAGGACTTCCGCCATGATCGGGAAAAAATTTTTTTCTACATATTTGCATCGCATAGCGTCCTCCGATCGACCCTTGTCATCCGGATCCAAACAGAACAGCATCCGTGTTATCGGGATCTTTTTTGACTCTTCTTCCGTACATACACAGAAAAAGGGGCTTTTGCAAAACAGAGACCTCACACGGAGTATAGTGGCAGACCACAGGTCTTTCATCCTATATTCCGTGTAAAGATCTTGGATCGCAACAGCCCCAAAACTCTATGATCTGTTCTATTTTTCCATTTTCTTCAATTCATATTCTCCCTGAAGGAAGATCTCGTCCGCCATCAGAGGTCCTCTGCCGATCTCTTGGATCGTCAGCTTTTCGCCAGCCTTTATAAAGACGATCTCATAGCCCGCCTCGCTCTCATACAGTGCTTTGCCTCCGTCGATCTTTGCGATCGCATAAAAAGACTTCTGCTCTCCGTTTTCGTGAAGCACTTTGAACTCAAAACTGTTTTGATCCGCCTGCATCAGCTCGATGCTCAGACCTTCTGTCGCTTTTGAATCTTTTGTCGGTACGAATACGCCGCTCCATTCCTGGGTCTCTGCGATCGGTGTTTGGATCGGAAACTCCGCCATCGGCAACAATTCGTCATTATTTGCATCATAAGCCATGATATGCCCCGAATGTCGATCGATCGCCATCTGCATACCGAAAGACGGTCCCGATTTGTTCACGACATCGAAAAGATAATATTCCTGCCCGTCTTTTTCGAGCATCTTATCCGATATGCTGACCGTATAAGCATCCATATCGATCTGCTCCGTTGCAAGCTGGAGCGCACCCTCTTTGGAGATACCTACCGCTCCGCCATTTTGCTCCGTCTTATCATCTTTTTGCGGATCGTCGATCACGATCGGATCACCCACATTACCGTCCGTCGTTTGATAGGTCTTGTAGATCCCGACCAACACGCCCGCTGCGACCAAAAGGATCGCCAACACGATGATCAGTCTTTGATTTTTCACTGTTCTTCTCCTCCGTAATCTCTAAATTCTCCGGCGCGAACGCCTGCTTCCCTTTCCCAAAGATCGCATCACAGCGATCTCTACCCTTATTATATCGTGCTGTGCTTCATAATTCAATTACAAAGCGGTAACAATACTCATATTACCGTTTGGCAAAAACAGCGGATGTCTGATCCGTCAACGATCGGCTATGTTAGGTCCTAACAGTATATCCGCTGTAAGATGTTTTTTGTTTGAATCTATTTTACCACATTGGAGCTGATCTCTATTTCTTTTTAAAAACTTCCGCAACTATTTTACACTATCTGATGTTTTTAACACAAAAATAGGGCTTTTGCCCTACCGCCCTACCTCTGTCTTCAGTCTGAAATGACTTAGAATCTGTTATACGATTTATCTAGGTCATTATTTGATATACTTCTTATAAGATTTTGGGCTATAGTTTATCCAATAATTTGTATTTTTATCTACTATAATGTATCCGCAATTCATGTTTAGAGAATAGACGGCTAGCAAAAAGTAATAAACGCTCCGAATCTAATCACTAATTATTGATACTCCATCCTAATTCCATCTTTACCCACCTCAAAAATCGCATCATACTTACTAATGTTTTTCCCAGAGTAATTATGTGCTATATGGATAAATGCAATATCCGGATCTTCCAACATAAACCTCTCTATTTTTTCTGCAGAGCTTACATCGATACTACTCATAGCCTCATCAAATATGACAAAAGATTTTTTTTGAAGTAGTGCTCTCGCAATAATAATTTTTTGCTTTTCACCTCCTGAAATTTTCAAATCAAGCTCATTGAGAGTTTCATCACGGCATTCGATCAAATTCGGGTCTAATTGAACTTTTTGTATAATATCATCAACTTCTTTTTTATCTATTTCCTGAAACAATGTTATATTATTCATGATATTCTCATTAAAAAGATAGGAATTTTGACGAATATAACTAATATTTTTTGATAAATCAGGGCATTCACGAATATCTACCCCATCAATTTTGATGCTTCCATCGTAGTTTTTCAAATCACCGAATATCAATTTAAGAAATGTCGATTTCCCACTACCATTTGCCCCTATAATCAAGTATTTCTTAGGGAACTCAAAACAGCACGAGATTTTTTCCAAAAGATTTTCATTATTATATGAGAAAGAAACATTTTCAAGAGAAATATTTGATATAGCCTTAGGATGATGTTTTTTAAAACTCTCGTCTGACATCCAGTCAAATAAATCTTGTTTAACTTTTTTTGTCGCCGAAATACTAATCAACTCACTCGAAAGCGAAATGATCGGTCCTACCAACAAATCTGAAAGCTGAAATACCGCCAAAAAAGTTCCTACTGTAGATTCCCCGCGCATTATGCTACGTGCAAGCAAAAACACAACTAAAAACTGAGATGCAAATTGAACGACCCCTATCAAGATCTGCAAAAATGAAACTTTTAGATTATATCGGTAAGTGATTTTTTGTTGCTCAAGAGACTTCTCTTCGATCTTATCAAAGATTTTCCTATGGATCATATAGTCGTTGATAGTTGTGAGCCCTTCAACAATATCGTGGAAAATCAGATTCAGCTTACGTAACCCTATTAAATTTCTATCTTTTAAATATTGCAGATCCTTTTCAAAAGCATAAGGGATCAGTATTGTAATGATATTTGTAAGTACGATAAGAAATGCCACCCACTTATTTAAGTAAAACAAAATGATCGTGTACCACAAGACCGATGAAATTTGAAAAAAAACGCTTGGTATAAGCAAATAATAATCTTCAATCAAAGTCTGGATCTCATTGTTGTAAACCGAATATAGTTCTTGAGGATCTTCAATATGATCTTCAGATCGTAAAACGCCTTTTACATACAATTTTCTAAACAAAAGAATTAATTCTACCTTGAATTTCGAATTAAGAACCTTATTCGCAAACTCACAAAAAAGGACGAGCAATATCAATAGAATAAAAAAAACAAGTTGTTGATTTACTTTATCAAAGTGAAATTCAACCAAAGAATCCGTCACCCCCTTAACGACCAACGGTATTCCCGAGTTACAAAGAACAACTATAACGCTTACTATTCCAATTATTATCGTATAAAAACGAATTACATTCTTAAGTTTACTCATTTTTTATCTCCTAACATTAATTTTAAAGTTTGGAACTCCTGAAACAGATGTGATCTCCTTAATTGAGTTTAATTCTTTTGTACAAAATACAGTTTTTAATGTTTCATAAACATTATGTAAAGTTTTCCTTACATAAATTGCAATAACAAATTGAACTATTCCTTTGTAAGATGATTTTTTTGCTTTGAATCTATTTTACCACATTGGAGCTGATCTCTATTTCTTTTTAAAATCTCCCACAACTTTTTTACACGATCGTGTCGTGCAGAAATGCCGAACATCTTTCGATATCCGCACAAAAAAAGGACCTTCGCAGGTCCTCCGATCTTCTTACCTATAAACGTCTTTTCAGATTTTCCGAATTGATCGCATAGCGCAGCGCATTTTCTTTGGATATCTTGCCTTGTTTGTACAGATCGAAGATATAATTATCCATCGTTACCATCCCTTCCGCACCGGAAGCTTGGATCACATTGTCGATCTGGTTGATCTTGCTGTCCTTGATCATATTTCGAATCGCATTGTTGACGAGCATGATCTCAAAAGCCGGCACCAGTCCGCCATCCACGCTCGGGATCAGCTGCTGAGATACGACCGCTTGCAGCTCCATCGAAAGCTGCACCCTGACCTGTTGCTGCTGTCCCGCCGGAAAAACGTCGATGATCCGGTCGATACTCTTTGCCGCGCCGATCGTATGCAAGGTCGACAGGACGAGCTGCCCGGTCTCCGAAGCCGTGATCGCTGTCTGGATCGTTTCAAAATCTCGCATCTCTCCGATCAGGATCACATTGGGTGCCTGACGGAGTGCCGCGCGAAGTGCGCTCTCATAGCTCACCGTATCGTGTTCCAGTTCCCGTTGGCTGACGATGCTCCTATCATGTCGATGCACGAATTCGATCGGATCTTCGATCGTAATGATATGTCCGAACCGATTTTTGTTGATCTTATCCACGATACAAGCCAGTGTCGTCGATTTGCCCGACCCTGCCGACCCCGTCACCAGCACGAGTCCCTTCTTGACACTGAACAGATCGGTCACCGTCTTGGGGATCTGTCTCTCCTCCGGCGAGGGCAGCTCAAAGCTCACCACACGAAGCACCGCCGCATAGGAACCGCGCTGTTTGTATGCCGAGCATCGAAATCGTCCGATGCTGCTGATCGAGAAGGAGAAGTCGTCATCTCCTTTTTGTTCCAGCTTTTCCGAAAAAGAGCGTCCGGCAATATCATACAGATCCATGATATATTTTTTGGTCGCATCCGGCATCAATCGCTCACCGCTTTGTTCGATCACCTGATTGTTGATCTTAAAAGCCAGATTGCATCCCGCCACGATCAAAATATCCGATGTTTTCTGATCGATCGCCGATCTTAAGATCTCTTTAATTTCCATCATCTGAACCCTTCCACAACTCTATCCTCTGCTCTTTCCATTCTTCCGTATTCGTAAGCCCTTTGGAGATCACTTCGATCTTTTCGTCCTTGATCTTAAACTGTCCTTTGAACAGTACATGCGGACTCACAAGATCGGCATATAAAAATTCAAAGCTCTCTTGGTCATCGGAAAGAAGTCTGACCTTCTCCAAGCTCTCCGCATGATCTCTGACTCGCTGCGCTCTATCCTCTCCGGATGCCTTCAGTGTCGCTTCGTGGATCGCTGCGACCGTCTTTTCAAAATCGCCTTCGACTCGATAATACTGCACATTGTAAGCAATATTGCGCTCTGCGAACCGATGATCCGCTCGCGCCGTCGAAAAAGCCAGCACTGCAAGCGAGGTATAGACGAGCACCACCAATGCCACGCCGATCGGAAGTATAAATCCGCTCACTTTATCCATATCTACCATCCAATATATTTTTCCGTGTTCAACGACACGATCGTTCGTTCCTTTCCGTCCATACCTGCCGCCGCGATCGAGACATCGATGCTCACTACAGCTCCTTTTTTTGAAAAACTCACTTTGGATCGAAACTCTCGGTCTTCACCGTTCCATTCCTGTCGATGCGACCGCTCGATCGGCATCTTCAGCCGCTCCTCGATCTGTTTCTCGTCCATCCTCGCCACGGCACGCTTTTGTTCCTCGATAATGTCCTGCGACAATGACAGCGCGATCGTCTTGTTCTCGCTGAGATAGCTCTGCTCCTTCGCGTGTGCGAAAAGCGTCAGCGCGATCGCGATCGCAAAGACGAAGCTCAGCAGCGACAACAGGGCGGAGATGAAAAAACTGTAAGATCTTCCGATACTTTTCATCATTCCTCCTCAAGCACCTTGACGATTCGGTTTTCCGCATAGGTCAGCCGAAGCTCGATCCGGTCTTCTTCCCGTCGGACTTCAAAACGATCCAGCTCCCCGATCACCTCTCCATCGCCCGGCTCAAAGTCATAAGCGATGGGCAAGAGGCTCTCCATCAGCTTTCCCTCATGCTCGTACAGACGACAGATATACTTTTCGCCATCCGGCATCGGATAGAAGATCAGCATATCTTCTTTCGCTTCGTAGGAAGATCCGAATTCTCGCTGTTTGTTGACGATATAGCCCACCGCTGTCCGAAGTGCCGCATTCTTGTCCATCGTCATGACCGTATTCGCATACACCTGTGATCCGACGATCATCAACATCACCGAGATGAAGATAAAGATAAAGAGTGTCCACGTCCGGAATAACGAAAGCGTCGATCTATATTTCTCACGCATCACTTGCTCCAGTCATTTTCAAAATAATACGTTCCTTTGGGTGCAACGAGGATCGAGGGCATGATATTGGATCCGACGCTCTCATAATCGACTACATAGTTCTTTTCGTCGACGATCAAACCGTAATGATCCACCAAATAAGCGATGTCCTGCGGATACGCACCCTCTATCGCATAGCAGGCGACCGCTGCCTGCCTGATATTCTTTTCCAAAGCGATCGCATTGTCCGCTGTGGAACGTCTCCCCCAAGAGCTCAGCATATAGCTGAGTACGAAGATCAGTCCCAAAAAGACCGCGATCGACATAAAATTCCCGTTCTTTTTCATGATCACCCCATCGATGACATGATCCGAAGCAGCGGGAGCATCACGGTCAACAGGATCCCGCCGATGATAAAGGAAGTCGCACCGACCAAAGTCGGCTCGATCACCCCGATGAGCGTGCCGATCGAATGATCCACATTCTCCGTATATTTGTCCGACAGATCCGCCAGCACGGAGTCCAAATGCCCCGTCCGGATCGACAGACGCACCATTCGGGCATGCACGCCGGCAAAGATATCCATATCTTCAAGCACTTTGTGCAGCGGCTCCCCCGTCTCAAATGCCGCGATCGCTTTTTTGATCTTGTCTTCAAAAACTTCGTCCTCGATGATCTTCTCCGTCATCTCCAAGCTGTCATGAAGATCGTAGCCCGAAGATACGAGCAGCGAGAGCGAGTTTGCAAATTGTGCCGTCAGATACCTTCGATAGATATCCCTCACATGCGGCAATCTGCCAAAAATCTTGCGCGCCTTTTGTTTTCCGCTCGGCGTTCGATAGAGCAACAGCAATGTGCCCACCAATATCATCAGTGCCAAAAATATCGCCAATACGACCGCCACGAGCACCCTGCCGACCCCCGTCACGAGATCCACCGAGCTCGGCAAACTTCCGCCGAGACTTTGGAACACATCGGCAAAGATCGGGAGCACCTTGGTCACCATCACTCCGATGATCACCGTCACCATCCCGGCTACGACCAGAGGATAGACCATACTTGAGCGGATCTGTCTTTTGAGACGTGCATCCTTCTCATAATATACCGCCAGAGATTCCATCACCTGATCGACTTTTCCGGTTTTTTCCCCGATCTCGATCATCGAGATCATATAAGGTGAAAACAATCCGCTCCGCTCCAACGAGACCGACAGCTGCTGATTGTTCTCAAGCGCGTCGAGAGAGACCTCCAGTGCTTCCCTTACTTCCTTGTGCTTCATCCCTCCGATCACCGATCCGAATCCGTCTACGATACCGATCGACGAGCTCAGGATCAGATTCATCTCCTTGCAAAACATGATCAGCTCTTCTTGAGATAATGTTGTTTTTCGTTCCATGGTCTTTCTCCGATCAGTATAGTCTCAGTCCCGTATAGTTTGAGCCGTTTCCGATAAAATTTTCGATCCCGTCATTGCCCGAGCTTGCAAAAGTCGAATCCATCCGATTCCACGTCGAGCCTTCAAATTGGATCTTCACGCTCACCCAGCCCTTGTCTTTCAAATAGACTTCATTCCACGCATGATTGATATCGCTCGGCGATACCGTCCCCACGATCAGCCTGGTCGGGATCCCTTGCGAACGCAACATCCCCGCAAGCAGGGACGCATAATCGAAACAGATCCCCTTGCTCGAGATCAGCGTCTCATCGATATTCGGAAGATATCCCGTCTGCACGCTGCTCGCCTTCGCTTTGTCATATCGTACATTTTTGATGATATAGTCATAGATCGCCGCGATCTTCTCCGCCTCGGTCTTCTTGCCTGCCGTCAGCTCATTTGCCTTCTGTACGATACGCCAATCTTTTTGGTACATCACATATTGATTCGGCGACAAAAACGGACTGAGCGGATCGTTCAGCTTTACATCCAATGTTTTTTCAAACAGCGGGATATATTTGTTCCCCGACGTGTTCTCCATAACGCGCACCTTGTAGCTGCCGTCGCCGAGTTGCAATGGATAGATCTCATAGATGCCGCCGTTTTTCAGATCGTAATTGTAGGTCGAATTGCCCTTGATGATCTGCACCTTCAATCTCTTTTTGCTCGTATCATTCTTTATAAAAATATATCCCTTCGCGATATCCGAAACATCGATCACGCTGCCGTTCTTCTCATGTTTCTTCTCCCCACGCGGCGAGACGGTCTTGTCCCCCATCGCCCCCGCACTCGACAGCGGGATCTCATGATCCTCGATCACCGTTTCTTCCGAAGATGATATGCCCAAGATCATCTCCGTCTCTGCCAGTGCGATATGATCCATCCCCTTCTCCGCCAAAGAGTTGATCGTCTCCAAAGAATTTGTCATCGGCGGAGCGAACAGCATCCCTGCTACCAACAACGCGGCGCCCGCAACCAAGTGTTTTTTGTTCATAGGATCCCTTCCTTTCTAAAAAGCTCGGCTTTTTCAGATCTAAAAACCAACTACCTCTATAAATTCTCAGTACTATATCGGCATGCCCTCCGAATAAAATAATATCGGATCAAAAACTCCGCCAAGCGTGATCCGCGCATCAAAAAAAGCTACCTTTTCAGATAGCTTCTTCCATATTCCTTAATTTCGGATCCGCTCCGCAAAGGAGGTGATCCGTTTCTATTGGCGAGGCATCAAACGGCTCTCGTTGATCTTCACATTCTCAATGTCCACCGCCGGGTCTTCTCCCGGACGCAGCCTTCGCGCCACGACTACGAGTTTCGTCTCATACTTGTCGTTCACACAGGTCTGCAAAGTCAACAGCTTGTCCCCGTACTCCACATCGACATCCGTATGATAAAAACTTCGGCGGTTGATCTCCTCGATATAGGAATCAAACTCCTCCTTCGACTCCGCATGCACAAAATTATAATACTCAAAGACCGGTCCGAACTGCTTCTCCGTATTCGTATCAAAAGCCGCGATCACCTTCCACTGACTTTCGTGATACAGCGTGTCGAAATTGATGACCGGTGCTTTTTTATAAAATTCCACCTTCTGATAACGCATCAGCTCGGTGAACATATTCCCTTTCAGTCCCATATTGTGCCCGTAGACCAGCGTATTGTCATACAGATCCGGTTTTAGGATATTGCGAAAATCCATAAAAGGGATCCCGTCAAACAGATACTCTTTGTTGAAATCCCGATGCAGATAAAACTCATTGTCCTCCGCCTGCATGACCGGATAATCGATCAGGGTGTTCGGTACATTGATCCAGCCCACCAGATCCTCATTCTTTGCGAAATCTTCATCAAATCGGGGCAATCTCGTTTCGCTGATCGGGTCTTTGTCCGCCGGCTCCTCCTCTTCTTCCGGTGGAAGCGGCGTCTCCTCCTTCGGCGGTTCCAAAGCCGTCAGATCTCTGCCTCCATAGCGATAGATCCCGACAAAGATCCCTGACAACAGCAGTAACAACGCTGCGACCTTTATTACATTCTTCATTTCTTCATTCCTTCTGACTTATTTTCTACAAGATACAAAAGCTTTATACCCATAAAGAAAGAACTTCTCACATTTTTATTCGGCAAAAAACTGCTCTTTCAAAAGAATGATCGGGCAGAGCGGAAAGAAAAAAAGAAGCTGTCGCAAAACACGGATCTCACACAAGATATGACGGTGAAGCATGGGTTTTGTCATATCTTGTATAAAGATCTCCGATCGCAACGGCTCCTTCAAACGATCTTATCCCGAAGTTACTCGATCCCGTGGAGCAGACCGATCACCTTCTCCTTCATCAGCGCGAGCTTCTCTTGCGCTTCCTCTCTCGTCTTGCCGACCGTATTCATATAGATCTTGATCTTCGGCTCGGTCCCCGACGGACGAAGCGCGTACCAGCTCGTATCATCCATGATGAATTTGATCGCATTTTGCTTTTCCACATCGATCACGGTTTTTTCTCCGCTTATGATATCGAGCTCCTCACTCGTTTTGTAGTCCAGATATTTTTGCGATCGCATCGACCCGATCTCTTCGGGATACATCTCGCGATACTGCGACATCATCCGTCCGATGCGCTCCTGCCCTTGCAGTCCTTCCAGTACGATCGATACCGTATCATCCAGGTGATAGCCGAACTCTTGGAACAACTCCTCCAGAAGATCGATCAGCGTCATGTCGCGTTTCTTGTAATACGCTGCGATCTCCGCAAAAAGCATACTCGCCGACACACCGTCCTTATCACGAACAAAAGTGCCGACGGCATAACCGATCGACTCCTCCCATCCCATGATCATCTTGCCGCCGCCTGTGCGATCCAATTCATTCTGCACGCCGCAGATATTTTTGAATCCTGTCAGAACGCTTCTTGTCGGTACGCCATACTTCTTTGCGATCTTCGCCCCGAGCTCCGATGTCACGATCGACTTCACGATCAGCGCATCCTTCTCGATCATGTCTTTCGCATCCATCTGCGAAAGGATATAGTGCACCAGGATATATCCTGCCTGGTTGCCGTTGATCTCCACATACTCTCCGCCATGCTTGACGATGATCGCGATCCTGTCGCAATCCGGATCCGTTGCGATCACGAGCTCGCCATCCACCTCTTTCGCCAGACGGAGCGCGTATTCAAAAGCTCTCGTATCTTCCGGATTCGGATACTCGATCGTCGGGAAAGTCCCATCCGGCATCTCCTGCTCCTTCACGACATAGACCTGCTCAAATCCGCGTTCCTTCAACACTCGGCGCACGGGAACATTGCCCGCTCCGTTGAGCGGCGTGTAGACGATCCGCAAACTCTTATCCAACTCTTCATCATTCAGCGACAGTGCCTTGACCGCTTCATTATACGCATCATCGACCGACTTTCCGATATACTCGAGCAATCCGTTTTTCAACGCCCACTCCTTCGTATAGATATTCTTTCGGCAGAGATACTCCACCTTCTCAAACCGGTCCAGTCGCGCGATCTGCTCCAAGATGCGATCCGCGATATCATCCTTGATCTGAGATCCCTCTTCCCAATATACCTTGTAGCCGTTATAGTCCTTCGGATTGTGGCTTGCGGTGATATTCAGTCCGGCAGCACAATTCAGATGACGGACCGCAAAACTCAGCTCCGGAGTCGGACGCAGATCCTCGAACAGATATGCCTTGATGCCGTTGGAAGCGAACACAAGAGCCGCCGTAAGCGCAAACTCCTTGCTGAACAACCTCGGGTCATGCGCGATCACGACACCCCTTTTGGAAAAGGCATCCCCCTCCGACAGGATCACTTTTGCAAAAGCATCCGTCGCACGAGCGATCACATACTGATTCATCCGATCCGCACCGGCACCCAATTTGCCACGCAGACCGGCGGTCCCAAATTCCAATTCCTTATAAAAACGCTCCCGGATCTCTGCTTCGTCGCCCTCTAACTCTCGAAGCTCCTGCTTGGTCTTCTCATCGATCACCGATGATGCCAGCCAGAGCTCATATCTTGCCTTATGATCCATCTCGTTCTCCTTTCTCGGTCAGATCCTATTCCTAATATTTATGAACCAAATCACATATCTACATCTACGGGTCATCTTAGACCTCGCAGCCTTCGATCGGCACGCCCGAATCTTCAAAAGTCGCGACCTTGGTGTAGACTTCATTCGCCGCGTCGATGATCGAGAAGAAGATCGCCGCTCCCGAGCCTTCGCCCAACCGCATATCCATATCGAGCGATGCCTCCAGTCCGAGTTTCTCAAGTGCGATCGCCGAAGCAGGCTCCGCCGACTTATGCGAAGCCAGCATATAATCCACGCTCGCCGCACAGAACTTCTGAGCCAACAGCGCAGCCGCATAGGAGATAAATCCGTCCAGCACGACCGGTATCTGACGATCCGCACATGCCAGGATCACGCCGGCAAGCGCACCGATCTCAAACCCTCCGACCTTCGCCAAAATATCCAGTGCATCTTCCGGATCCGGTCGATTGCACTCGATCCCGCGTTTGATGACCTCCACCTTGTGCGAAAGCCCGTCCGGTGTCGTTCCGGCACCCAGTCCGGTCACCTTTTCCACCGGCTCGCCGGTCAGGATCGATACGATCGCCGAGCTTGGCGAAGTATTACAGATCCCCATCTCGCCCAATCCGATCACCCGATCGCCGGCATCGATATATTCATTCGCGATCCTTATCCCGATCGCCAGAGACAAGATCGCCTCCTCCCTGCTCATCGCCGGTCCTTTGGCAAAATTGCTCGTCCCCTTGCGGATCTTCTCCGAGCGCACGCCCTCGATCTTCTCATCCGTATCGATCCCGACATCGACCGGGATCACCTTGCTGCCCATCAGTTTTGACAAAACGCCGATCGAACAGATCCCTTTGGCATAATTTGCAAAAGCCAGAGCCGTCACCGCCTGAGGCTGTGTGCTGATCCCTTCTTCGTAGATCCCGTGATCCGCGCCGAATGCAAGCACCACCTTCGGATCCGTCTTATAAAACTTCTCCCGATAGATCGCCGCCAGCTTGATACTGATCGCCTCGAGCTTCCCCAAAGAGCCCGGAGGCTTTACCAAAATATTTTGACGCGCCTCTGCCAGAGAACGATACTCCTCACTGCCCGGCTCGATCCGCCCGACCACAGTCCGGAGCAACTTCTCATTCTCAGCGACAAAAGCCGCATCCTCTATCAAACGATCCGATAAATACATAAAGACCTCTTGTTCTTACACCGATCCTTCAGAACGACCATCAACAACTTTTTATAGCTTGAGGGAAAGCCCTCCGCCACATCCTTCCATCGGAACGAAAGTTCTATGGTCACCTCCTTGGATATTCGTATTACGATTTTTGATCATTACGCTCGCAAAGATACAAGCCCACACACTAACCTTGGAATGTCATCGGAATTCCTTCCTCTCGACCTTTCAAAACTGATATCCGTATCGCTCAAAAAATCCTTTTCTGAAATCGAGCGTTCGATCCTCCATGATCGCTTGTCGGATCTGTTTCATCAGATCCAAAAGGAAATGGAGATTATGGGTCGTGATCAGGCGAGAAGCCAAGATCTCATTCGCCTTGACCAGGTGACGGATATAGGCTCTGGTATAATTCCGGCAGGTATAGCAGGAACAATTCGGGTCAAGCGGCGTCAGATCCTCCTGATAGGTCGCATTGCGCACCACGATCTTGCCCACCGAAGTCATCGCCGTTCCATTGCGCGCGATCCTGGTCGGAAGCACACAGTCGAACATATCCACGCCACGGATCACACCCTCGATCAGATCGTCCGGACTTCCTACGCCCATCAGATAACGCGGCTTGTCCTTCGGCATGATCGGAGTCAGATCCTCAAGCACCGAATACATCAGCTCCTTCGGCTCACCCACCGAGAGACCCCCGATCGAATAGCCCGGAAAGTCCATCTCCATCAGTTGCATCGCCGATTCATAGCGCAGATCGTCATACATCCCGCCCTGAATGATCCCAAAAAGTGCCTGATCTTCCTTTCGCTGATGATGATCCAGACCGCGCTTTGCCCATCTCGTCGTACGCTCCAACGAGTTCTTGACATAGCTGCGATCTGCCGGATAAGGCGCACATTCGTCAAAACTCATGATAATATCCGCACCGAGCGCATTTTGGATCTCGATCGCCTTCTCCGGACTGATAAAATGTTTCGATCCGTCCAAATGCGAACGAAACTCTACGCCTTCCTCCTTGATCTTGCGAAGTGCACCGAGGCTGAACACCTGAAAACCGCCGCTGTCCGTCAGGATCGCCCGATCCCAGTTCATAAACTTGTGCAGTCCGCCCGCCTTTTTGACGAGCTCATGACCCGGACGAAGATACAGATGATAGGTATTCGACAGGATGATCTTGGCATCCATCTCCTTCAGCTCCTCCGGCGTCATCGACTTCACCGTCGCCTGCGTCCCCACCGGCATAAAGATCGGCGTATCGATCGATCCGTGAGGCGTATGCAATCTGCCCAAACGAGCTCCCGACTGCTTGCAGGTCTTTATCGATTCATAATATATTGCTGGCATGATCCTCCTTTATCCGATAAACATCGCATCCCCGAAAGAAAAGAATCGATATCCTTCCCGAACTGCGACATCATAAGCATTCAAAATATGTTCTCTGCTCGAAAAAGCCGACACGAGCATGATCAGCGTCGATTCCGGCAGATGGAAATTCGTGATCAGCGCGTCCGCGATCTGAAAATGATACGGCGGATAGATAAAGATCTCCGTCTCGCCCTCCAGATCTTTGAGCTTCCCATCGACCGCCGCCGACTCCAGCGTTCGGACCGAAGTCGTCCCCACGCAGATGATCCGCTTGCCCTGTTTTTTCGCAAGATCGATGCGCGCGGCAGTATCCGGCTCGATGCGGTAATACTCCGAGTGCATCTTGTGATCCTCCAATCGTTCCGCGCTCACCGCCTTAAAAGTCCCCAGACCCACATGCAGCAACACATGCTCGATCTGTACCCCTTTTTGACGAAGCCGATCCAACATCTCCTGCGTAAAATGAAGCCCCGCCGTCGGCGCCGCCGAAGATCCGACGATCTTTGAATAGACCGTCTGATAACGCTCCTGATCCTCCAGTTTTTCCTTGATATACGGCGGTAGGGGCATCGTGCCCAGCGTATGGAGGATCTCTTCAAAAACACCCTCAAACTCAAAACGGACGATACGCATCCCCTCATCCAGTTCCTCGACGACCTCACAGGACAGATCCTCGGAGAAAAAAACACGCGCCCCCTTCTTCACACGCTTGGCAGGCTTCGCCATCACCTCCCAGCGATACAGGTCGATCCGTTTTGCCAGAAGGAACTCGATCTTCGCACCCGTCCCCTCCTTCGATCCATAGATCCTCGCCGGGAGCACCCGCGTGTTATTCATCACCAGTACATCGTTCTCGCCGAGAAGATCCGGCAGATCCGTAAAAACACCATGCTCGATCGCCCCCGTCACCTTATCCAGCTTCAAGAGCCTCGATCCGCTCCGATCCTCCGTCGGAAATTGCGCGATCCGCTCCAATGGCAGATCGTAAAAATAATCCTTTGTATTCATGATAGATCCTATCTAGTTATAAAATCCGTATCAAATGTTCGATTTATGAGCCGATCGCTCGAAAAGCCTATGAGCGTCCTATTCTACTATCAAGAATGCCATCGGCATTCTTTCCTTTTGTCCTCGCAAGCGAATACGCTTGTAGAGCGATCTTGTTAAGAAGATCTCCAACATTTCACACGAAGTGAACAAGCTCGTCAAAAAAATTCTGTTTGCGCTTGCGATAGCAAGCAAGTCAATTTTTTTAGCTTGGAACGAGTGTACGAAATGTTCGATCTTCGGACCGATCGCTCGAAAAGCCTATGAGCGTCCTATTCTACTATCAAGAATGCCATCAGCATTCTTTCCTTTTGCCTCGCAAGCGAATAAGCTTGTAGAGCGATTTTGTTAAGAAGATCTCCAACATTTCACACGAAGTGAACAAGCTCGTCAAAAAAAT
>JAUMYO010000039.1:0-4185 GCA_030528605.1 Peptostreptococcaceae bacterium | reverse complement strand
GCCGCCTGCTTATCCAATACCGCGGACAGATCTTTGAACAGATCGTCCAGTGAGGTTTTAGCCGCCTTGTCCGACGGTCTGCCCGACGACGCGATCGATGCACCTGCCACCCTTGCGCTGCCTTGCAAAGTAAAAAAGATGCTCTTGAGCTTATTGCTGCCCAGCACGGTACGGATCCGCTCCTTCTTCAAAGCATGCGATCCGCCCGATCCATGCACGACCAGCTCCATCACACGACCGTTCGGCGATACCTGCGTGATGCTCAGCCCGACGACCTGCCCGATATTCACCCCGCTGTTCGCCAGCTGCCGGCGGATCTCCTCCGAGCTCATCGTCACCGACCACAGATCATACGGTCCTCCCAGCGAAAAAGGATCGTTCAACCCTGTCAGATACGGTCTCCACGCACTCCCCCAGATATTCGTGCTCGTCTCCGTCTGCCCTCCGCTGCTCGCGTGAAAATAGCCTTCGACCACACCGCCGCCATAATACATCAGCTCTCCCGAAGTAAGCTCCACCGCCAGATCCGTCATCGGCGTCTGAGCACTCGCTCCGCCATAGACCTGACAGTTCGTCGTATTGCAGACATGAAAACCCTCCGAGACATGCTTGTTCACATTCGTCAACACATAGTTGCGCGCGACCACACTCTGCGCCTTGAGAGCCTCGATATGCCAATTCGGCGGCATCTCCTTCGGGACGACCCCTTTGAGATAATGATCCAGACCCACGATATTGATCGCGATGATCTTTTTGCCGTCGTGAAGCACATGCGCCTTCTCACGATACTGCACGCCCTCGATCGACACGATCCCGTTGCCGCTCTCGATATATTGATCCACACCGCCAAGCAGCACCAGACTTCGTCCGTCATTCGCCCGGATCAGGATATTCGCATCCGAATTCGGCTGATAGCCTGCGGTATAAAACTCGCTCACCTTGTAAAAAGCTCCATTGTTGTAGTACACCATCTTGCCGCCGCTGCTCGCCTCTTCATAAGAAGCATACGACTCCGGCGAATGATAGATCGTCCCCGCCTTGCTCACCTGCATCTCGGACGCACCGGTCGATAAGACCACACGCCCCCCTGCCACGACGAACAACTGCGAGCCGCCGATACGATAGCTCGACTTCGCCTTGCTGCCGTAAAAGATCCCTACACGCAGCTTCAGATCATTATCATATCCCTTCGCCCAAGAGACGGATGTTGCCAACGCGATCCCCAGCAAAAGGACCGCGATCTGCTTGATGATACGCTTCATAGCTACCTCTTTTTTATCCCAAAATGCTCATACGCCAGATCCGTTGCCACACGCCCCCGATTCGTACGATTCAAAAAACCGCGCTGGATCAGGTACGGCTCATAGACCTCCTCGATCGTCTCCCGATCCTCACCGATCGCCGCCGACAAAGTCTCCACACCGACCGGACCGCCGCCGAATTTGTTGATGATCATCAGCAGCATCCGCTTGTCCGTGATATCCAGTCCTTCTTTATCCACCTCGAACATATCCAGTGCCGCCTGCGTGCTCCTCAGATCGATCCGACCCGTCCCGCGCACCTGCGCGAAATCCCGCACGCGCTTCAACAGACGGTTGGCGATACGAGGCGTTCCCCTCGATCTGCGCGCAAGCTCCAGTGACGATACCTCATCGATATCCACGCCCAAGATCCCCGCCGAACGCTCGATGATAAGCTGCAACTCATGGTCCTGATACAGATCCAGATTCAGGATCACCCCGAATCGGTCCCGCAGAGGCGAGGTCAGCATCCCCGAGCGAGTCGTTGCCCCGACCAGCGTGAACTTCGGCAGATCCAGACGGATCGACCGCGCAGAAGGACCCTTGCCGATGATGATATCGATCGCTCGATCCTCCATCGCCGGATAAAGGATCTCCTCCACCGTACGATTCAAGCGGTGGATCTCATCCACAAAAAGCACATCTCCGTCCATCAGATTCGTCAAGATCGCCGCCAGATCCCCCGACCGCTCGATCGCAGGACCCGAAGTCACCTTGATATTCGCATCCATCTCATTGGCGATGATCGTGGACAGCGTCGTCTTGCCCAATCCCGGCGGACCGTACAACAGCACATGATCCAGCTGATCCCCACGCTGTCTTGCCGCCTGTATAAAAATATCCAGCTGCGTCTTTGCCCTCTCCTGCCCGATATACTCATCCAGCCTCTTGGGACGCAGCGAACTCTCGATCTCGATATCATCCTTCTGAAAAGTCGAGCTGATCAGTCGTTGTTCATCAAACATCCTATCCTCCTACAGCTTGCTCAGCCGGCTCAATGCCATCTTCACCAGCTCATTCGTCTGCGCCTTGCCGTTCACCGCCAACGCATCCTCCACCGCGACGCTCGCCTCCGACTTGTTGAAGCCGAGGCTCATCAACACCGCCAGTGCCTCATCATGGCTCGACTCCGGCAGATCGCCGATCTGCACCGCCGTCGTGTCCGCATTCTTATCCACCTTGTCCTTCAGCTCCACGATGATACGCTCCGCCGTCTTCTTGCCCACGCCCGATGCCTTCGCCAGCATATTCACATCGCCCCGAAGGATGATCGCCTGCAGATTTTCCACATCATAGGTCGAAAGGATGCTGAACCCGGCTTTGGGTCCCACCTTCGACACCGAAGTCAACAGCTCGAACATCTTCATCTCTCGTCTGTCCCAAAAACCCATCAGCGAGATATCATCCTCGCGCACATTCAGTTTTGTATAAAGACGAGCCGATCTGCCCATCTCCAGATTGCGATTGGTAAACTGAGAAGTCGTCAGTTTGAAACCGACCCCTCCCGTCTCCACGATCACATGATCCGGACAGATCTCCGTCACGATCCCTGTAATATATCCAAACATGGTCTCTCCTACACCTTAAACATTTTTGAAAAACGATTTGTGCTGCAATGCCCGATCGCGATCGCCAGCGCGTCCGCCGCATCATCCGGCTTGGGGATCGTCTTGAGCCTCAGCAGACGCTGTACCATATCCTGGACCTGCCTTTTGTCCGCACGACCATATCCGCATACGCTCTGCTTCACCTGCAACGGCGTGTACTCAAAAAGTTCTACATCCTTATTCATCACCGCCAGCACCAAAGCCCCGCGCGCCTGCGCCACATCGATCGCCGTCTTCGTATTCTGATTGAAAAACAGCTCCTCGATCGCCGCCTCATCGATCGCATACTCCGAGAGCAGCGTCTCCATCGCATCATACAACATTTTGATCCGCGTAGCATAGCTTGTCTTCGCCGGTGTCGTGATCACACCATAGTCCACGACAGTATAACGATCCCCGTCAAAATCAACGATCCCGTAGCCTACGATCGCAAGCCCCGGATCGATCCCCAATACTCTCATAAAACTCCGATCCTTGTCCTTTCGATGACCCCGCTTCGAGTCTTCCATCCCCTATTATATCGTTTATCAAACGATTTGGCAATGCTTTGAGGCTTTCATGATAAGATGGACGATGTGAAAAGAAGCGATGGATAAAAACTTCAGGACGGAAATATATGATCCTTACCCCACATCATATCCGCCTCGCTCGAAAAGCTTATGATCATACAAAAAGAGAGAGGTCGCCCTCTCTCCTCTGTTCTCGATCCGCTGTTGTATCCCTCGCTGTCCGGATCTATCATTTCATTGCCTTATTTGTCGATCGTTACGGATCTTGTTTCCGCATCCCAATCCACATTCGCTTTCAGTCCAAGCTCTGCAAATGCTTTTTGGATATCAGTCAATGGAAGAAGGATCCTTCCGTTCACATTCAGGATGTCTGCTGTCAATGGCATCGACTTACCGTTTACCATCATAAATTTTTGTCCGAGTGTAAGTTGTACTTTTGCTTCTCCATACATGAAGTTTGCTGTTTTTGTCATCGGCTCGTATTTTACTTCAACGCCGAGGATCTCTGAGATCATCCTTGCCGGAAGGACGGTCCTGCCCATGTGGATCATCGGTGCAACATCCATCGTTCTTTCGACACCTTGTCCATCTACTACTACCATGTACTTCATGTCACCGATCGTAAGTTTTGTAGAAACTTTGCTGTCTGCTTTGATCTCAGGTAATACATCGACCATCTTGATGTCTTTTTTGTCATCCGTCTTGCTGTCCGATCTTTTGTCCGCTCCCGGTCTTACGGAAGAACGAGAACTTCCACCACCGCCTGAT
>JAUMYO010000038.1 GCA_030528605.1 Peptostreptococcaceae bacterium | reverse complement strand
AGAGAGCAAAGTTATTACACACACAGCGAGTGATCCGTGTTATAATAGAACATATTTTTGAGATCAAACGGAGGATGTATGAATTACAAAATTGAGATCGCAGAGCTTTTGAAGAACGATCTGTCTGATTTTGAGACCGAAGAATTGGAGGGGATGATCGAGATCCCGCCGAATACGGAGATGGGAGACTATGCGTTTCCTTGCTTTAAGCTTGCTAAAAAGTTCAGGAAGTCGCCGAACGATATCGCAAAAGAGCTTTCTGAAAAGCTTTCTCCTTCAGGTGCTGTTGAAAAGATCGCATCCTTGGGAGGATATGTCAATTTTTTCATCGATAAAAGTTCGTGGGCGGCATCGCTGATTCGACGTGTACTTATGGAAAAAGAAGATTTCGGTCGATCGGATCTTGGAAAAAACAAAAATACCTTGATCGAATTTTCTTCGCCAAATATCGCAAAGCCTTTTCATATCGGGCATATCCGTACGACCGTGATCGGTCACTCTCTGTACAGGATCTACGATTTTATGGGATTCCATGCGATCGCTCTCAATCATTTGGGCGACTATGGAACGCAGTTCGGGAAATTGATCGTTGCATTTAAAAAATGGGGCGATCGGGAAGTTATCGAAAAAGATCCGATCAACGAGCTGCTCAAGATCTATGTGAAGTTCCACCAAGAGGCGGAAGAGGATCCTGCGCTTGAGGATGAAGCGAGAACCTGGTTCAAAAAGCTGGAAGACGGAGACAAAGAAGCCTTCGATCTTTGGCAGTGGATGCGTGATGTCTCGTTAAAAGAATTCGCTCGGGTCTATGACCTCCTCGGGATCCGCTTCGATTCTTTCAACGGAGAGAGCTTCTACTCCGACAAGATGCCGAAGGTGATCGAGGATATGGAGAAGAAGGGGATCTTGTTGGACTCTCAGGGAGCGAAGATCGTCGATCTGGAGGCATACGATATGCCGCCTGCCCTGATCATGAAAAAGGACGGCTCGACGCTGTATATCACGCGAGACCTCGCTGCGGCGATCTATCGTAAAGAGACTTATGATTTCTTCAGGAATGTATATGTGGTCGGAACACCTCAGGAGCTTCATTTCAGACAGTGGAAAAAAGTACTCGAGCTGATGGGCTATGAATGGGCGAAGGACTGTATCCATGTTCAGTTCGGAACGGTTTCCTTGGAAGACGGAAGCCTTTCGACAAGACACGGAAGGGTCATATTCCTTGAAGATGTACTGAAAAAAGCGATCGAAAAGACAAAAGAGATCATCCGGATCAAAAATCCGGATCTGGAAAATATCGACGAAGTTTCCAAGCAGGTCGGTATCGGAGCGATCGTGTATCAGGAATTGTCCAACAGCAGGATCAAGGATTATCGATTCTCATGGGATCGTACATTGAGCTTTGAAGGTGAGACCGGTCCGTACATCCAATATGCTCATGCAAGATGTTGTTCTCTGCTTGAAAGATCGGGCATCGTCTTGGATGATCGGATCGATTTTGATCGGATCGCAAACAACAAAGATGCGATGGAGATCGTTCGGATCCTGACTTCTTTTGATGACGTACTTATGCGCTCTTATCAAAAGAATGAACCGCATCATATTGCCGGCTTTGCTTTTGAGTTGGCACAGGCATTCAATAAATTTTATCATGATAATCATATCCTGACAGAAAGCGAAGAAGTACAAAAAGCGTATCTGTCAGTCGTAGAGTCGGTAAAGATCGGGCTACACAACAGCCTTTACCTTCTTGGGATAGGATCACCTCGAAAGATGTAATGGAAAGCAGGCTTTTGCCTGCTTCATTTATGGAGAAGATATGGACCGTAAAATGATCTATCGAAAAACACTGCATTTCGGAAACAAAGAGATCGCCTATCTGACAACGCGGGCAATGACTCCGCTGAAAGATCGGGATCGGATCACGATCGATGAGATCCGATTAAAAAACGAACTTCATCTTTATAAATACAACACCGAGAAAGGATCGCCGAGCCTGTTGTCGTCGCTGATCCCGATCATCGTTGTGAATAACAGCTTCGGTTCATCTCTTGAAGAAGCGCTTCGGCTCTTGCAGATGATCCGAAAAAAAACGACATTGCAAAACAAGATCGGTGTGAATCTGCTCTGCCATTATCTGTATCATTTGGACGATTTTGAAAAGCGGTTTTCGGAATTCAAACTCCATGATGCAGCAAAAGAGGAAGAAGTGGCATTCCAAAAGGAGAAGATCGCGATCATCATGAAACAGAAGAGCGCAATGGAGTCGATCGTAGAGGGATTGGAGGAGTCGGATGAAGGATCGAACCGGGAACTTTTGGAGTCATTGAGGATCGAGCAGGAGATCCCGGCAGATACGATGATGGAGAAGATGGAGAGTTATCTGGGGAAAATGAGCGATTTTTTGGTCGCCCCAAAGCCGCTCAACGGATCTTTCGATCTTCAGTCCGTTTTTGCCGTATCGGTCGGTCAGTCCGGTGCGGATCCCCTGTTGGGAGGCTTCAAAGTACTATCAAAAACTCAGGACAGCATCTGTATCGAAACGAAGAGAGGGCGGATCGCGCTGGCTCTACCGAACAAAGAGGGCATGGACCAAAGACCGGTCTCCGGTCAAGCTCGATCGGGATCGGCGATCTATGCGGAACCGGATCCGGGCGATATCTTGCAGCGTTTTGGACTGGATCGTCTGGATAAAAGCTGGCAGAAGATCTTAAAAGAAGAGCTGGAAGAGGAGTATTTTCGCGGCTTATTGCAAAAGGTGGATACATCCTATCGAACCCAAAGGATCTTTCCGAAACAACAACAGGTTTTTCGCGCGCTGCAAGAAGTCCCCTATGATAAAGTTCGGGTGGTGATACTGGGGCAGGACCCTTACCACGGAGCCGGACAGGCGAACGGGCTGTGTTTCAGTGTCAATGAAGGCGTGAAGGCTCCTCCGTCATTAGTGAACATTTTTAAAGAACTCGAAGAAGAGTATGGAGAAAAAAGGATGAAGGTCGATCTGATCGACTGGGCGGAGCAAGGGGTCTTGCTCCTCAATTCGGTCTTGACCGTGCAGGAATCCTCTCCGGGCTCTCATGCCAAATGGGGCTGGGAGCGATTTACCGACAAGATCATCGAGTCGCTCAGCCTTCGTGAAGAGCCGATAGTATTTATCTTATGGGGGAATTATGCGATCTCAAAGGCGAAGAATGTCGATCTGAAGAAGCATCATGTTCTTAGATCCGCTCATCCAAGTCCTTTGAGTTGCCGAAATTTTTTTGGAAATAAACATTTTATATCTGCGAATCGATTTTTGAAAGAAAGAAACCGACCGGAGATCAAGTGGATATAGTTATGAAAGGAAACAAATAATGCAATTTAATGAACTGGGGTTATCACCCAAAACTCTGGAGGCGCTCGCGCTCAAAGGGTATCAGATGCCGACGCCAATCCAGGCGGAGGCGATACCTCTGGGATTACAAGGCGTAGATTTTATCGGACAGTCCCAAACGGGGACCGGGAAGACGATGGCTTTTTCCATTCCGATCGTCGAACAGATCGATGTCAAGGAAAAAAAGATCCAAGCTTTGATCCTATGCCCGACCAGAGAATTGGCGGTACAGGTATCCGGCGAGATCAATCTGTTATGTCAAAAGATGGGCGTAAGATCCTTGGCGGTCTATGGCGGTGAAAGTATCGAAAGACAGATCCGCGAACTTAGAAAGAATATCCAGATCGTCGTCGGAACGCCCGGCAGAGTTCTGGATCATATCCGACGACATACGATCCGATTGGAGAATGTGCGTTTTGCGGTACTGGATGAAGCCGATGAGATGCTGGATATGGGATTTATCGAAGATATCGAATCGATCCTTGAGATGACGAGAGAAGATCGACAGACGATGCTGTTTTCCGCAACGATGCCTGATGAGATCAAAGAGCTCTCTGCTCGTTATCTGAAAGAACCGAAGTTTATCAAGATCAAGACCAAACAAGTAACGGTGGACAAGATCGAGCAATTTTATATACGAGTGCGAAGTGCGGATCGATCCGAAGTGCTTTCGCGGATCATTCGTCTCGAAAGTGCGAGAAAGTCGATGGTCTTTTGCAACACAAAAAGGATGGTCGATAAGCTGACCTACGAGATGCAGGAGAGAGGATATTCGGTAGAAGGGCTTCATGGCGACATGAAACAACAAAAGCGCGACCTTGTAATGGATCAGTTCAAAAGCGGAAGGATAGATATCCTGATTGCGACGGATGTTGCAGCAAGAGGGCTGGATATCGATGATGTGGACATCGTTTTTAACTATGATCTTCCTCTGGATGAAGAACAATATGTTCACCGCATCGGTCGAACAGGTCGCGCAGGCAGATCCGGCAGATCCTATAGTTTTGTATATGGTCGGGAAATGAGCCGGCTCCAAGCGATCGAGCGATATGCCAAAACGAGCATCCAAGAAAAGAAGATCCCTCGTTACAAGGATATCCAAGATATCATTATCCGAGAATATATCGAAGATGTGAACTCCCGGGAACTTACGCCGGATATGGACATCTATTTCAATATGATCAAATATATCAAGACCTTTATGAATGTCGAGACCTTTTTGGCACTGGTGCTTAAAGAAAACCTCCAGCTGCTGGAGAAAGAAAATATCTCTTTTGAAAGCTATGAGAAAAAAGATCGACGAGGCAAGGAAGGGATGCGCGGTGTGCCAAGATCGACCGACAAAAAGAATAAAAAGGTCGAGAAGGGAATGGTCCGTTTTCATATAAATGTCGGAAAAAATCATCGGGTGAAGGTGGCAGATCTGGTCGGAGCGATCGCCGGCGAATGTGATATTCGAGGACGCTCGATCGGCGCAGTCGATATCTATGACAAATACAGCTTCTTTGAGATCCCGCAGAAGTATGAGACCAAGATCATAAAACATATGAAAAATATCAAGATCCGCGGGAAACTGGTCACGGCACAGCGAAGCAAATAATACTGTAACCTTTTTGTAATTGTTATTTGAATGAATATCATATAAAATGGTCTTATAGGAGGTGAGATCAATCGAACAAGCTTTACTGATAATCGGAGGATTGCTTATCATAGCGGAACTCTTTGTCCCCGGGGGGATAGTCGGTTCGATCGGCGCAGTGCTCGTGTTTTTTTCACTGGCTTCGCTCACGGACGGACTTGGTGAATTATTGCTTGGGATCGCATTGTTTATTGCACTGATCGGAGTGATCGTTTATATCTTGCTTAAATTGATCCCGAGAGATCGATTCAAAAACACTTTGATCCTGAATTCGGAGCTAAACTCGGATGAAGGATTCTCAAGCAATGAAAACTATGATCACTTGCTCGGTCAAAGGGGGATCACGATCACGATCCTTCGTCCATCCGGAAAGATCAAGATCGCCGGAGAGATCTATTATGTCAGCTCGGAAGACAAGTTTATCGAAAAGGATAAACAGATCATCGTCATCGGAGTTGAGGGAGGAAAAATTTTAGTTAGGGAGGTTGGAAGATAATGCCGAATGTGAGTTTTATTATTTTTTTGATCATATTTCTGTTTATCGTTATAACATTTTTAAGATTTGTACCGCTTGGACTATGGGTCACAGCGCTGTTCAGCGGCGTGAAGGTATCGATCCTTACATTGGCGGGGATGAGGATCCGTCGCGTTCGACCGGTCAGCATCGTTAGCCCGATGATCAAAGCGACCAAGGCGGGGATCAAATTAACGATCGATAAGTTGGAAGCCCATCTTCTTGCAGGAGGGGATGTCAACATGGTCGTCGATGCGTTGATCGCGGCGCAAAGAGCGAATATCAACCTGGGATTCGAGCAGGCTGCGGCGATCGACCTTGCCGGTAGAGATGTTCTTGAAGCGGTCAAAGTATCGGTCAATCCGAAGGTCATCGAAACACCGATCATCTCAGCGGTAGCAAAAGACGGTATCGAGGTAAAAGTAAAAGCGAGAGTTACCGTTCGAGCGAATATCGAGCGATTGGTCGGAGGAGCCGGCGAAGAGACCATCATTGCGAGGGTCGGTGAAGGTGTTGTAACGACCGTAGGTAGCTCGGGAACTCATAAAGATGTTCTTGAAAATCCGGACAGGATCTCCAAGACAGTTTTGGAAAAAGGTCTGGACTCCGGTACGGCATTTGAGATCTTGTCGATCGACATCGCCGATGTGGATGTCGGAAGAAATATCGGTGCTCAGCTCCAAACCGATCAGGCAGAGGCGGACAAGAAGATCGCTCAAGCGAAAGCGGAAGAGAAACGAGCGATGGCATTTGCACAAGAGCAGGAGATGAAGGCGCAAGTCGTGGAGATGCAGGCAAAGCTTGTTGAAGCGGAAGCTAAGATCCCTCAAGCGATCGCAACTGCTTTTGAAAAAGGGACCTTGGGGATCATGGACTATTATAATATGAAAAATATTATGGCAGATACCAAGATGAGAGAGAGTATATCCAACCTTGAAGAATAATAGGAGGCTAGGATGAGATTTCCATTTGGGCTGATCGTTGTTTTGATCGGATGGATCATTTCCGGCATTCTCAAACAAAACGAGATCCGTAGAAAAAGTCAGATCCGAGGAATGGCGGAAAACGATCCAAGCGGCAAGGTCGTTTGGCACAAAAAAAATTCTTCAATGGATGAATTTTTTGCACGATTTGATGAGAAAAAAGAGGCATCCTCTTTCGGAGAAGCCGGCAAACAAAAAGAGAAGGAGCCGGTAAGGATCGTTACGGAAGAGAAAAAAGCGCAGCCAAAGGTCGTGGAAGATCAGAGGATCGTGGATACGAGCGAAGCGTCTTCGATCGAGATCTCGAAGAAAAAAACGAAGAACAAAGATCCCATCGAACAAGTAGTTTTGCAAACGAGGAGAAAGCGTTCCAAACTACAAAAAGCGATCATATACAGCGAAGTGATCGGGAAGCCGAAGTCATTAAGATAGTCATTCAGGAGCGCATGGATACCATGCGCTCTTTTTTGCAAGAGAAGTGGAGGTCGTTATGAAAGACAGTTTCTTAAAAAAAGCCGAGGAGGTCAAAGCGGAACTGACTTCTTTGGTCGTTGATATGTATCATGAACCCGAGATTGCCAATGTCGAATTCAAAGCCTGCAGATGGCATATCGATCTGTTGAGAAAGCATGGTTTTGAAGTGGAAGAGAGATTTTCGGGTGTCGAGACCGGTTACAAAGCTGTCTATGACAGCAAAAAGCCGGGCAAAACGGTCGCCTATATGGCGGAGTATGACGCTTTACCGGGGATCGGTCACGGATGCGGACATAACATCTTGGGTGCGACCAGCCTTGGAGCGGCGATCGTTCTCAAGGATCATCTGGATCATGTGGGCGGCAAGGTGGTCGTCTTCGGAACTCCCGCTGAGGAGACCAGCGGAGCGAAGGTCACTTATGCGAAAAATGGAGAGTTTGAAGGGCTTGACTTTGCGATGATGGCTCATCCGGCGCATGCTTATATGAAGAGCGGTACATCGTTGGCACTGGAACCGATCGAATTTGAATTTTTCGGCAAGCCGTCCCATGCAGCATCGGAACCCGAAAAAGGGATCAATGCACTCGATGCCGGACTGATCACCATGACAGCGATCAATGCGCTCCGTGAGCATATACGACCCGATTCCCGTGTGCATGGGATCGTTGTAAAAGGCGGTGAAGCGGCAAATGTCGTTCCGGAATACACAAAACTCCAATACTATGTGAGATCGACAACAAAAACATACAATCAGGAATTGCTCGAAAAAGTAAAAAACTGTGCCCGTGCCGGAGCTCTGGCGACAGGATGTGAACTCAAGATCACTCAATTTGAATTCGCTTACGACAACCTGATCACGAACCGGGTCCTATCCGATGTTTTTGATCAGGCGATCCTGGAAGTAGGGAACATCGTCATGGACGGACCCAAAAAATCGACGGGCTCATTGGATATGGGTCAAGTCAGTCAGTACTGCCCTACGATCCATCCGTACTTCGATATTACCAATGATCGTACGGTGGCGGGACACACGAGAGAATTGGCAGATGCGACCATCACACCTTATGCTTTGGACAATATGGTCATCACCGCTTCGGCACTCGCTCTGACTGCATATCGTGTGATGAGTGATGAGTCGATCTATGAGAGCATGAAAGAGGAATTTCTAAAAGCGGAGAAATAAGTCTTTGAAAATTGGAAAATCTTTCCAAACCGAATAAATCCTGAATGAATGGGTAAAAGTAGTCTATACACTTTTTGAGGTAGTTAGGAGGAAAAATGCTAAAAGAATTTAAAGAGTTTGCATTAAAAGGGAATGTATTGGATCTGGCAGTTGCTGTTATTATCGGAGGTGCATTCGGTAAGATCGTTTCGTCTCTGGTAAATGATATCTTTATGCCGATCATCGGATTTTTGACTGCAGGAACTGATTTTTCGGCACTAAAGTTGGTACTTTCGCCGGCAGTGGTCGAAAACGGTGAAGTGATCAAAGCGGAATCGGCGATCCTATATGGAAGCTTCATTCAAAATATTATCGATTTCCTGATCATCGCGTTTTGTATCTTTATGTTCGTAAAATTACTCAACTCGATGAAAAAGAAAGAAGAGCCGGCTCCGGAAGCAGCTCCTGAAACATCGGAAGATATCCTTTTGCTTAGAGATATCAAAGGACTTCTTGAAAAACAAAACACATCGAAATAATTACGAAAAAATAACTCTGAAAGGGGTTATTTTTTTATGAAAATCTTCGCGGATACATTTACTTATCAATATGTTGTGATATAATTATTTCAAATAGTGAAAGGAGTGGTACAATGTTCGAGTTTATCAAAATGAACAACACAAACAGCGTGATGACGATCACTTTGGACGATCCGAAGACTTTGAATGCCTTGAGCCGACAACTCTTGACCGAGCTGGACAAAGCATTTGAAGAAGTGAGAGATGATGACGATGTCCGTGTAGTGATCCTTACCGGATCGGGAAGATCATTCGTTGCCGGAGCGGATATCCGATCGATGAGCACGATGAGCGCGGAAGAGGCAAAAGATTTCGGAGCATTCGGAGCAAAATTGTTCCGCAAGATCGAAAACTTTCCAAAACCGGTGATCGCGGCGGTAAACGGATTTGCTCTAGGCGGAGGTTGCGAGCTCTCGATGGCATGCGATATTCGTATCGCTTCCGTGAAAGCGAAATTCGGACAACCTGAAGTCGGACTCGGGATCACCCCGGGCTTCTCCGGAACACAAAGGCTTCCAAGGATCATCGGGATCGGGAAAGCGAAGGAATTGATCTTTACAGGCAACATCATCAGTGGAGAAGAGGCTTACAGGATCGGGCTCGTAGATCGATCGACGGAGCCTGAAGAGCTGCTGACTGTGGCTCAGGAGATGGCTGAGAAGATCGCATCAAACAGTAAGACGGCGGTCGCTTTTTCAAAAGAAGCGATCAACAAAGGAATACAAACGGACATCGATACGGCGATCGATCTGGAAGTCTCTCTGTTTGCACTGTGTTTTTCAACTAGAGATCAGAAAGAAGGAATGGCTGCATTTTTAGAGAAACGAAGTCCGAAATTTTGATCCGGAGGACCTATCGTTCAACTTAAAAAATCTTCTTGACGAACCGTCTTGAAATGTGGTATGTTAATGTTAACGGTAACATTCGGTAGAAAACTTTTTAGGAGGTACACCAATGAAAATTTGTGTTATTGGAAATGGTACGATGGGCGCAGGGATCGCGCAGACCTTTGCTCAGTCCGGTTACAGCGTTATTATCAAAGGTAGGACGGAAGCTTCGGTCACCAGAGCGATCGCAGGGATCGAAAAAGGTCTTTCAAAGCTCGTTGAAAAAGGAAAGATCGAGGAAGCGAAAAAAAATGAGACGCTCGGAAACATATCTTTTTCCTTAGACTATGAAGGATGCAAAGAGGCGGATCTGTTTATCGAAGCGGTTGCCGAAGACATGGAAACGAAGAAAGTTACTTTTGCCGAGGTTGCAAAACATTGTAAGCCGGAAGCGATCTTTGCTACAAATACTTCGTCTCTGTCGATCACCGAGATCGCATCGGTAACAGACCGACCGGACCATGTGATCGGAATGCACTTCTTTAATCCGGTACCGATGATGAAATTGGTGGAAGTGATCAAAGGAAAGCAGACCTGTGAGCATGTTTGCAACGGGATCTTTGAATTGGCAAAGAAAGTCGGAAAAGTACCGGTGATAGTCGATGAAGCTCCGGGATTCGTAGTAAATCGGATCCTTGTACCGATGATCAACGAAGCGGTAGGCATCTTGGCGGACGGCGTCGCTTCTGCGGAAGATATCGATGAAGCGATGAAACTGGGTGCAAACCATCCGATGGGACCTCTTGCCTTGGGCGATCTGATCGGACTGGATGTTTGCTTGGCGATCATGGAAGTATTATATAATGAATTTGCCGATCCGAAATATAGACCGCATCCGCTGCTAAGAAAGATGGTAAGAGCAAACCAACTCGGCAGAAAGACAAAGGTCGGATTCTATAACTATTAATACAAGTAAGAAGACAAAATATAATAATGAAAGATAAATAGGGGAGCAAGGTGATAGGTAGCGGTGATCGTCAAGAGAAGGGCATCTTTGGTCATCGTAAAGGTCTACTTTGCCGAAAGGATGTTAGCCAATGAACATTCTTGGGGGGCTGCACAAAGCAGTTCACTGTCATATTGATTATGAAGCACTATTTAGGACATTTTTGTTTTGTCATAAATAGTGCCTTTATTTTAAGAGTATGGAGGATAATTCATGAGAGAAGTTGTAATTGCAAGTGCTGCAAGAACTGCGATCGGTTCCTTTGGAGGATCGCTTTCGACCGTTTCGGCAAGAGAGCTGGGAGCTACTGCAGCGAAAGAAGCGATCAAAAGAGCGAAGATCACACCGGACATGATCGATGAGTCGATCATCGGAAATGTTCTTTCCGCAGGATTGGGACAAAATGTTGCAAGACAGGTATCGCTCGATGCGGGCATTCCTGTGGAGAAACCGGCGATGACGATCAATATCGTCTGCGGATCCGGTCTTCGATCCGTATCGATGGCGGCTCAAATGATCGCGCTCGGCGATGCGGATATCATCTTGGCAGGCGGAACGGAAAGCATGAGCCAGGCACCTTATATCGACAGATCACAACGCTGGGGACAAAGAATGGGTAATGCGACCCTGATCGATTCGATGGTAAACGACGGACTTACCGATGTATTTAACAACTACCACATGGGGATCACCGCTGAAAATCTTGCAGAAAAATTCGGTCTTACTCGTCAAATGCAGGATGAATTGGCAGTGACAAGCCAAAACAGAGCGGAAAAAGCTAACAAAGAAGGCAAATTTGTTGACGAGATCGTGCCGGTCGTCATCACAACGAAAAAAGGCGAAACGATCGTTGACAAAGACGAATATATCAAAGAGGGCATGAGCATCGAAAAGATGGAAAAGCTCAAGCCCGCTTTCAAAAAAGACGGGACCGTTACTGCAGGAAATGCTTCCGGTATCAATGACGGAGCTGCGATGCTCGTGTTGATGTCCAAAGAAAAAGCGGATGAGCTCGGGATCGAGCCGCTGGCGACCATCGTTTCCTATGCGACCGGCGGAGTGGATCCGGCGATCATGGGATACGGACCGGTACCGACAGTAGAAAAAGCACTGAAGAGAGCGGATCTGAAATTGGAAGATATCGAATTGATCGAGGCGAACGAAGCATTTGCTTCTCAAGCACTTTCCGTTGCCAAAGGATTGAACTTCGATATGGAAAAAGTGAATGTAAACGGTGGAGCGATCGCACTCGGTCATCCGATCGGAGCATCCGGAGCAAGGATCTTGACAACATTGCTTTATGAAATGAAGAGATCGGACAAAAAACTGGGTCTTGCTACATTGTGTATCGGTGGAGGAATGGGAACAGCCCTCATAGTAAAACGATAGAGATATAGGATAGCTCCTCATCGTGAGGAGCTATATCGTATCGCCTATAGATAACTTTTTAATTAACAGGAGGAAGAGATGAATTTTAGTTTTAGCAAGGAGCAGTTGCTGCTACAAGGAATGTTAAGAGACTTTGCTCTTAACGAAGTAAAACCGATCGCGGCAGAAATTGATGAAGAAGAGCGATTCCCGGAAGAGACCGTTGAAAAAATGGTCAAAGTCGGAATGATGGGGATCCCGTTTCCGAAGCAATACGGTGGAGCAGGAGCTAATTATCTTGAGTATGTGATGGCAGTAGAAGAATTATCCAAAGTGTGTGCGACGACAGGAGTTATACTATCCGCTCATACTTCATTAGGAGCAGCACCGATCGCTGAATGGGGAACAGAAGAGCAAAAACAAAAATACCTTGTACCACTTGCAAACGGAACACATCTGGGAGCATTCGGATTGACGGAGCCGAATGCGGGTACGGATGCGGCAGGACAGCAAACGACGGCTGTATTGGATGGAGACGCTTATATTCTGAACGGATCCAAAATATTTATCACAAACGCGATATATGCAGATACATATATCGTCATGGCAATGACGGATAAATCGCTCGGAACAAAAGGGATATCCGCATTTATCGTAGAAAAAGGAATGCCGGGCTTCTCATTCGGACCGAAAGAAAAGAAAATGGGTATCCGAGGATCGGCAACTTGCGAATTGATCTTTGAAAATGTACGAGTTCCAAAGGAAAATCTTCTCGGAAAAGAAGGATTCGGATTCAAGATCGCGATGAAAACTTTGGATGGCGGACGTATCGGTATCGCTGCGCAAGCTCTTGGTATCGCACAGGGAGCGATCGATGAGACCATCACCTATGTAAAAGAAAGAAAACAGTTCGGTCGTTCGATATCTCAATTCCAAAACACACAATTCCAGTTGGCGGATATGCAGGCAAAAGTTGATGCAGCAAGACTATTGGTATATCGTGCGGCAGATGCGAAAGATAAAGGACTTCCGTATGGAGTGCCGGCTGCTACAGCAAAACTTTTTGCTGCGGAAGTTGCGATGGAAGTTACTACCAAATGCGTACAGCTGTTCGGAGGATACGGATATACAAGGGAATATCCGGTCGAGCGTATGATGAGGGATGCGAAGATCACGGAGATCTACGAAGGAACTTCTGAAGTTCAAAGAATGGTAATTGCAGCAAGTCTATTAAAATAGTACAAGGAGTAAAGTAATGAAAATAGTAGTTTGTATCAAACAAGTTCCGGATACTACTGAAGTAAAGTTGGATCCAAAAACGGGAACTCTGATCCGTGATGGCGTGCCATCGATCATCAATCCGGACGATAAGGCAGGTCTTGAAGCGGCTCTTCAGATCAAAGATAAGATCGGAGCGCATGTTACCGTGCTTACTATGGGACCGATGCAAGCGGATGTCGCGTTGAGAGAGGCTCTTGCGATGGGAGCGGACAAAGCGATCCTTCTTTCCGACCGTGCATTCGCAGGATCCGACACATGGGCAACATCTTCCGCATTGGCGGGAGCACTCAGAAAGATGGATTATGATCTGATCATAGCAGGAAGACAGGCGATCGACGGAGATACCGCACAAGTCGGACCGCAGATCGCGGAGCATCTACAGCTCCCATCCATCAGCTATGTTGAAGAGATCGAAGCGAAAGAGGGCGAGATCGTTGTGAAGCGATCCTTTGAAGATGGCTATCAAATGATCAAAGTTAAGACTCCTTGTTTGATCACCGCATTGAAAGAGCTGAATGAGCCGAGATATATGAATATCCGGGGGATCTTCGAATCCTTTGAAGAAGGCAAAGTGGAATTATGGACAGTGAATGACATCGAAGTCGACATGGCAAACTTGGGATTGAAGGGATCTCCTACAAAAGTTAAAAAGTCATTCACAAAAGGTGCCAAAACAGCAGGAAAGCTATTTGAAGTGACTGCTCAAGAGGGTGCTCAGATCATTGTGGATAAACTGCAAGAAAAATACTTGCTGTAATTAAGGAGGAAGAACGTGTTTTCAGAATATAGAGGAATAATGGTGTTTATCGAGCAGCGAGAAAATGAAGTTCAAAAAGTTTCGATGGAATTGCTCGGTAAAGGTAGAGAGTTGGCAGACACTTTGGGAGTAAAAGTGACTGCTGCCGTTTTAGGATATAATATTGAAGGACTTTCTGAAGATCTGATCGCTCACGGAGCGGACAAAGTGGTTTTGGTAGACCATGAAATGTTGAAACTTTATGTTACAGAACCATATACCAAAGCATTGTATGGTGTAGTACAGGCTGAAAAACCGGAGATCGTTCTTTTCGGGGCAACATCCATCGGACGAGATCTTGCACCGAAAGTTTCTGCTCGAGTCCACACAGGACTTACGGCGGACTGTACGAGCCTGGATATCGAAGAAGAGACAAGAAATCTGCTCATGACCCGTCCTGCTTTTGGCGGTAACATCATGGCAACGATCATCTGTCCGGACTTCAGACCACAAATGAGTACCGTAAGACCGGGCGTAATGCAAAAAATGGCGGCAGACCATTCAAGAAAAGGGGAAGTCGTAAAATTTGATGCAGGTCTTGTGGCAAGCGATATGAATGTTGAGATCCTTGAATATGTAAAAGAAACAAAAGCGAAAGCGAATATCGAAGAAGCAGGCATCCTTATCTCTGCAGGTCGTGGAGTGGGAAGCAAAGAAAATATCGAGCCGCTTTACGAACTTTCAGATACAGTGGGAGGACTTGTTTCAGGATCTCGTGCAGTCATCGATTCCGGATGGTTGGATAAAGACCGTCAGGTAGGACAGACCGGTAAGACCGTTCGTCCGGAAGTTTACTTTGCTTGCGGTATCTCCGGAGCGATCCAGCACATTGCCGGAATGGAAGAATCCGAACTGATCATCGCGATCAACAAGAATCCTGCAGCACCGATCTTTGAAGTTGCAGATCTTGGTATCGTCGGTGATGTCGGCAAAGTCGTGCCGCTCGTTACGGAACTGATCAAAAAAGTTAAGGCGGAACAACAAGCTAAATAACATATTTCCATACTTCAATAAGGTGTGATCTTCGGATCATACCTTATTTTTTTTCTTTTGATGTGATATAATTAGAAAATATTGGGAACGAGTTTTCTTATACTGAAACCCGATAGAAGTCATAGAAATAGGTCTGTTCTTTATTCGATGCGATCGACTACGATGATCTGACAAATGTTTAGAAATATCACGCATAAAGATCGGATCGATACTATGGGTTCAAATGGATCTTAGTATTAGATGCTCAAATCGGAACGAACGATCGGAAGACGGGCTGCGATATCCTCAGCACAGAGGTCGACCGATACGATGTATCCGCTCAAAACGATAAAAGAAACGGAGAAAGATCATGTCTGAAAAAAAGATCATACTAAGCGGCATCCAACCGTCAGGGATCATCACCTTGGGAAACTATCTCGGAGCGTTGACCAACTGGGTCAAACTTCAAGATGAATACGACAACTATTTTTGCATCGTCGATCTTCATTCGGTCACGGTACCGCAGGATCCAAAAGATCTGCACGAAAAAACATTACTTCTGTTGTCACAATACTTAGCATCGGGGATCGACCCGAACAAAAGCACCATCTTTATCCAATCGCATGTGCCGCAACATGCTGAGTTGTCCTGGGTGCTTTCTACGATGACCTATATGGGAGAACTCGGACGAATGACCCAATATAAAGAAAAATCATCCAAAGGAGGAGAGAATCTCAACTCCGCACTGTTCACCTACCCGGTGCTCATGGCGGCGGACATCCTTCTCTATAATGCGCACCTCGTTCCCGTAGGTGAGGACCAGCGACAACATCTGGAACTTACGAGAAATGTGGCACAGCGCTTCAATGCACGATATGAGGAGATCTTCAATATCCCGGAGCCATATATCCCGAAAGTCGGATCCAAGATCATGGACCTTCAAGACCCGAGCAAAAAAATGAGCAAATCCAGCGACAATCCGAACAGCTTTATCTCATTGATGGACGACGATAAGACCATCGTTAAGAAGATCAAAAGATCGGTAACGGATTCGTTAGGAGTCATCGCATATAACGATGAACAGCTCGGGATCAAGAATCTGATCGAGATCTATTCCACATTGACCGGAATGAGCGTGGACGAGATCGTACAAAAATACGAAGGAAAAGGCTACGGTCAATTCAAAGGCGATGTGGCGGAGGCGATCATCGCAGGGATCGGACCGGTCCGCGATAAAGCACTCGAATACATGGGCGACAGATCCTACCTCGAAAAAGTATATAAAAACGGAGCGGAGCGCGCATGCGCAGTAGCAAGCAAAATGTTGGAACAAGTATATGAGAAAGTAGGTTTTGTAAAAAGATAGTATGACGATACTTTACTTTATCCTTCTGCTGGCGTTGGATCAAGGGACAAAATACTGGACCCGGGTTTATTTGAGACCACGAGGGAGCATTTCGCTCATCGGCGACTTTTTTCATCTGACCTATGTTGAGAATAGGGGGGCGGCATTCGGCATCCTCCAAGGGCAGGCGATCCTCTTCGTGATCATCACCATCGTTGCCATCCTCCTGCTATACTATTATTACATCCGACAGCAGAATAAAAACGGCAAATATCTCAAATTTCTAAGCTTCATTCTCCTTATGATCGCAGCCGGAGCATGCGGGAATCTGATCGATCGCGTATTTCTCGGCTTCGTGACCGACATGATCGATGTGAGAGGGATATGGACCTTCGTTTTTAATGTCGCGGATATTTATGTAGTCTGCGGAACGATCCTTCTATGCTTTTACATCCTAAAATTTGACGCAGAAAATGATCGTTAATACTTTTCAAAAGTAAAAAGTCATTATATAATAAGTCTGTGAAGATAGCAAAAATTTCATAGATCGTCCTTCACGAGAGGACAGATGGAGGTTGTATGAAGAAAATATTAGTTACTGGTGGATTAGGACAGATCGGAACCGAGCTTATCATGGAACTCAGAAAAAGATACGGAAACGACAATGTCATCGCGAGCTCTTTGGAAGCGGACTGCCCTGATTTTATAAAAGAAACGGGTCTCTACTACTCACTCGATGTTTTGGACGGTAAAAAACTTGGCGAGATCTGTGAAAAACATAAGATCGATCAGATCGTCCATCTTGCAGCGATCCTATCGGCAGTAGGTGAAAACAAGCCGCAGCTTGCTTACAACATCAATATGAACGGACTGTTCAATGTATTGGAAGTAGCAAGAGAAAAAAATATCGCACTGTTCACCCCAAGCTCGATCGCAGCATTCGGACCATCCACTCCGAAGGACATGGTACCGCAAGACACGATCCAAAGACCGACTACGATGTACGGCGTTACCAAAGTAGCAGGCGAACTTCTTTGTGACTACTACCATCAGAGATTCGGCGTAGATACCAGAGGCGTACGATTCCCCGGTCTGATCTCCTACAAAGCGCTTCCGGGCGGAGGAACGACAGACTATGCAGTGCATATCTTCTATGAAGCGATCAAAAACAAGAAATACAACTCCTTTATCAAAGAAGGAACTAAGATGGATATGATGTATATGCCGGATGCACTGAAATCGATCATCGATCTGATGGAAGCCGATGGAAGCAAATTGATCCATCGAAACGCATTCAATGTTACTGCGATGAGTTTTGCACCGGAAGAGATCGCCGCTGAGATCAAAAAGATCATTCCGGACTTCGAATTCGGGTACGATGTCGATCCGGTAAGACAAGCGATCGCAGATTCCTGGCCGGATTCATTAGACGATTCCGCAGCAAGAGAAGAATGGGGCTGGAAACCGGAATACGACATTACCGCAATGACAAAAGATATGATCGAAAAATTAAGTGAGAAACTGCTTCAGGAAAAATAGGAGGAACTATGTCTGTACATGATATGAATCACCTAAAGGTAAAGATCGATGAACTTAAGCAGGGCGGACTCTTCAAAGAAGTTCGATCGATCGACGGACCGAATGAGACCGAGATCGTACTGGACGGCAAAAAGGTCATCAATCTTTCATCCAACAACTATCTTGGATTTGCGAACCATCCCAGATTGAAACAGGCTGCAAAGGATGCGATCGATAAATACGGAGCAGGAGCAGGAGCCGTTCGTCCGATCATCGGAAATATGACGATCCACGACGAATTGGAAGAATTGCTTGCAAAGTTCAAAAAAGAAGAAGCGGTCCTTGTTTTCCAATCCGGATTCAACTGTAATGCCGGAACGATCCAGGCGGTGACCGATGAAAAAGACCTGATCCTTTCCGATGAGCTCAACCATGCTTCGATCATTGACGGCGCAAGACTTTCCAAAGCGAAAAAATCGACCTACAAGCACTCCGATATGGAAGATCTCGAAAGGATCCTCAAAGAAAATCGGGATAAATACCAAAATGTATTGATCATCACAGACGGTGTTTTCTCGATGGATGGAGATATCGCAAAACTTCCTGAGATCGTAGAGATCGCAGAAAAATACAACTGTATGACCTATGTGGACGATGCACACTCCAGCGGTGTGCTCGGAGGATCCGGACGAGGTACGGTAGACCACTTTGACCTGCATGGACGAGTGGACTTCACGATCGGTACGCTATCCAAAGCGATCGGTGTTGTCGGCGGATATGTGGCAGGGAAGAAAGTCACCATCGACTGGCTGAAGAACAGAGGAAGACCTTTCTTATTCTCGACAGGAATGACACCATCCGCAGTAGGATCCTGTATCGAAGCGATCAAAATGCTGATGGAAAGCACCGAATATACCGACAAACTATGGGACAACGCAAGATATTTCAAAGAAAAGATCTCGACACTCGGATACAATATCGGCGAGAGCGAGACACCGATCACACCGGTGATCATCGGCGATGAAGAGATGACCGGTCGATTCTCCAAAAAACTCTTCGAGAACGGACTGTTCGTCAGCCCGATCATTTTCCCGACCGTACCGAAAGGAACAGCGCGAGTAAGATGTATGGTGACAGCAGGTCATAGCAAAGAACAACTCGATGAAGCCGTACGCATCTTTGAAAAAGTCGGCAAAGAGATGGGGATCTTGAAATGATCACAAGAGCGAAAGATCACAAAAATACGATCAAGCTATGGTCGATCTGAGTTTGAGATCTTCTCGGCTCATCATAAATGATGAGATAGGAGCTCCTTATCATCCGGCTCGACCGATAATAAAAACAAAAATGGACCTATAGGCGATCTATAAGTCCATTTTTTTTAGATCGATCTTAAATTTTCTGATCAGTGAGTCGGCATCAGAACGACTTGCTAAAAAGTGCAATTTGATCTAAATCTGTTCTGACTATGTAGCTGCCGAGACGATCATGGAATATAGTCCTGAAAATTTGATCATTATTACTTCATCGATCATTCTCTACTGTTGGCTTTTAACCATAAAACGATCAATTTACGATGGCTAAGGGGAAAAGTAGATAACATTTGGATCTCTATAAGTGTTATTCTTGGATAAAAAATAGCTTGAGGTCTTGATTATCTAGATCATATTTCCTTTATTCATTTGGGTCTGCTATCTAATTAAAAGCATAATATCGTAAACTCTTTTTAGCAAAAATAAAACTGAGCCACCGGCTCAGTTTTAATCATTACAGTTTAATACGGTTGGATTGGACCACCCTGGTCCTTGTCCCATCCCTTGTATTTCACACCTCTAACCGTACCCTGTCTTAACCACTCATAAAATTCTGAGATGCTGTCATCATTCCAAGCATCAACAGCACCAGATATTATAACATATCCCGGATTAGAAGAATCAACAGAAAAGATTCCATCATTAGTCTCATAATCAAGTTTGAAAGCTTTGACTATTTTTTGAAGCGGAATCATCCAATTGTCTCCACTTTTATACAACCTGATACTTTCATCGTCAACAGGAGCATCATCCTGCCAAAAGCCATGAATGTCGTAAGGATAGAATCCGATATCCAACCCGCCATTTTTGAAATATAGCATTTTTGCATTTCCAAGAGGCTCCACGCTAATTTTTTCGATTTTTAACGAATTCTTCAGCGCGCCAAACGGAACATAAGTTTTACCGTCTTTGATTTCGAACGGCACCTCTGTTCCATCAACAACCACTTTCTGGATCTTGCCAGGTTGTGAGACTTGCGACTGAGGATCTTGCGGTTGTTTTGGCTGTTCCGGTTGTTTTGGATCTTGTGACTGGTCTGGCTGTGTCGATACAGTGGCAGTATCGATCGATACGGTCTTGCTCTGCGGATCATAAGCGACTCCAAGACCC
>JAUMYO010000037.1:11439-20353 GCA_030528605.1 Peptostreptococcaceae bacterium | reverse complement strand
TTTTTGTTTCTGCTTTATTCTGTCGGTTCGTTATCACATGCGACCTACGACCTAGAATCCTTCACGCTCGATCAGCTGATACATCAATGCGTTACAGATCGCCGCCGCCACATTGCTGCCGCCTTTTCGTCCTTTGGCAACGATATAAGGAATGCCGGACTCCATGATGAGCTCCTTGGACTCCACGACATTGACAAATCCGACGGGCACGCCGATGATGAGCTCGGGCTTGATCTTGCCTGCCTTGATCATCTCATCAAGTGCGATCAATGCAGTCGGTGCGTTTCCGATCGCAAAGATCAGCGGACGATCGATCTTGGATGCTTTTTCCATCGACACGATCGCTCTCGTGATGCCTCGCTCCTTCGCTTCCTTTGCCACATCCTCGTCTGCGATGAAACATTCCACCGATCCGCCGAGTTTTTTCAGCGACGGTTTGCTCACGCCCGATTTTGCCATATTCGTGTCCGTGATGATCACCGCACCGTTTTTTAGCGCATTCAAACCTGCCTCGACAGCGTCGTCCGAAAACGCAAGATTGTATAGATATTCAAAGTCCGCCGAAGTGTGGATAACTCGTTTCAAAACGGCTTCTTGTTTCGGATCTACGACAAGATCCGGATGCTCCTCGCGGATGATCCGGCTGATGATCTCAAAGCTTTTTTTCTCGATCTCATTGGGTGCCACGATATCAAACTTCATATTCTATCTCCTTCCAAATTCTTTTGTTGCAATACTTATACCAATTTATCAAAAAACGGTGCGCTCAAAAAAACGATATATTTTTTAAGGATCCGTCTTGACTTTTCTTCCATGATTTGCTTTCCCTTTTATAGATCCGGTTATCCAAAAGTTGTCCACCGAGTTTTCCACAAGATATCCATTTTTTGAGTAAATGACTGATGGAGTCAATTCTCTTTTGAAGCGATCACCGATCCGATGATCAGACCGATCATCATCCCGATAGGAATACACAGCACATTCCAAAACTCTACATCATATAATGTCAATATCGGCATCGAGAGAGCACCTGCCAACATCCCATAGATGGTCCCCCAAGTGATCGGATCATATTTTCCCCGGTCTCGTTTTTCTTTCTCTTCTTGGCTCTTTTTCTCGTTTTTTGTCCGATCCTCTGCTTGCTTATTCGGATCCATCGGACCTCCTTCCTATCCTTTGATCCCAAGAGGCGACCGCATGAAGATCGCCTGCGGTCATCACCGTCATCCGATGCGTAGGAGATCGCTTCCTTCATACGGTTCAGCGGGAGATCTCCTGTTAGTTCGTGATGATCAGTTTTCGATCTCCTCAAAATTCAAAACATAGTCTGCGGATATGACATAGATCGGGTTGTTCGCCATCATCATATTGTAACCGCCGATCTTTTTTGATTTCGCAGTCGATATGCTGACATATTCAACATTTTCAAAAGGCGGTCTTTCCAACAGCTGATTGGCTTCTGTGAGTGATTCCAATGTGATGGTGTTGATCACGAAGCGGATGCGCTTGCCCATATATCCGCTCTTGTCCGCAAGTTGTTCATATTTTCTACGGTGTATCGCCACGATCTCATCGATGATCTTGCCCATATTTTTGCCGGATCCGCCGATGAATACCTTATCCGCCGGCTCCCAGTCCTGCATCCCGTCGGGTGCTTTGGCAAAGCTGAGCTTGATATTGTAGATGCCCAGTCTTTTTTTGTTGATCTCGACCAGTTCAAAGGCGTCCTCTTTTTGCTCGACCGCATAGACCCGGGAGCGATTGGCTCTTTTTGCCATCTCCAGAGTCACGGAGCCTGTGCCTGCTCCGATGTCGTACACGATATCATCGGGGGCGATGTTCAGTTTGGCAAGCGATACATGACGGATCTCCTCCTTGGTCATCGGCGCATTGCCGCGCTCGAGGTCTTCGTCTCGAATGAAGGAGTTTGGATCTGCCGCCATTTCATTTTCGATCAGGATAACGGCAAGTTCGGAGATCTCTCGCTCCACGAACTCCGCCGGAGGACCGACGCTGATCTTTTCGGTCTCGCTGCCGAGATCTTCGCCGACTGTGATCTTCAGATGATCCATTCCGGCTTTGCAGAGCTCTTTGCAGATATCCACGATTTTTGCCTCGCCGCCGGTCAGCGCAAAGACTTTTTTGTTGTAGGTCGAGAGTGCGACAAGGTCGGTCGCACGACCATGTACGGATGCGAGTACGACATCTTCATAGCCGCTCCCCAGCTTGGCAAAGAAATATTGCATCGAGCTGATCCCGTTGACGATCTCGATCCGGATATCCGTACCGCGAAGACCGCGAGTGATCGTCTTTGCAAGGCTGTAGAAGCCGGTATCTCCGGATACCATCACGACTACATCTTTTTTACTTTCTTTGATCATCGGCACGATCTCGCTGACTTTAAAGGAGATGAGCTCCTTCAAAATATTTTGCAGTCCCATCCCGATACGGGCGGTCGTATATACGACATCTGCCGAAGTCAGGATCTCGCGTGCCCGAGCGGTCAGATATTTTTCCTGCCCGAGACCGACTCCGACGATGGTTACTTTTATTGACATAGGTCCTCCTATCCGACATCTCCTTTGCGGATCGCTTCCGCCAGCTCTTTGGCAAAATAGGTGATCAAAATATCCGATCCTGCTCGATAGATCGAAGCTGCGGTCTCGCACATCACTTTGTATTCATCGATCAGACCGGCTTTTGCCGCCGCCTTGATCATCGCATATTCGCCGCTGACGGAATATGCCGCGATCGGCAGATCGAAATTATCTTTTGCACGACGGATGACGTCCAGATAAGAAAGCGCCGGCTTGACCATCACGATGTCCGCTCCCTCCTCGATGTCGAGTCGGATCTCGCGGATCGCTTCGTCGCTGTTATGATGATCCATCTGATATTGTTTCCGGTCGCCGAAACTCGGAGCCGAGCCTGCCGCATCACGGAAAGGTCCATAGAATGCGGAACAGTATTTTGCGGAATAGCTCATGATCGGCGTGTTGTGATAGCCGTTTTTGTCGAGGATCTCGCGGATCGCGCTCACCCGTCCGTCCATCATATCGGATGGGGCGATCATGTCCGCTCCTGCCCGGACCTGCGAAAAAGCGATCTTTGCGATCATATCGATCGTCTTGTCATTGTCCACATATTCGCCGTCCAATATCCCGCAATGTCCATGCGAAGTGTATTCGCACATACAGGTATCGGCGATGATATATGCCTCGGGGTATCTTTTTTTGATCTCAAAGATCCCACGCTGGACTATGCCGTCTTCCGCATGTGCGGATGAACCGCAGGCATCTTTGTGATCGGGCACGCCGAAGATCATAAATCGGCTGACCCCTTTTGCCAGCGACTCCTCGATAAATTCGTGGACCCGATCGATGCTGTAATGGAACTGCCCGTCCATGCTGGAGATCGGCGTTTTGATATTCTCGCCGTCCTTGACAAAAAACGGATAGATCAACGAGTCGATCGAGATCTTTGTCTCACGCACCATTTTTCGCAGCGATCCGTTCGTACGCAGTCTTCTGGGTCTGTTTATCATCTTGCCACCTCGATCACTTTTTCGATCAGCGAATCCAGTGTCGCTTTTTCCGACACATCGACCTTCATACCGTATTCTTTTGCTTTTTCCGCCGTCACATTCCCGATGCAGATCGCATGAACGCTCGTGTGATCCATCGGAAGTGCCTTGGTAAAGCCTTCAACGGTCGAAGCCGAGCTGAATACCGCATAGTCGATGTTCTCCATATCTTTCTCGAGAAAATCTTCCATCGGATTCTTGTAGATCGTATCATACACCTGTACTTCACGATAGTCGATGTCGTTCTCGCGCAGCACGCCCGGCAGGATGTCGGTCGCCATCTTTCCGCGGATCAGCATCACTTTCTCATTCGCTTGGATGTCTTTGACCAAACCTTCGGCAAGATGGCTCGATTCATACACATCCGGCATATAGTCGACGATCAGCCCTCTTTTTTCAAGCAATTTCTTCGTCTGCTGACCGACCGCCGCGATCTTGACACCGTATAGCGTGCGGATGTCGAGTCGGTTGTCGTACAGCTTTTGGAAAAAATTCTCTACGCCGTTCGGGCTGGTGAATACGACATAGGCATAATTCTTCATATCATACATCGCATCGACGAAGTCATCGTTCTCCGGAAGGATGAGCGTCTCGATACATGGAAATTCGATCACTTTGGCTCCATGTTCACGCAATTTGTCGGAGAGTTGCCCCGCCTTTTCTTTCGGGCGTGTAACGAGAATGGTCTTCCCGATCAGCGGTTTTGTCGTGAACCAGTCCATATCGCGGCTGAGTCCGGCAACTTTTCCGACGATGGTGATCGCCGGGCTCTCGATATCCGCCTCGCGCACCTTTTCGTAGATCGTTCCGACGGTCGCTACGACTTTGCGCTGGAACGAAGTCGTCCCCTTTTCGATCGTCGCTGCCGGCATATCGGGATCCATCCCGGCTTCGATCAATCCGTCCATCAGCTCGCACAATGCGGTCAGACCCATCAGGAACACGAGCGTTCCCTTGTGGTCTACGAGAGCTTTGTAGTTGATGTCGACCTTTTGTCCGGCTTTCGCATGTCCCGTGATGATATGAAGGCTCGATGTCAGATTGCGATGTGTCACAGGGATCCCTGCGTAGGTCGGCACCGAGATCGCCGATGTGATACCCGGCACGACTTCATAAGGGATGTCGTGCTCGATCAGCAGTTCAAGCTCTTCGGCTCCGCGTCCGAACAAAAAGCTGTCGCCTCCTTTGAGACGCACCACGCGCTTGCCTTCCTGCGCTTTGTTCAAAATGATCCGATTGATCTCTTCCTGCGGCACGGGATGATGGCTCATCTTCTTGCCCACATTGATCTTCTCCGCGTCTTGCGGCACCAAACTCATCACCTCGGGGCTGACCAGGCGGTCGTAGATCACGACCTCAGCCGCCTCGATCCGATCCTTTCCTTTGAGCGTCAACAGACCGCGGTCTCCCGGACCGGCGCCGACAAGCGAGACCGATCCTTTTTTTCCATTCTCACGATTTTGCATAACTACATCCTTTACGATTTCTTTAACCTTTCGATCTCAATTCCCGTGCAAGCTCGATCCCGAGCTTTTCAGCCTCCTCGATGCTTGCCGTTCTACATTCTTTATATACATTCAGCGGACAGATCTTCCCCTGCTCCGCTTCTTTTTTATAAAACTCAAATTCTTCTTCCCGAACATAGAGTCCCCGCAAGGTGATCTGACCGTCGCTGATCGTCGCATAAGCAGCGATCGGTGCCGAGCAACCGCCGTTGAGTTCTTTCACGAAGGCTCTCTCACAGAGGCTCGTGATGAAAGACTCTTCATCATGAAATTTTGACAGGATCTCTTTTGGAAGATCTTTGCGACCCTGCACCGCCAGAACGCCTTGACAATTTGCCGGAATGACCTGCTCCGGCGAATAAGATCCGCTGATGCGTTCTTCCAGCCCCAGGCGTTTCAACCCTGCCGCTGCGAGTACGAGTGCTCCGAATTCGCCCCGATCGAGTTTTTCGAGCCGGGTCAATACATTGCCGCGCACCGGTTTGATGTCGAAGGTCGGAAACAGTCTCCTCAGCTGGATATTTCGTCTTGCGGAGGAAGATCCGATCGGCAATCTCGCATCGAGTTCCTTGCCCTTCGGCAGTACCAGAACATCACGAGGATCTTCTCGCTTGCCGGTCGCCAAAAGCGGTATGCGCTCATCGATCTCCATCGGCATATCTTTCATACTGTGCACGGTGATATCCACCTTTTCGTCCAGCAAGGCTCTGTCGAGTTCTTTGACAAAAAGCCCTTTGCCCCCGATCTTATCCAGCGTCTTATCCAGGATGATATCTCCCGTCGTCTTCATCGGTACGATCTCGACCCGGATGTTCGGATCGTATCTTACGATACAGTCGGCGACCATCTGCGTCTGGATAAGTGCCAGACGGCTGTCTCTCGTTCCTATCCTAATCTTTTCCATCATGCCCTCTTTTTGGTGTTAGACCCAATCGGTCAAGTGCTTCCCGGATCGCATCCGCGGATCGTCTCACATAGCGGTGATCCGTCCCGTCGCCCACGATGCCGACGCTCAGATTTTCGCCCAGCCAGGTCGCAGGGAAAAAATAGCTGCTCTCGTCTTTTTTGTCCGCCACGCTGACAAAGATCCCTCTCGAGCAGGCTTCCTTATATACGCGGTGATTGACCTCCCGATCGTCCGTTGCCGTGACCGCGATCACAGAATCTTCGAGATCGCCTTCTTCATAACGCCGATCGATCGCCTTGATGCTGCCTCGATACTTCGGTGTGAGTTCATCCTCCCAATCGAGGATCCCCGCCATCTCCAAATTGCTGCTCGCATTGGGCGAGATCACGCGCACCTTCGCTCCATAGCTCAGAAGCGTCTTGATCCGTCTTCTTGCGATATTGCCCGATCCGATCACCGTCACGAGCTTGTCCTTGAGATCCAGAAAGATCGGGAAGCGAGGCACATTTTCAAAACTTACCTTCGGCACGGTCACTTCGCTCATCTCCCGCTCTTGAAGCTTTGTCAAGTCCTCCGCAAGCTCGGATCGCTCTTTGAGGTCGATCTCGACCGCCTTATCGCCCTTTGTCAAAGCCTCTCGCTGATATGCAACATGCTCTTTCAGATGATCGAGCGAAAACGCCGAACCTTTCTGCTCCGTTAAGAACACCCTCAGCTCCGCCACCGTTGCCGATGCCATCGTGATATTCGTGTCCGTTTTTTTGTCGATCTCCTCCTGCGGTCTTTTGATCACGATCGCCTTTGCATTTGCGGTGCGGCATGCCGACAGTTTTTCATAGTAGCCGCCCGATCCGCCCGTCTCCTTCGTCAGCAAAAGATCCGCTCCGATCATCTCCAGCATGCTCGCATTGACTTCCTCGGTAAAGGGTCCCTGCATGCAGATGATGTTTTTCTTCTTGTAGTCATTGTCCATCGCGATCTGAAGCGACACCATATCCGGCAAGATCCGCGGGAACAGACGCTCCTTGTAATCTTTTACCGCCGTATATTTGGGCAGATCCTTGCTCCCCGTCGTCAGCAGCACCCTGCCGTCATGCTCATTCATGATACGGATCGCATCTTCCTGATCTTCTGCCCACAGGATCACATCTTCGTATGCACCGGCATCCTGATCGCCGCGCAGGATCCTCAGATAAGGTCGCTGAACGCTCTCGCAGGCTTTGACGATATTCTTGCTGACCTCGACCGCATAGGGATGCGTCGCATCGACCGCCAGCTCCGCCGAACCGATCAATTCCTGCATCTGCTCGATGCTCAATCTGCCTTCCAGCAGATGGACATTTTTTTGTGTAAGACTTTCTTCAAAAATACATTTGCCATACTCGGTCGCCACCGTCACGAAGAGTTCATGCCCCTGCTCCGCAAGCAGGGTCGCAGTCGCTTTTCCCTCCGAGGTGCCGGCAAAAACTACGATCTTCATTTTCGATAGCCTCGCGGTGTGACCAATTTCCCGTTGATGACCTTCGTACTCTCATTGCCGATGATCACGGTGGTGAACATATCCACCTTCGCATCGCGCAATTCCCGGAGCGTCAACACCGTATGTTCTTCTTCATCGCGTCCGATATTGCGCACATAGCCGCATTTGATATCCGGCGATTTGTGACGCATCATGATGTCGCAAGCCTTTTGCAGATAGTCTGCACGCTTCATGCTCGACGGATTGTAGAGGGCGATAACAAAATCCGCCGCCGCAGCCATCTCCAATCTTTTTTCGATCTTCTCCCAAGGTGTCAGCAGATCGCTCAAACTGATCACCGCAAAGTCATGGATGAGCGGTGCGCCCAACACCGCACCGGCAGAACTCGCCGCCGTGATCCCCGAGATCACTTCGATATCAAGATCCGGATGATCCCCCGCCAACTCATAGATCAGACCCGCCATACCGTACACGCCCGCGTCACCGCTGGAGATCATCGCCACCGTATTGCCCGCAAGAGCCGCCTCGATCGCCATCTCACAACGTTTGACTTCCTGCTTCATCGGCGTTTGGATCAACTCCTTGCCCGCGATCACATCGCCCAGAAGATCCACATACAAATTATATCCTGCGATCACATTCGACTCCCTGATCGCTTCCATCGCTTTTGGGGTGATCTGCGAAAGCTCGCCCGGACCCGTTCCGATAACATAGATTTTCATACTTACCTCTTTCTGTTATATCAGCTCATCTTCAAATAGGCGTTCATCACCTTCATGATCGAAACGATATTGCTTGCCTGCTCCGATGAGACCATAAATTTTGTTTTATCATCCGAAAACTTTGCCTGATACTGATAAAAAGATCTATTCAATTCAAAGCTCTCGAGATTTTTCATATCATAAGCAAAAGGCTTCTCCTTGGATCCGCGGATAAATTTTCCGCCCGAGATCTTAAAAGATACGCCCGGGACCACCGAACCCACATCCAGCGTGATCTGATCCAGATTTTGAGGGAAATCTGCACCAAGCTGATAATTTGAAAAATGCTCCAACAGAAGATCCGTATCCCTTCCGTCATTCGGCAATTCAAAAGTATATTTCTTATCCTTGGTCAGCAAGGTGATGAACATCATCACCGGATCCGGCTCAAAATATCCTCTGACACCGATCTTATCGATCGAAGCAAAAGGAATGTTCACTTTGCCCTCTTTTTTGGTCTCCAGCTCCAGTCCGCCATCTGTAAGTGCTACCGATGTCACCTTATCTCCGCCGAAAAGACCTTTCAAAAAACCGCCTGTACTGTTTTCCAAATCCAACTTCTTCATCTTGGATCCTCCTTTCAAATATATGATCGATCCTCATCAGACTTTCGGAAACAACAACTGCGCTGCCTTCGTCCGGATCTTCCGGACCACATCTCCTCCCTCGCTAAGGAGC
>JAUMYO010000037.1:0-11339 GCA_030528605.1 Peptostreptococcaceae bacterium | reverse complement strand
CTGCGCTGCCTTCGTCCGGATCTTCCGGACCACATCTCCTCCCTCGCTAAGGAGCGTGTGCCCAAAATGTGCAATTATCGAGCCCGATCACCTGTAGTCGACCGCGACGCTAAAGGTCATCCCATCCTTCTTCGTCTTGCCGACGACCATCTTTGCCCGGCTGTTTTCGCCCAGCGTTTTGACCATCCCCATCACCGCAGCCCGTTCGCAGACATTATCCACACCCGTTACCGAGCTGACCAATTTGGAAGGTGCAAAGTGATGCGATGTGAAATGCTCCGCTTTTTGCAGCTCCTCTCCGGCGAAAAATTCCAATCCGATCCTGGTGTCCGACTTTTCTTCCGCGTACAGGTCATGAAAAGCCTGTTCGTCGGCTTTGAGGTCGATACTGTTGATCGAATGGACCGACTTGGGATGGATATGATACTTCGACAGCATCTCATGATAAAAATCGATGAACTCTCCGCTATCCTTTCCGCGCCTTGCGCCCATACCGACAAAAAACTTTTTCGGCACGATGTGGAGAAATTTCCCGTCGATCACAAAAGGCGAGATCAAAACCGTCGGCAAACCCTTCGATCGTTCGAGCTGCTCCCGTATCGCTTCAACATCCGCATCATCCGCCATTTCATATAACACAAAATGAGGATATTTCTGCATGAGCTCCGCACCTTCTTTTTTCGGTGCGATCAGAGCGACCTTTCGATCCTCCAAGATCGCCGAAGCGACCGGTGCGATGCCTTTGGTGTCCGCGATCTCAAAACCTTTCTCCACCGCCCAGGAGTCGATGGCAAGTTTGTTGTTGATGTCGGTCGCAGTCGTAAGAACGAGCGTGCTCCCCAGATCATCCGCGATCTTCTTTGCCAGCGCATTGGCACCGCCGATATGTCCCGACAACAGCGGGATCACGAATCGACCGAGCTCATCCGAGACGATGACCGCCGGATCTTTGTCCTTTTTCACGATATATTTGGCGATGCCGCGAACCGCGATCCCCGTTGCACCGATGAACAGGATCGCATCCGCTGAATGCCATGCGATATCCGAAAACTCATCCAGCGACGCGCGTCCGATCTTGGACGGCTCATCACCGAAGATCTCATCATAGATGCGAGGCGACAAAAATTCCTCGACCTTGATATCGCTGCAAAAATTATTGTAAAGCACCGACTTCACCTTCTGTTGAAGCGACGCCCCTTTTTTCGTAAATGCGATCGTATAAAATTTCATAGTTCCTCCGACCGTCTCTATCCAAAAGGACTTGCCCATCATGTCCCATTCGCAAATGCCGATCCTGCCTGCATGAGCGCGCTGGCTTGGATCTGTCGGGACGAGCGATGCTCCTTTTTTACCTTTGTTGCGCTACAGTCTTTCGATCGTGATCTTCTGTGCTACCGTATCGACGATCGCCTTCGCGCCGTATTGCATCAGCATTTTCGGGTAGGCATGCCCGAAGTTTGCATTATACACGACCGGGATCTTCGGATCGACGACCTCGCGATAGATCTGTTTATATTCTTCGTAGAAAACTTCATTTTGCGGTTTGCCGACCAAGATCCCTGCCAGATCGTCAAGGATCCCCTGTGCTTTGAGCAGTTCCAGCATTTCTTTCAGCCTCTGCGGCTCCGGTCTTTCTTCGGAGGTCTCCAAAAACAAGATCGCGCCGTTAAAATCTTCTTTGCTCGGTAAGATCCCGTATCGCTCGTTGATCTCTTTCTCCTCCGAATAACGCTCGCCGACGATCAACTCGTAAATGCTCTCCAGACAACCGCCGAGCAGATGCCCCTCGAAGCGTGGAGCTCCTTGCAACAGTTCGTAGCCTTTGTCATCCCTGTGCGATATCCTCTCGCAGTCAAGCTGAGCCGGTGAAAAATCGGTGCGTTCCTCATACCATATCGGGCTTGGTGTGTATTCAAAAGGTCTGTCCGTAAAAATATTTTCAATTGCCACCTTGGAATAAGGGAGCATCTCTTTGTCAAGCTCCGCAAAACAGGTCAGCACGCTCAGACCGTAAAAAGTTCTTAGACCCAGTTTATACAGCATCAAATGATCGATCGTCGTGTCGGAATAGCCCATAAAGAATTTCGAGTTCTCGCGAATGATCTTCTCCGCACGCTCATTAAAGATATAAGGTGCCAAACGGAAAGTATCATCTCCGCCGATCGCACAGAATATCCCTTTGATCGTTTTGTCTTCAAAAGCCGCCAATAGATCTTCCGCGCGCTTTTCCGGATGCGCCTTCAAATAGTCGATGCCCTTCAGCGCATTTTCCATATACACGACTTCAAAACCGAGATCCTGAAGCCTTTTTGTTCCTCGTTTCAGCTGATGCGAGCAGAAATCTTCGCCCAAGATCCCGCTCGATAAACTCACAACGGCGATCTTGTCGCCGCGATCTAATCGGATCATCGTTCCTCCTAAAAGTCTGACAAATAAATCTATTTTCTTCGATATTTTTGGTTCTTGCTGCTCGGCTTATCCGGTATCGTTCGCTCGATAAGCCCTTCATTCAACGCCGGCTGCAAATAATTTTTTCGGAAGGTCGGTCTGTGCGACAGACCTAATCGTGCCATGATCTCGGATGCCGAGAGCGTTTCATCGCCCAACACCCGGAGCATTTTGACGATCGGATCATCCCGGTCGCTATCTTGGTCGCTCGTAAGATCGAACGCTCGAACTTCATCCAAAGTATCCCGTATGATGCTCAACATCAATTCTACGAAAAAGGCGGAGTCCGCCGCTTTGTCCGATCGTGCAAGTGCATCATAATATTCTTGCTGCCTCGATCGGATCAGCTCTTCGATCGGCAACCAGAAAAAAACCTCATTCCAGTTTCCTAAAAGAAGGCTGTGCCACATCCTTCCCATGCGCCCGTTCCCGTCTTCAAAAGGATGGATGAATTCCAATTCATAATGAAAGATCGCACTCTTGATCAAAGGATGTACGGATGATCTCTTATACCAATCCAGCAGATCTTCTATTTGTTTGGGTACAAATTTCGCAGGCGGTGCCATATGGATCAATTTCTGACCGTCAAAAACCCCGACTCCTCCGGATCGAAAACGCCCGCTTTCTTTGATCAGACCTCCCATCATCATTTTGTGTGCCTGAAGGAGATCTTTCGCCGACATCGGATCCAATCGGAGCATCATCTCATAAGCCTGATAAGCATTCTGCACTTCTTTGATCTCATTCGGATCCCCCAAGACCCGATGCCCGTTAAGGATCGCGGTGACTTGTTCGATAGAAAGCGAATTGTGCTCGATCGCTAAAGAAGAATGGATCGTCTTGATCCGGTTTTCCCGACGAAGACGCGGATCGATCTTCAGTTGTCCCTGCATCGAAATGCGCCCGAGCTGTTCGCTTATTTTAGCAACAAGATTTACGATCTCATCCGTCATCGTGAACGGTGGTTTGTATTCGCTCATTCGCATCCCTCCTTTGTGCGATCATCTCCGCTTTGTCCGTACTATTCTTTCGTATCGACCCCTTCTCTGAACTCATGCGTAAAGTCCGGCGCATAAAGTCTCGAGCGGTCGTATTCACTTCCCAGGAATCCTCCGACTGTGATCAGCGCCGTCTTGGTGATATTCTCTTTTTCCGCTGCTTTTGCCAGATCCGCGACGGTGGTGCGCACGATCTTTTCTTCCGGCCAGGTCGCCTTGTAGACGATGGCTGCCGGCGTTTCCGGCGGATAGCCTCCCTTGATCAGGCGATCGGAAAGTTCTTCGAGCATGCCGGTGCTGAGGAAGATGACCATCGTCGCCTGATGCGATGCGAGCAAAGAGATCTCTTCTTTCGGCGGTACCGGAGTCCGTCCTTCCATCCTCGTCAAAATGACGGTCTGTGTCACATCGGGCAGAGTGTATTCCGCGCCGAGTGCAGCTGCCGCACCGAAGGCAGAGCTTACGCCCGGCGTTACTTTGTACGGGATGTCCTCCGCATCCAAGAGATCGAACTGTTCGCGGATCGCTCCGTAGATCGCCGGATCCCCCGTATGAAGGCGCACCACTTTTTTGTTGTGGCGATAGCCTTTTTTCATCACATCCACGACCTGTTCCAAGGTCATCGATGCCGAATTATAGATCTCGCAATCTTTTTTTGCATATTCCAAAAGTTGCGGATTGACGAGCGAGCCGGCATAGATGATGATGTCCGCTTCTTTCAAAAGCTTTTTACCTCGAACGGTGATCAGATCCGCAGCTCCGGGACCTGCTCCAACAAAATCAATCATGATATCCTCCAGATCTTTCTTCTTTTACGACAACGATGGAGAAATAGCTGTTCTTCTCGTCGATGTCATCGAGCGAGTGGTAGATCTTTTCATCTTCCATCGTCGCTTTTTCTACCATCTTTGCATTTTTCAAAAGTCCTTTTTCGCGCAGCTTTTCGCGCAGTTTGACGATCCCTCTGCCGGACTTCATATAGACTTTGTTGCCGACATAGCCCATCGCCTCATCCAATGTTTCATGGCTCGCCGGTACGATCAGAAGAGGCTGAGAGTCTTCGCACAGACTGTCATCCAGACTTGCCGCCACCGCACAGAACGAAGTGATGCCGGGGATGAGCTGTGTATCATAGCCCGCCGCTTTGATCTTGTGGTGGATGTAGATGTAGGTGCTGTAGATCGCCGGATCGCCTAGCGTGATAAAAGCAACGGTCTTTCCGGCATCCAGATATTTTTTGAGATCTTCTGCACATTCGTTATGACAACGCTGCACATATTCCTTGTCGCGCGACATCGGCATCAGGTACTCGAGGAGTTCCTTTCCCTCGATATGCTCGCTGACGATCCGCAGCGCCAGATTCGTCGATCTAGTGCCGTCCGCCTTCTCTCCCGAGGTCGGATATGCCACATAGTCCGCATTTTTTATCGTTTCGATCGCCTTTATCGTCAACAGTTTCGGATCTCCGGGCCCGACGCCCACGCCGATCAATCTTCCTTTCATTCTTCCTCCTGTAATCGTGCCAAAAGCTCCTGCGCTCCGCTGCTTTGCAGAACGATCCCGTGCGAATTGGTAAACACGATGAATTCTATTTGTATTTTTTCTTTGGTGCGATGGTCGATGTTCTTTCGCATCGCCTTGCCGATGGACTCCATCGTTTCATCAAAGACCTGCTGCCCTTCCTCAAGCAGCGCATCGAGCATTTCTTCGATACTGATGGCTTCCATGATCTTTATCAGCGTCGAGCGGCTCGCTCCGCAGATCGCACTGTGGCTCGCCATCACTTCCTGCCGTCCGTCGGCATAGGCGGAATGGGTATTCATAACGCTTGCGCCGAGTTTGAGCAGTTTGCCGGCATGCCCGACGAGAAGTGCCTTGTCGATGCTGAGCACGACCATGTAGTCGAGTGCTTCGCCGATGAAGTTCGAGATCTTGACACTTTTTTCCAGATCCAGTCTCAAACTTTCTTTCGCAAAAGCCTGACCGTAGTTCCCCGGACAGATCAGAAGCGGCTCGCCCGTATCGAGTGCCCGGAACTGATCCAGTTCGGTGCGTATCGTATCGACCAGCGCTTTTTCGCTCATCGGCTCGACGATGCCGCTCGTCCCGAGGATCGAGATCCCACCGAGGATGCCGAGTTTTTCATTAAAAGTTTTCTTTGCGATTTCTGCGCCGCCCTTCACGATGATCTCGACACAGAGCACCGAGTCGTTGAGCATCTCACGAAGTTGCTCCGATCGTCTCAAGACTTCCGTAAGCTCGTAGACGATCATTTGTCGCGGGGTCGGATTGATCGCCGAATGACCCTTGGTCGGCGCAAGCCCTTTTTGTGTGACAAAACCTACTCCTTCGCCGCCGAAGATCGCGATGAGTCCGAAGTTCCCGTCCAGCCCGATCGCCTCATCCCGCTCAAGAGGTTCGGTCGAGAGATCCTTTCGATCGATCGCATAAAGATATTTTTGCGGCAGGGGCTTTTGTGGGTCGGACGCCCCATGTTCTTTTTCGTCTTCATCCTGCCGGAAAAACCGATCGCGCTGCTGAAAAAACACCCTCGCCGAGATCTCTGCGCCATGCGTCACATCCGGGTCATCGCCGGATTCCTTGATCGCGGTCGCGATCGCTCCGATCATTCCGCCAGTATATTCTTCCAGCTGATAGGTCTTGAGTTCCACCGCAACGGTGATGCCTTTGACCGTGCGGATCGGTATGATTTCCGCTGTATATTCAAAGACCTCGCCCTCTTTTTCTTTGGCGAAGTCTCTATATTCCTTCTCTATTTTTATATCGCCCAGGGATCCCGCCATCAGACAGGCAGCGTATTTTGCAGCCGCCGTCGCCGTCGTGCCGGTCGTATAGCCCCTTCTGAGCTTTTTCTGCCCTTGAACGATCACCATTTCATCTTGTTGCATATCCTCACCTTTGCAGTTCTTCCGACTTCGGATCACGAGAGATGTGCGGAAGATCTTCTCGCATATTGCCAAACGACATTTCTGCTCGATTTATACCTTTTATTGTATCATTTTCTCGGTTTTTTGTAAAAAATTTTGTTCCAAGGCTCTCCAAAGTTTTTACCCATACAAAAGGATCGTTGCGCAGTTTTTGAAAAAATTTTTTGACCGATGAAGAACTGCTCCGCTTTGCTTCCGATCAGGATCTCTTGATCGATCGGCTGAGTTCGGAATAGACCTCCTCCATCGTCAGAGCGCCGCTATCGATCGCGATCCCGTCTTTTGCGAGCATCCCGATCAGCTCCGCCAGGATCGGCAGCCGAAGGTCATTCGCCCGGATCAGCTCATGATCGGAGAAGATCTCCTTCGGTCCGCCCTGTCCCGTGACCTGTCCGTCGCGCATCACATATACATAGTCCGCATAGCTCGGTACGATGTCGATATCATGCGTTGCAAGAATGATCGAGATCCCCTTGTCCGATCTCAGATCGTCCAAAAGATCCATGATCTCATTCACGCCTTTGGGATCCAGCCCGGCAGTCGGCTCATCCAAAATGATCACCTGCGGTTCCATCGCAAGCACGCCGGCGATCGCAACTCTCTTCTTTTGCCCGTAGCTGAGTGCATGGGTCGGTCTTTCCCGAAGATGCGACACGCCCGTACGCTCCATCGCATGTTCCGCACGTTTCTTGACTTCATCCATCGGAAGTCCCAGATTCATCGGACCAAAACAGATGTCTCGATACACATCGGCGGAAAAAAGCTGATCGTCGGGATCCTGAAAGACGATCCCTACATTTTTTCGCATCTCAAGAAGTGCGTTCTTGCTGTATTCAAGCTTCTTTCCATCGATGATGATCTCACCGGAGGTCGGTCGGAGCACTCCGTTGAGGTTGAGGAAGAGCGTCGATTTGCCTGCACCGTTGCAGCCGAGGATCGTCGTGATCTTTCCTCTCGGGATATCCATATTCAAATTTTTCAAAGTCATCGCTTCCTGATGGTATCCGAAGCATAGTTCTCTTATTTCGATAATATTATTCATAACGACCTCAATATAACAAAAATAATGATCTGTAGTGCTGCCATCGAGATCCCTGCGACGATCATCGCCGAGTTTTTCTCATAGCGGATATCCGGCATCAGGATCTGTCCCTGATAACCTCTGCTGTCCAGTGCGCTGTAGATCTTGTCGCTTCGGCGCATCGCATCGACGAATACCCTCGCAGCCAGCGTGCCGGTCGAGCGATAAGAGGTGCGAAAGTCCTTGTATCCGAGCCTTGAGTTCTGTGCCGTCCTGATCTTGCCGGCACTCTCCATCAGAACGAAGATGAAACGGTAGATCAGTTCCATCATCTCGGTGAAAAGACGAGGTACGCGAAGCTTTTCCATCGCCACGCTCAGATCGGAGATGGTCGTATTCATCACGTAAAAATAGACGGTGGACATCACGCCCATACTTTTGACGATGAGCTCAAAACCGCGCATCAGGCTTTGGGATGTGATACCGAAGTAGCTGCTTCCCAAACGAAGCCCGAGCAAGATCCCGTCGCCCTGTGTATATCTGCCCAAGATCACGGTCAAAGTTCCGATCAGAATGAATCCCATCGGGATCGAAAGCATGTGCATCACTTCCGACAGGCTATTCTTTCCAAAATACAGATTGACCACTGTCATCCCGACCAGCGTCAACAGACTGATGATCCAATGGTCCAGAAAAATACACAGCAGAAGGACCGGCAAGGTGATCAACAGCTTGTGTAAAGGGTCGATATTCTTTATTTTTGAACGGTAGGCATATCTGTCTGTCCCGAGCATAACTCCCTCTTTCAAAAGACCGTTGCATGATCGCTTTTCGATCCACGATACCCCTTCGTTTTGACGGATCGCAATATCGGACAGATCCTATTTTGCAACGATCTCTTCTCCCCATTTTCAAAGGGTGCTGCCTTGGCGCGGTCCGTATGCCTCGTGCAGCACCCTCACTGTTATCAAAATATGAAACGCATCTTACACATGATCGTGGCTGTGTCCCGATCTGCTTTTCGTGATCTTGCCGAGTCCGAATCCGATGATCCCGGCACCGATCGCTGCCTGAAGAGCAAACAACATCGATTCGATCTCACCGCTCGCAGGCTCGATCAGAGGTTCAAAGATCGGTTCGTAATCCGGTGCGATCTCCTCGATCACAACTTCCGCTTCACCGTCCGCTCCACCAAACTCAGCTTCTTTCACAAGATACAGCGGTGCAACGAACAAGATCGCCGTTACGATAACTAGAGTAACGATCTTTTTGCCGAGACCCTGTGTTCCTTTGGTGTAGCTTTGTTTTAGATCATTCGTAGCACCATATCCGAGTGCACTCTCCAGCTCCACCACCTGATCGGTACTGTAAGATGAGATGACTTGGAAGATGATGACGGACAAGACACCTTCTGAGATCGCGATCGGAACCTGAGTTACCGCAAAGATACCGAAGAACTTGATCATAGATTCCATGATCCCGCCTTCCGCCCCCGGGAATGCGATCGCCAACTGAGTCGCCGTGACCACATAAGTAAGAAGGTCTCCCAAAAATGCTGCAAAGAATACTGCGATCGCCGGAGCGATACCTGCTTTTCGCATCCCTTTGTAGCAAAGATATGCGACCCATGCACCCACGATAGCCATAGAGAACAGGTTTGCTCCCAATGTCGTGATACCGCCGTGCGCCAAAAGGATCGCCTGGAACAATAGTACGATCAGACCGATGATCGCCATCGGACCCGGTCCGAACAATATCGCTCCCAAAGCGATACCGGTAGGGTGTGAACAGCTCCCTGTCAAAGAAGGGATCTTCAATGCCGACAAGATGAAGGTGAATGCACCTGCCATCGCAAGCAAGATCTTCGCCTTCGGATGCTCCTGCGTCACCTTTTGCAATTTTTTGAAGCCCATCACTACGAATGGCAAAGCTACGACATACCATAGCCCCGCCCACATCGTAGGCAGGAAGCCCTCAGCGATATGCATCGCCTCGGATGGTTGCCAAAGACCCGATACGATCGCCATCACGATCGCTGTAGCTGCCAATCTGAATACAAATTCCTGTTTCTTGGATGTTTCTAATAACTTTCTCATACAAACCGTCCTTTCTATCGATCGATGTTCGTAATAAAAAAAGACCCAAGAGGGCCTACAACATTCCTCTATTCACCGTAAAGAAATTATTGACGATCATGGCGAAGTATTCCGACTCAGGCATCATAGCTGACAAAACGCCTTCCCGATCACTCAGTGGCATATGCTTTGTCGCTCCTCCATCACGGCAGCAGGAACTGTGCGGGGATCTCACCCGGCTTCCATCGACAAGATCGTTTTTATCCAAAGCGTCTCTTTGGATCACTACGAACTTTTGCACAACTCCATTATACCTTTCGATCCTTACAAAATCAATTCTTTTCAAACTATTTTTACTTTGAAGAACCTCCGTTTTGGACCCGGCGGATCCGGAGTTATTTTCCCCAAACCGCCTCCGGTCCGCTCATCAAGAAGCGTTTGCCTTAAAATTCGGAACAAGACGATCGGAAAAGATGCGTGATGGCGGATCGATGGAGGAAGTAAGAGCCTTTCAGAATGACAATGCTCAGCGGATGGCGGAGATCGGGAAACGGCTCGGTACGGATGTGAAGTTCTTCGAGGGGGACCCGAACATCAACGGTCATTACAAGGATGGCTCGATCCATATCAATGTGAACTCGGAGCGTAGTTTGGAGTATGTTTTCGGTCACGAGTTGTATCATTATCTTCGAGACCAGACGCATGATCAAGATCTGGACAAGTTGACAAATTTCCTACTGGGTGAGGCGAAAGATCTGCTGATGCCTCAGGGGGATCTCAATACGCTGGTACAGGCTAAGATCGAGCAGTACGGGGCGTATGGCGAAGAGTTGACGGGGTATCAGGCGAAGGAGGAGTTACTTGCGGATGCGGTGGGTAAGCTCTTGGAGAATGAAGGGGCGATCGAAAGGCTGATCCGATATGATCAGGGTATGTTCCAAAAGGTAAGATACTGGGTCGAGGATATGATCGCTCGTTTCCGAGGTACACCGGAGGAAAGGCGGTTCTTGCAGGCTCAACGATTGCTGGAAAGGGCGGTCGAAAAGAGTAGCGGTATCTTGTCGGGTGAGAGTAAGACAGGGGCTTATTCGTATGTAGGGACGGATAGCGACGGAATAAGATACTATGAAAGTGATCTTAAGTCCGCATCGAAGCAAGACAGGATCGATGAATTCAGTGATTATTTCAAGGATAATTTTAACAATTCCAACGTGATCATCGATGGTGCGGACGGAAGTGTTCGGGTGACGATGAACAGAAAGGGTATCAATAAGAATCTGAGCACAGGGAAGATCAATAAAAGAATGCGCCATCAGCGCGATCTGATCGATATTTTGCAAAACGCGAAGCTGGTAGATATCAAACCGGAGGAGTCGTATTTCGATCCTGATATCCCACCGAAGAACGATGCGCACAGAGGGACGAAGTATTGGCATCACTATAAAAGTATCGTGGATCTTGAAGGGGATAAATATGAAGTGGAGTTCTCTGTTGCGGAAAAAAGGAATGGAGAATATAAGTTTTATTATGCCGGAATAAAAAAAGCGAATATCCTAACAGGTGCTCCTAATGGATACCAACGTAGAATACTCGCTCCTAAAGACAGTATAGATGAAAAAAAGTTCACTGTCAATCCTGTCGTAGAAAATAATAGCTCAAAATATTTTGGGATGGCGGATAGTTTTGATATCGATGGAAATTCAGTTCCTTTGCATATGCGTAGGGATGATGAATTGTATTCGCTCGGCGGTGAATTGGCGATGCCGGGGGGTGATGTTGCTTATCGGGGGCAGATGAAGACGCGTAGTCTGTATGAGTCGGCGGCAGAAAGTGATCTTGTTCATTCAAA
>JAUMYO010000036.1 GCA_030528605.1 Peptostreptococcaceae bacterium | reverse complement strand
CAAGCTATCAAAAATAAAAATGGTGATGAGTGGTAGTTCTAAAGGATAATAGTATTAGTACCGATCTGCAAGTTTTATAAGATCATAAAAAGAAAACTTCTTAACATAGATAAGCGAATCATCTGTATATATTTTCGGTTTTTATTTTGAAGGAAATGTTTTTTGGATAAAATAATAGAAAATGCTTGAAATATAGATCCTTAATTTGTTACAATGATAAAGTAACAGTTACGTTAACGTTAACATATATTGGAGGTAGAAATGAGAAACAAGGTTGTAGAGCTTAAGCAGGTCATGGAACTCGTGCAAGACGGTATGACGATCATGGTCGGCGGATTTCTTGGTGCGGGAACACCGGAGAAGCTTATTGATGCTGTGATCGAAAAAGGAGTCAAAGATATTACTTTGATCTGTAACGATACGGGCTTTGTTGACCGTGGAGTTGGCAAATGGGTCGTAAACAAACAAATAAAACACTCTATCGTATCTCACGTAGGAACGAACAAAGAGACCGGAAACCAAATGAACTCCGGTGAGATGAAAGTGACTTTGGTTCCGCAAGGGACGTTGATCGAGAGAGTGAGATGTGCCGGAGCGGGTCTTGGAGGGATCTTGACTCCGACCGGTCTGGGTACTGTTGTGGAAGAAGGCAAAGAGAAGGTCACCGTTGACGGGAAAGAGTATCTTTTGGAAACACCGCTAAGAGCAGATATCGCGCTTGTATATGCCACTGTTGCGGATAAAAAAGGAAACCTTGTTCATTCAAAAGCGACAAAGAATTTTAATCCATTGATCGCAATGGCTGCCGATATGGTGATCGTTCAAGCGGATAGGATCGTTGAAGTGGGTGAGATCGACCCGGATGATGTGGATACTCCGGGAGCGGTCGTCGATTACATTGTGCAAGGATAAGGAGAGATTATGTCTAGAGAACTTATTATAAAAAGGGTGGCAAAAGAGCTTCGTGACGGAGATGTGGTCAATCTTGGGATCGGGATGCCGACGATGGTGGCAAATTACATTCCGGAGGGGATGGATATCACATTACAGTCTGAAAACGGCTTCTTGGGACTGGGACCTGCACCGGCTGAAGGTGAGGAAGACCCGATGATCGTCAATGCGGGAGGAATGCCTGTAACGATCCAACCGGGCGGTATGTTTTTTGATTCCGCGACTTCTTTTATGATCATTCGCGGCGGTCATGTGGATGTTACTGTTTTGGGGGCACTGCAGGTAGATGAAAAAGGAAACCTTGCAAATTGGATGATCCCGGGGAAAATGGTACCGGGAATGGGCGGAGCTATGGATCTTGTCGTAGGTGCAAAAAAAGTGATCGTAGCGATGGAGCATACGGCAAAGGGTTCTCATAAGATCCTAAAGCAATGTACCTTACCTCTGACCGCTTCAGGACAGGTGAATTTGATCATCACAGAGATGGGGGTCATGGAAGTGACTCCGGAAGGACTTGTGCTAAGAGAATTGGCGGAGAACGTGACTTTGGAGCAGATCCAAGAAGCCACTGAAGCTAAACTCATAATACCGAGTGATCTCAAAACGATGATCGTGTAGGATATTACCGAGCTGTTTATATTTAGCAGACTCGGTTTTTTATTTGGTACCTCTAAACGGATCGATACGATAGATCCAACCGGGTCTTATACTATTATCCAATAAAATAAGCATATAAATACCATTTCCGGTCTAATGAAACGACGAAACGGCAGGGCATCGTTCCATATAAGCTATAAAGAATAAAAATGTTGTTAAGTGCCGCTTCTAAAGAATAATAGTAGTAGTATTATATGGAGGAGCCGGATAAATTTTAATATACAGGACCGAAAAAAATTGATATAATAAATACAAAGGCGGTGAAGGAGACCTCTATTTCAAAGTGAGCTGCCAAGTTACAGCAGATCCGGATACTAAGACCCTTTAGAACCGTCATTTGACAACAGTTATTTTTATAGCCTGTAGGGTACAGCGACCTCACCGCTGCAATGTTCCGTCGGGATCGTATGGATGCGGTGATCTTATTGGATGATAGTATAAAGTGCAGGAGTTTTTTTAGACCGATCATGATCATTATCTAAAGCGAGGAGAGAAGATGCAAAGAATAAAAGTAAGAGAATGCACAAGATTTGACAAAGATGTGTGGATCGAATTGAATAAAGAATTTATGGAGTATGAAGCCAATGATTCCGAGGTATGGGATCATATCAATCGGATCGGCGAGCGAGAACTGGGAGAAGTATTTGACGATGCGATGGAGAGTAAAGAACAGATACTTCTTCTAATGATCGAAACGGACGGCTATTCAGTGGGATTCGTCAATGTACTCAGAGGATTCAGCATTTGGTCGCGCGGGAAAATGCTGACGATAGATGATATGTACATCAGAGAGGAGTATCGGGATCAGGGTCTGGGAACGGCAGCATTAAAATATATCGAAGATTTTGCTAAAGAACATCGATATAAAAGAGTGCAAGCATTAGGAAACAAGACCAATAAAAAAAGCAATATATTCTATATCGCTAAAGGCTATATGTCCACTGATATGAATCTTTTTGTAAAATATTTTTGATCAGAGGTGTTTATGGATAGTGAAAAGTCGAGGTTGATACAAAAATATCCGTTGATAAACGAGATGATCCGTCAAAAAACTTTATTTTGGACGAATGAAAATATTATTCCTTTTGAACATGTGGTAAATAATATTTCTTTAGGAGAGGATGATATTCAGGATGCGAGCAGGAGATCGGATCGATTTTCATCTTTTATCAAAACGGTTTTTCCACAGACGAGAGAGAGTAACGGGATCATTGAGTCTCCGATCTACAAGATCTCTAATATGAAAAGATCTCTTGAAAGATCCTATGGTAGGGATATTTCCGGGAACATGTTTTTGAAATGTGATCATGCACTGCCTATTTCGGGATCGATCAAAGCTCGCGGGGGGATCTATGAAGTGCTGAAACATGCTGAAGATCTGGCAATCAGAGAGGGAAAACTAAGGATCACGGATGATCATGCTGTACTTGCGTCTGAAGAGATGAGACGATTTTTTTCAAACTATCACATTGCGGTCGGATCGACCGGCAATTTAGGACTCAGTATCGGAATAATGGGATCCAAACTGGGTTTTAAGGTAACGGTCCATATGTCTTCGGATGCAAAGGGATGGAAGAAAGAGCTCCTTCGTTCCCAAGGGGTGTTGGTCATGGAATATGATCAAGATTACAGCAAAGCCGTAGAAGAAGGAAGGCGACTTTCAGCGCTTGATCCGAACAGTCATTTTGTGGATGATGAAAATTCAGTGGATCTATTCCTGGGATATTCTGTTGCTGCATCGCGCTTAAAAAAACAATTGGATCGACTGAGCGTCAAAGTAGATAGAGAAAAACCCTTGTTTGTTTATCTGCCTTGTGGAGTAGGAGGAGGACCCGGTGGTGTTGCATTCGGTCTAAAACATATCTTCAAAGACGCGGTCCACTTTTTCTTTGCGGAGCCGACACGTTCACCGTGTATGCTGCTGGGATGTATGACGGGAACACATGATCGATATTCCGTTCAGGATCTTGGGATCGATAATAAGACGATCGCAGACGGACTTGCTGTCGGAAGAGCATCAGGATTTGTTGGAAAGATCCTCGAAAACCTTGTTGGAGGTTGCTATACTGTGTCAGATGAGCAGATGATGGCATATTTGGCAATGATGCACGATAGCGAAGGGGAAAAATTGGAACCTTCTGCACTGGCAGGCTTTGGGATCGTTCCGTTTTTTGCCTCTAAAGAGTTTAAGAAGTATTTGGAAAGATTTGATATACAAGAAAAAAATATATCACATCTTTTCTGGTCAACAGGAGGCTCTATGGTTCCGGAGGAGATCCACCGAAAAGACTACGATGAGGGAAAACTCTTGTTGCAAAAACTTGTAAGCCACAACGCTTAGAAAATCATTCTCCGAGTATTTTATTGATAAAGACTTTATACAAGACCTTTTTATCATGGAAGCGATACGATAAAGAGGTCTTTTTGATGCGATCATAAAATAGAACGAAAAATATTTCTTCAAAAATAGATCATAAGCTCAACAAAAGAAAAGATCATTTTGAAAATATTATCCTTAAAAAATAAACAAGATCCTGCTCTCTTTTCGAGGGTGTTTTTTTATGTTCTTAAATTTTGATCTATAGACATCAGTCAAAGAATAACTCGATCCGATCGTACAAAAGGAAGTAGATACAGTGCATAGGAATAGTTTGCAAGTATTTTGTTTCAAAAAAAGAATATATATTTTCGGGTATCGTGTTGACATGGTAACAGACCTATGATATACATAGAAGTTGAAAGTTAGTTGTTGCTAAAGTTGAAAGCGGTCTATAGTTCTGAGGAGAGAGATGCGAACGATCATAGAGAGTAAAAAAATACAAGAAAAAAGACAACAGGAATCGCGTGTTGTTGAGGAGATGATACGAGCGTTCTGTAAGAGTCGTCATCGATCCGGATCCAAGCTTTGCTCTGAATGTGAAGAGTTGTTGCAGTATGCAAAAACTCGTAGCAGTCGCTGTCCTTTCATGGATAAAAAGACTTTCTGTTCAAACTGCAAAGTGCATTGTTATAAGCCGGATATGAGAGAAAAGATCAGATCGGTCATGAGAGATCGAGGTCTTTGGATGCTGATACATCATCCGATCTTATCGATAAAGCACATTTTGGCAACCATCAAAGAGAAAAAGGAACTGGAGAAGATATGATTAAAAAAAGACTGATCAAACTTTTATCTCATGCAAAAAAATATATCTTGGAACAGGTGATCTGGCAGTGGCTTTCCCTGATCTGCCAAATGCTGATGATCTATTCGATCGCAATGCTGCTTAACATGATGCTTGCATCAACGATCGAGCAGTCCAAGATCGCATGGTATGTCGGGATCTCCGTCGGAGCAATGATCTGTAGATTTCTTTTTGACAGGATGGCGTCTTATGCCTCCTACAAAGCAAGCGTAGATGTTAAAAAGATATTACGCGAGAATATTTACAGAAAACTGCTTCGATTAGGGGTTTCGTACAGAGAGTCCGTAAGTACTTCCGAGATCATCCAGATGGCGGTAGAAGGGGTCGAACAGCTTGAGATATATTTTGGGAAATATCTCGCGCAGCTGATCTATAGCTTGGTAGCTCCTCTCACCTTGTTTATCGTTCTTTCTTTTCTAAATTTTAAGGCGAGTCTGATCTTGTTGATCTGTGTGCCGATGATCCCTCTATCGATCGTATTGGTTCAAAAGATCGCCAAAAGACTACTTAGCAAATATTGGGGCATCTATACCGGATTAGGAGACAGCTTTTTGGAAAATCTTCAAGGTTTGACTACTTTGAAGATCTATCAGGCTGATGAAGAAAGCTCCAAGAAGATGGATATCGAATCACAAAAGTTCAGAAAAGCAACGATGCGTGTTTTGACGATGCAGCTTAATTCTACCAGCGTGATGGATATCATCGCATACGGTGGTGCGGGGATCGGAATGATCGTTGTACTAAAAGAATTTTCGGCAGGCAATGTCGGTTTTGCCGGAACCATGATGATCATCTTGCTGGCTTCCGAGTTTTTTATTCCGCTGAGACTTTTAGGCTCTTTTTTCCATATTGCGATGAATGGAATGGCTGCCAGTGATAAGATATTTGCATTGCTGGATCTGCCGACTCCTGAGGAAAAAACTTTGGAGATCCGGGATGATAGTTTGGAGATCTCTCTGGAGGATATCAAGTTTTCATATGTTGAAGATCGTGAGATCCTAAAAGGGGTGGACATGACCTTCGAGAAAGGGACTTTTACTTCTTTGGTCGGAGTATCCGGTAGCGGCAAGAGCACCATTGCAAAACTTCTTATGGGAAGAAATCACGGTTACAAAGGGAATTTGAAGATCAATGGGATGGAGCTTTCCGAGATCGATGAAAAGAGTCTGATGGGAAAGATCACCTGTGTATCTCATAACAGTTATTTATTCAAAGGAACCGTTGAAGATAACTTGAGGATGGGAAAAGCGGATGCGACAGGATCCGAGATGAGAAATGTCTTGGAAAAGGTCAATCTTTTAGGGTTTGTTGACGCACAAAACGGTTTACAGACAAAGATCCTGGCAAATGCGTCCAATTTCTCGGGAGGACAAAGACAAAGACTTTCTTTGGCTCGCGCATTGCTCCATGATACACCGGTCTATATTTTTGATGAAGCAACTTCCAATATCGATATGGAAAGCGAAGAGCTGATAATGGATGTGATCCACGAACTCGCAAAAACCAAGACGATCATTTTGATCTCTCATCGCTTGGCGAATGTTGTGAAGTCGGATAAGATCTATATGCTGAAAGATGGAAAGATCGTACAAAACGGAACACATGATGAGTTGATGGCACAGGGCGGAGCATATAAAGAACTCTATGAATACCAAAAGTCATTGGAGGATTATGCACATTTATTAGGACAAAAAAGATCCGGCGTGATCAAGGATAAAAGCAATGCGACAGGAAAAGGGTCATTCAGTGATGTCGTTATACCAAAAAGAGAAAGTGAGGTGAGCGTATAATGGAAAGAACAGTGAGTTCGGATATCAAAAAAACCGATCCGACGGAGCGACGCAGCGGTCTTACTATTATGCGTCAACTGATAGGATTGGTAAGACCTTTGCTGCCGATCATGATCATGGCGATCGTTTTAGGAGTGGTAGGCTTTTTGTGTGCGATCTTTCTTACGATCCTTGCCGGCTTCGGTGTTCTCCGGATAGCTACCGACATACCGGTGGGCTTAAGTTTAGGAAAGATCTTTGTATTGATCATTCTATTTGCCGTGATGCGAGGTGTTTTTCATTATGGAGAGCAATATTGCAACCATTATATAGCCTTTAAATTATTGGCGATCATACGAAATAAGGTTTTTTCGGTTTTAAGAAAATTGTGCCCGGCAAAACTTGAAGGTCGTGATAAAGGAGATCTGATCTCTCTGATAACATCGGATATCGAGCTGTTAGAAGTATTCTATGCTCATACGATCTCGCCGATCGCAATTGCTGTCTTGACTTCGATCATCATGATAGGCTTCATCGGTCATTACTCAACAGCTGCTGCTTTTCTGGCATTGATCGGATATATCGTCGTAGGTGTTTTTATTCCTTTGTACAACGGAAGGCGTGGAGCACAAAGCGGGATGGATCTTAGAAATACTCTCGGAGAGTTTAACGGCTTCATCCTCGATTCCCTAAGAGGATTGGATGAGACCATACAATATAATAGAGCGGAGAAACGTTTGGAAGAGATGGTTCATCGATCGGACGATGTTTCTATCGAACAAAAAGACCTCAATCGACTGGAAGCTTCTCAACGTTCGATAACAAACCTTGCAATATTGTTATTCTCTTTTGCGATGCTGTTTTTAATGCTGAATTTCTATATAAAGGGACAAGTCGATCTTAAGCAGATGTTGATCCCTGTGATGTCAATGATGGGTTCGTTCGGTCCGGTCGTTGCACTTTCAAATCTATCCAACAATCTACATCACACGCTGGCTTGCGGTGAAAGGGTGCTGAGCCTATTGGAAGAGCAGCCGAAAGTGGAAGAAGTCAGCGGAAAGCAGGAAGTAGTATTCGATGGATCGGAAGTGAGAAATGTTGACTTCTCTTATGAGGAAGAGCAGATCCTAAAAGATTATTCTTTGGAATTTCCCAAAGGGGAGATCGTGGGGATCCATGGTGTGAGCGGTTCCGGGAAATCCACATTGCTGAAATTATTGATGAGATTCTGGGATGTACAGAAGGGATCCATCAATATATCAAAAACCGATGTTCGAGATATCAATACTACAGATCTTCGTGATATGCAGTCTTATGTCACTCAAGAGACGCATCTTTTCCATGATTCGATCGCAAATAATATCTCGATAGGCAAACCGGGAGCGACCAGAGAAGAGATCACAGCAGCTGCAAAAAAAGCTTCCATCCATGATATGATCATATCATTGCCGAATGGTTACGACACGGAAGTGGGAGAACTGGGAGACACATTATCCGGAGGGGAGAAACAAAGGATCGGTATTGCGAGAGCCTTTTTGCATGATGCGCCATTCCTGCTGTTGGATGAACCTACAAGTAATCTGGATTCTCTAAATGAAGGGATGATACTAAAATCGCTCAATGAATCCTGTCAGCATAAAACTGTGATATTGGTATCGCACAGAAGATCGACCATGAATATAGCACATACCGTATATCATATGGAGAATGGAAGGATATCATAAAATGATCTGAGGGTATCAAGATCGGAAAGATCCCTCTTAGACCTTTTCAAAGAAACCAACACCCGGCGAAAGTGATCTTTTGAAAGCCGGGTGTTTTTTCGCAGGAAATGGACATCAGTTCTATGATCTGTTTATTTTCCTGTTTACTTTATACAGTATACAAGGTAGTATATATTATAATAGGAAATTTTTTCAAAGTTTTTCGCTATCGGATGATGAACTTTGATCTTCAATTTGTTGAATTTTAGAAAGAAGGTAGATCATGAACAAAAAGGCTAAGATGATCGGCATCTTATGTGTTATGATGCTGACTCTGATCGGCAGGGTAACGACATCCTATGCAGCCATATCGACTTCAAAATTAGAAGAGGTCACTCGAAATACTGCGAAGTATGTTCATACATCGGTAAAGGAACCTCAGGTCGGATCGATCGGCGGAGAATGGGCTATTCTGGGATTGGCTCGAAGCGGATATGATGTTCCGAGCTCTTATTATGAAAATTACTATAAAAATGTAGAACAATATGTTACCGATCACAAAGGGAATTTGCATGATGTGAAGTATACAGAGTATTCCCGTGTCGTGATCGCATTGTCTGCGATCGGTAAAGATCCAAGAAATGTAGGGGGATATGATCTTCTCAAACCGCTGGGAGATTTTGAAAAAACAAAATGGCAGGGGATCAACGGTTCGATCTTTGCACTGATCGCATTGGATACGATGGAGTATTCGATCCCTAAAAATCCGGCTGCCAAGACGCAGGCAACAAGAGATAAATATATTCAAGAGATCTTGGATGCTCGACTTACGGATGGCGGTTGGGCAATGTCGGGAACAAAAGCCGATCCGGATGTAACTGCAATGGCACTTCAAGCACTTGCCAAATATCAGAGCAAGCCTGCCGTTAAAGTGGCAGTACAAGATGCTGTAGAGGTATTATCCAAAATTCAAAACGCAAAAGGCGGATATGACAGCTGGGGCACTGCAAATTCGGAAAGTACCTCTCAGGTGATCGTGGCGTTGGGAGAATTAGGGATCTCTTTGAACGATCCGCGTTTTATCAAAAACGGGAATACTTTATTGGACGATCTATTGAGTTTTTATGAAGAAGGGAAAGGCTTCAAGCACACATACGATGGAAGCGGACAAAATCAGATGGCGACCGAGCAGGCTTTTTATGCACTTGTAAGTGCTGAAAGGGCGTCAAAAAGTAAAAATTCTCTATATCGTATGAGTGATGTAAAAGGAGCTTTATCGGATCATAAAAAACAAGAACCGGCTCAGCCTCCTCAAAAAGCACCGAATACAAAAGACCTGATAAATAAACGTCCGATCACTTCTCAAGGAAAAACTTTCGGTGATATCAAGGGGCATAAAAATCAAAAAGCGATCGAAGAGCTCGCAGCTCGTGGTGTTATCAGCGGGAAGTCAGCTGAACGATTTGAGCCTAAAACTCATGTGACAAGAGCGGAGTTTGCGGTGATCGTGATCAACGGTCTGGGTATCGAACCGAAAAGTACGATGAATTCATTCACTGACGTTAAATCCGGCGCTTGGTATGCACCTTATGTCGCAACGGCGCATCAATACAAGATCGTAGGCGGAGTCGGAAATAATAAATTTGATCCGAATGGAAAGATCACGATCCAGGAAGCTGCAACGATGATCGCCAATGCGGGTGCATTGTCCGGTAAGCTCAAGACAATTTTTGAACCTGTCGAGATCCGAGACAGATTGGCGCAATTCAGCGACTATACTCGATCGAGCGATTGGGCAAGAAGCGGGCTGACATTCTGCTATGCAAACGGAATTTTGGACAAGAGCGAATTGAATATACGACCGAAGGAAAATATCACAAGAGGAGAAGTGGCGGAAGTGACCTATCGTCTGATGAACAAACTTGAAATTTTATAAAACTTTGTCGGCAGCAGTTTTCCCGCTGCGGGCTAAAGATCGGAAATAAGTTATGAAAAATAGAAAGATATGGATAGCACTTGCGATCATTGTCGTATTGGTCGGATCTTATTTTATGAGCGGTCCTCCGCCGGCATCGAGAGAGGCGCAAGTAGATCCGAATATTGTAACGGGCAAGGAAGAGGTAAAAGAGAACGGGACTACTTCCGACAAAAAAACGGAAGGGGTCGAAAAGGATCCGGGCGATAAGACTATTGAAAAAGAGATAGAAAAAGACAAAGAGAGTAAGGACGAAAGAAAAGAAGAGTCTGAATACGAGAAAGATAAAAAAGAAAAAGAAGACGCAAAAGCTCAGGCAGAGCAAAAAAAGGATCCACAAGATCCCGCGGATAAAAAACCTGTGGACGACAAAAAGAGCGAGCGGAGGCAAGACAAATATCTGACCGATCCGGTACCGGGAGGAAAGCCGCAGCCGATCGAACCGGGAGAAGTTGCGATCACCGACAAGGAGATGACGGCGACCCTTTCCGTGCGCTGTGATACCCTGCTTGCCAATTTGGACCGGATGGATCCGGAAAAAGTCGAGCTTGTACCGAAGGACGGGGTGATCTTTCCGGCAACGCAGGTAACTTTTTATGAAGGCGAAAGTGTATTCAATGTGCTTCAACGCGAGATGAAGAAGAATAAGGTCCACATGGAATTTAGAAATACACCGAAATACAATTCGGCATATATCGAAGGGATCCACAATCTGTACGAATTTGACGGCGGGCAGCTGTCGGGATGGATGTATAAAGTGAACGGTTGGTTTCCGAATTACGGTTGCAGCCGATACGGACTTAAGAACGGCGATGTGATCGAGTGGGTATATACCTGTGATCTGGGGCGTGATGTCGGCGGTTATGTAGAAGGAGTCGAAATCGAATGAAAAACAGCACCGAAAAAGTAAGGGATGCTTTTTCCGGGTTTCATCCCCTGGTCGGATTTTTGTATTTTGTTTTCGTGATCGGCTTCGGGATGTTTTTTCTGCATCCGTACGCTTTGGCATGTTCATTGATCGGCAGTTTTGCATATTCGATCTGGCTGAACGGGAAAAAAGCTGTTCGCTTTAATTTTATCGCGCTTCTGCCGATGCTTGCGATCATGGCGTTGGTGAATCCGGCATTCAATCACGAGGGTGCGACGATCCTGTACTATTTGGGATCCGGCAATCCGATCACGCTCGAGTCGATCTACTACGGGATCGCTTCGGCGACGATGTTGGTGTGCGCCGTCTGCTGGTTTTCCTGTTACAATACGGTGATGTCTTCGGATAAACTGATCTATCTTTTCGGACGGATCATTCCGTCGCTTTCGCTTTTGCTGGCGATGACCATGCGATTTGTCCCGCGTTTTAAGGAGCAGATCAAAAAAATTGCCGATGCACAACGCTGTTTGGGGAAAGATGTTTCATCCGGCAGCGTTATTCGGCGCGTCCAACAAGGCTTGACGATCCTGTCCGTGATGATGACTTGGGCACTCGAAAATTCGATCGAGACTTCCGACTCGATGAAGAGTCGCGGATACGGTCTGCCGGATCGGAGCTCTTTTTCCATCTACAAGATCGACAAGCGTGATAAAAGCGCATTGATCTATCTTTTGACGGCGAGTCTGTATATTCTGATCGGAGCGTGGAACAAAGGGCTTTATTATCGTTATTTTCCGACGCTCAGGATGGCGACGGGCATTTATACGGCAAGTATCCTGACAGCCTATCTTTTGCTGGCGCTGTTCCCGATCGGAGCAAACATATTGCAGAATATCCGATGGAACAACATTTATCAAGGAGAAGAAAAAATTGCTGCAACTGATCAATTTGCCCCTCGATGATGAGCTGATCGATGATCATGGCGGAGTGGACGGATTACAAAAACTGTTGGACCAAACCGGCTGTGACAGCATCGAATGGGTGTGGGGCGGTCGAAAGATCCATACCGTTCTCCCGCCGGCTATGACGCAGGGCTACCATCTGACCTTTTATTCCGACTGGCTGGATCTTTATCTCGGCGATCGGGAAAAACTTTTGAAAAAATTCGGGAGCGAAGAAGTCATCCGAGATCTCTATGGAGGGATCGAGCCGTCGGTTTTGATCCACCGATACAAAGAGGATCTGGAGCGCGCGCTTTCGCTCGGCGCAAAATATGTCGTATTTCATATTTCGGATGTTTCCATCGAAGAGGGCTATACTTACGAAAAAGAACACAGCGACGAACAGGTTTTTGACGCATGTGCGGAGATCATCAACGAGATTATGTCCGGAGTCGATACGAAGATCGACTTTTTGATCGAAAACCTTTGGTGGGCGGGCTTTCGTTTCGATCATATCGAGCGCACGAAATATATTTTGGATAAGATCGAATATGAGCACAAAGGGATCATGCTGGATACTGGGCATCTCCTCAATACGGAGCCTGCTCTGAGGAGTGAGCGTGAAGGCATCCGCTATATTCAAAAAATGCTGGATCATCACAAAGAGATACAACATCTCATTAAAGGGATCCATCTCAACCTGTCGCTCAGCGGGGAATATGTCCGCTCGGCGATCGGAAGACTTTCCCCGATCGGAGAAAGCTATTTTGAAAAATTTTCAAATTCCTATGCGCATATTTTGCAGCTGGATCAGCACCGAGCTTTCACCGATCCTTTGATCGGAGAGGTCATCCGCGAGATCGCGCCCCGATACCTTGTGCATGAACTGCGCGGAAGTACGATCGAGGAAAAGATCGAAATGGTAAAGCGACAAAGAGCAACGATCGGAAGCTTTTAGAACTCGATAAACAGTTTCCATATGGAGAAGATCATGTATTGTTATCAAATAAAAAATTTTAGCTTTCAATATCCGATGAGAGAGCAAAAGGCACTGGATGAGATCGACCTGAACATTTCAAAAGGAGAATTTGTCGTGCTGTTCGGTCTTTCCGGTTGTGGAAAATCCACTTTGCTCAAGCAGCTCAAAACGGTCCTTGCGCCTCATGGCGAGCGTCACGGAGAGATTTTGTTTGAAGGACAGTTGTTGGGCGAAGTCGACCTCAAACTGCAAGCACATCGGATCGGTTATGTCACACAAGATCCGGACAATCAGATCGTAACGGACAAAGTATGGCACGAACTGGCGTTCGGCTTGGAAAGCATGGGCTTTAAGACGGAAGAGATCCGTCTGCGGGTTGCGGAGATGGCATCTTTTTTTGGGATCCAGAACTGGTTTCATAAAAAAGTGACCGAGCTTTCGGGTGGGCAGAAACAAATTTTAAATCTTGCTTCGATCTTGGTGATGCAGCCGTCCGTTCTCATTTTGGACGAGCCGACTGCACAGCTCGATCCGATCGCCTCCGCCGAATTTTTTGAAACGCTTAAAAAGATCAACGACGAATTAGGGGTGACCGTCATTCTCTCCGAGCAGCGTCTGGAAGAAGTGTTGCCGCTTGCCGATCGGGCGGTCCTTTTGCAGGACGGAAAGGTGATCCTGAACGAATGCGATATGCACAAAGTAGCGCCGAAACTGAAAAAAGCGGATCATCCGATGTTTTATGCTATGCCGACGCCTTCGCGGATCTATACGCAAGTCGAATCAGGGGAACAAAGCCCGATGACGGTAAAAGAAGGCAAAAGCTGGCTTGAAGATCTTGCGCAAAGAAGCGGACTGCGTCCCTTGCAAGCGACACCGGCGGAAAATCCGAGATCGCAGATCATATTGGAACTGGACGAAGTATTTTATAAATACGAAAAAGATTTACCCGATGTGGTTAAAGGTGTGACTGCTCAAATATATCGCGGTGAGTTCTACGCGATCGTCGGTGGGAACGGAACGGGCAAAACCACCACATTGTCCCTGATGTCCGGCTTGCTTACGCCTTATCGCGGCAAAGTCTTTCTTCAAGGCAAAGATCTGCACAATATGCCGATCAAAGAACGGTTCGATCATTTGATCGGGATCCTTCCCCAAGATCCGAAGACCTTATTCGTCAAAAAGACGGTCGAAGAAGATCTGGAAGATGTGCTGAGCCATCTACGTGCGGACAAAAAAGACGAACGGGTCGCCGAAATAGCGGCGTTCTGTGATTTGACCGGGCTTTTGAAATATCATCCTTACGACCTGTCGGGCGGAGAGCAACAGCGGCTCGCACTGGCAAAAGTATTGCTCTTAGAGCCGAGTATTTTATTTTTGGATGAGCCGACCAAGGGACTGGACGGGTATTTCAAACGCAAATTGGCAACGATCCTGCAAAAGTTGCGAGCCAAAGGGGTGACCATCGTCATGGTCAGTCATGACATCGAATTTTGTGCGATGTATGCCGATCGTTGTGCGATGTTTTTTGACGGCAATATCGTCTCTCAAAATGAGCCACGTAAATTTTTTGCGGGGAATACCTACTATACGACCGCGAGCAATCGGATGGCACGCGAGCTTCTGCCAAGCGCGGTGCTTGAAAATGACATTATCGAAGCCTGCGGAGGCGAGCGTATCGAGATCTTTGAAGATCTTTCGGATGATGATCCGAAATCGCCCAATGATTCGCCGGGAGGATCCGACGAGCAGAACAAGATCCATCATAATGCGCGATCCGAGAACGAAAAAGGTTTGAATATCGGAACTCAAAAGAGCAGAGACGAAACGGAAAAGATCGTGAGCGACAGGAAGCTTGCGCGATACAAAGAAAATAGGAAACGAATTTTGAAAAGCTTGCTGAGTTTTGTCGCTTTTTTGTTCACTGTACTATTTTTACGCGATCGTTTCAAAGATTTTCGTCAGTATTTGGTCGAGGGGCTGATCGCGCTCGAGATATTCGTCTTTCTTTCAGGAATATTTCCCGGTGGCGATCCCGACATTGCCGGTCATTTGGTGCAGGAGAGTACGGCGACACGGCGTCTTGCCAAAAGAACTTTGGCAGCGGCGGCGATCATTTTAGTGCTCATACCGCTCACCATCTACATCGGCATCTACTATCTCAACGATCGAAAATACTATTTCATCAGTATGCTGATCATTTTGGAAACCTGTATCCCGTTTGCAATGATTTTTGAGAAACGCAAGCCGCAAGCGAAGGAACTCGTGATCATTTCGGTTCTGTGCGCGATCGCTGTGGCGGGACGCTCTGCATTTTTTATGATCCCGCAGTTTAAACCGGTCGCTGCCGTGACCATCATCGCCGGCGCATGTCTTGGAGCGGAAGCGGGTTTTTTGACCGGAGCCGTTTCCATGTTCGTGTCCAATATGCTCGTGGGTCAGGGACCGTGGACTCCATGGCAGATGTTTGCGATGGGGATCATCGGTTTTTTCGCCGGCATCTTGTATAAAAAAGGCTGGCTGCGAAAGATGAGAGGATCGCTCTGCGTGTTCGGCGGGCTGATCGTATTTCTGGTGTACGGAGGACTGATGAATCCGGCTTCCGTACTGATGTTTCAACCCCGACCGACGAAGGAGATGTTTTTGCTTGCCTATATTCAGGGCATTCCATTCGATCTGATCCATGCTTTTGCGACCGCGGTCTTTCTTTGGTTCTTTTCCAAGCCGATGATCGAAAAGCTGGAACGCGTAAAAATAAAATATGGTATTCTAAGATGATCTTATATTATTTTGCGACAGATGCGGTCCTATCTGTTTTGCGACCGGGAAAATTCGTTGGATCTTTTGCGAAGTATGGATCATGGATATCCATAACTTGAAAGAATAGTAGTATTGCTCTCCTGAAAAAGAGAGCTTGTAAAATTTTTTGAAAAAGAAAAGTTTACAATAATACGGATATCGGATAAGATCCTGCCTATAAGCTATTATCGGCTTCGATAATGTAAACTATAGAAGCTGAGATCATGTCGTGGGGATCCGGAGGGATGTCAGCATCCTACTATCACTCGATAAAATGAGCCTATCGACACAGTTCTGATGGAGCGCGCAGCGGAGAGGTCATCGTTCTCTGCAAGTTATAAAAGATCGTTGTTAAATGCCGGTTCTAAAAGATACAGTACAAGATCGCAAAAGCAAACAAAATCTTTTTACTGATACTTAAAGCAGGATGCTTTTTACAACGAGAAACGCCTGAGCTTCAAAATATAAAAACTTGTGATCCGAGTTCAAAGATCTTTGGAAGATCACAGAAATCCATTTTAGAGAAGATCGAGCGAAGATCATTAAACAGTTATAGGCTTGTTAGAATTGGAAATACTGATCTTGGAATTTGACAAAACTTTATGAAAATGGTACACTTATAGAACATATCTTATATAAAAGATCGATCGGTAAGCGATGCTTTTAATAGAGAAGTCGGGTGCGAATCCCGCGCAGCTACCTTTGCCGTAATGAGGACGACAAACGAGAGCCACTGTCAAATGACGGGAAGGCGTTTGGAGGATGAATCTGAGCCGGAAGACCTGCCGATCGAGTTGACTTATTCCGGGTTGGGGATATGCAAACAATATGGAGAGTGCTTTCGTTTCAAAACAGATCGGATGCAAAACATAGTTTTTATAGCATGGACAGATACTCTCGACAGATCATACTCCCGGATAAGAGGGAGTTTTTTTGTGCAAAGTTTTAAGGAGGTGGTACGATCGTATGTCAGATCGTCTATAAAAGGATATCGAGACGATCGCAAGAAAGATCAAATAAGGATGTACATAACGATAGGAGCGTTATCGCATCATCGAACGGAAAATTTTTGAACAGGCAATTTTTCGGTAAGAGCAGAGCGTCCATCCGATCGCTCGCCGAAAACCGAAAAGAAGAGCAGCAAAACACATCCGAGGCGAGTATCGCCGAAGAGAAGATGATCAAAGGAGGAACTATGTTTACAAAAAGTAAATGGCAATCGTTCAGGAAGATCCTGTCAGTTTATCTGGCGGTCCTGATGATCGTCGGTATGATGCCGATGTCGAGTTTTGCCGATACACCGACGACCGACTCGGTCAAAGTAACGCTGACGATCGACGGACAGACGCATCGCAATGTATTGCTCGGCGAGAAATTTTTGGACGAACAGGAATTTACGGTACCGAAAGGTCAGACTCTCAAAGATCTGATCTTGGCGTATTGTCAAAAGAATGATGTAAAATATACGCTCAATGGCGAAAGTTATCTAAGCAGTCTTCACGGCTTGACGGAAAAAGAGTATGGAGATCTCAGCGGATGGACTTATCGTGTCCTGGATAAGGATAAAAATAAATACGTCATGGCGAACGTGATGTTTGATGCGTATAAGCTTGAGAAAGACGAAAAGATCAAATTCGTCTACACGATCGACAACTTCTGGAATGGTTATGGAGGCGAGAAAAAGAAAGCTGCCGAAACGACAAAAGCATTGGTCGGTAAGATCGACAAAGACAAAATGTCGGGTTATCTGGCGGCGGCATTGTTCAACACCGGCGGCGATGTACCCGATTCATACAAAAATGTGGCGCGGGCAAAAGTTGCCGAGCTGAAAAAAGGAACAAGCTCCGTAGCGGATCACTATGAGGTCATCCTTGCCGTGTTGGCATCGGGCGAAAATCCTTATGCGGCATGGGGCAGAGATCTCATTGCCGAAGTTGCCGAGTATGACATCCTAAACGGCAGCATCGAGGATATGATCTATGCGATCGCAATCGTAAACAGCGGTCAATTTGTGTTGCCTGAAAATACGACTTGGGATGTCAAAAAAGTAAAGACTGCGCTTGAAGCAAGACAAAATGAGGACGGAAGTTTCGGTGAGGGAAGCGACATTGAAAAAGTGATCCGAACTGCAAGAGTGTTCAATTTCGCCGAGTTTGATTCTTTTTCAAAAGTGCGAAACAACATGGAAGATTATCTTGCGGGGCAGATGCATCGAGGTGGGGGTCTGCCGCTTAGCAAAGAGGATCTTTTTGCAACGGCGGAAGTCGTTCTGGCAAGAGCGAATCGCTCGCAAGATCCGGACGAACGACTTTCTTACCGAGTGATCGGAAACTGGAATGCAGGCGATAAACCGTCCCCGTACAAAGCACTGCTCGATTTTTGCATCGAGTCGCAAGGCGGTTTCAAAAAAGACTATTTGGATAAAAACATCGACCCGTCGACTTTTGAGATCGGCACTTTGGCGATGATAAGAACGGACAAGCGTTACAACGACAGTAACTATGCAGGCAAGAGTCTGTTTAAATTCGGCAAAGTCGAGCCGCCGCAGGACGGCAACGATTTTAAACTCTGGGCGGATAGAACCTATGAAGAGATCGTTGTGCGTGAAAAAGCAAATGCGGACATCTCCGAAGAATCCGGCTATATTCTGCGACGAATGGGCGAAGAATTGTCGGCGGAACAGGTAAAGGTGCTGGAAGGTAAAACGAACCCGGCTTTTGCACCTTTTGCGGCATATAAAGCGGTCTTGGCGTCGATTGCGGCAGGAAACGGCAAAGAGCGCGAAAATATCGGCAAGGTGATGGAAGCGATCAATGCAGCGGCAAACAGCAGATACAACAGTCCCAATGCCGGAGCATGGGTAATGATCGCGGCTTACGGAACAGGAGCAAAACTCAGTGAGGAAAAAGATACACATATCCGAAGTAAATTGCTCCCTTATACCTTGTTCCAACCAAACAAAGATATAAAAATAGAAGATAATCATATTTATTTTGCCGGCGCGATCACTTTGATGGATGAAAAAGCTGCGCAGGAAAATTATGCAAAGAATATTGAAAAACTGATCCGATCAAAAACAAAAGCGGAGTTGACCAAAAATCAGGAGTATATTCCGAGCTTGGCAACCGCGCTCAACCTGCTCGGAGAAGATATTACCGATGCGAAGTACATGAGCAAAGACGGAGCTCCTTTCAAAGAGCTTCTGCAAGCAAGCGACAAAAACAGGATCGAACTTTTCTTCGCACTTGCAAGCTATAAATTGAAACAACAGGACGGAAGCAATCTTTACAAATATTCTTTCGAGCAGACGATGGACGAAAGAGTGGCGCAGACCGTCGAAAAATATGCGGACAGAGCGAAACTCGATGCGCATATTTTGAAAAAATATGACGATCGCGATGTCGGCAAAACGGTGGAAGAAACCAAAGCTGCTCTGAAAAAAGCAAGCTATGTCTATGATCCGGGCAAAAACATCAAGGTATGGTTCGATCTTATGGCAGGCGGCGAAAATCTTCAGAATATCGACGGACACGATCTTCTGGACAATATCACGAAAAAGAAACAGCTGAATCAAAAGATCAAGAATATCAACTCCCTGATCGTTTTGAACAGTGCTGACTATAAGATCGACCCGGCAGATCCGGAAAATCGCGACACGCTCAAAACAAAAGTGCTTGCGATCAAAGAATTTAAAGAGGACAGCACGGGAAGAGATCGTATCAGCGATGCGGGCAAAGCGATGATCGCCTTGGCGCCGTACTATAAAACAAATGATCCGCAAACGGTTCAAGCGATCGACGCGTTTTTGGCAAAAGTCAGCAAAGCGATGCAAAACGACGGCACGGTCGCAGAATTCGGAAACAATATTCCGTTGTCGTTGCCGTATCACTCCAGCGACCATGCGAATTTGGTACAGGGGCTGATCCATCTGGGCATCGACCCGCATACCGACGCACGTTTTATCAAAAACGGAAGATCCTTACTGGACGGATTGTTCAGCTATGAGACGGCAAACGGATTCGCGATGAAACACGGCGGTTCGGGTGTGGAAGATTCCTTATACACTCGTGCGGCGGTTGAAACTTTGCTCGACTATCGATTATTCAAGCAAGGCAAAAAACTCATCTACGATCATTCGGACCTCGTGATCCCGCCGATCGGTGAAAGATCGTATGTCATCACCTTCAGAATCACACCGGAGGACGCAAAAGATGCGACGCTTGTCGTGACCGAAAAAGCCAAGACCGATGTGATCGCTCCGGAGCAGGGAGAGTATAAGCTCAAGGCGGGCGACTACAAAGTCGAAGCCAAAAAATCAGGCTACAAAACCCTCGTCAAGGAATTTACCGTGAGCGACGACGCGGCGACACATCTTGTAGAACTTCAGCTTGAAAAAGCGGAAGAAACGCCGTTTAAATTCAATGAAAATACACAGACGATCACAGGCTACAAAACCAAGGATGTTCCGCAAGAATTGGAGATCCCGGCAGAAATCAACGGGATCGCCGTCAAAAAGATCGGAGTGGAAGCGTTTAAGTATTCGGATACTCCGAGTTGGAGCA
>JAUMYO010000002.1:76062-85988 GCA_030528605.1 Peptostreptococcaceae bacterium | reverse complement strand
AGGGAAAGGTAACTTTTTATCAGGAGAAGTGTAAAGGATGCGCCCTTTGTACTACTGCTTGCCCCGTCAAAATCGTTGTTATCGATACGGAAACGATCAATAACAAAGGATACAATGTGGCAACGGTGAAAGAAATGGACAAATGTATCGGCTGCGCAAGCTGTGCGCTGATGTGTCCCGATGGAGTAATAACAGTAGAAAGGATGTAGAAAAATGGCTAAAGTACTTATGAAGGGGAATGAGGCGGTAGCAAAAGCGGCTATTGAAGCAGGATGTAATTTTTTTGCAGGATACCCGATCACCCCACAAAATGAGATCCCTGAGTATATGTCGAGGGAACTGCCTTTGGCAGGTGGAGCGTTTGTTCAGGCAGAATCGGAAATTTCTGCGATAAACATGGTTTATGGAGCTGCCGGAGCCGGAGCCAGAGCGATGACATCTTCATCATCTCCGGGGATCGCATTGAAGCAGGAAGGAATTACTTATATTGCAGGAGCTGAATTACCGGCAGTTATCGTAAATATGATGCGAGGCGGTCCGGGGCTTGGAAGCATACAGCCTGCACAGTCCGATTACTATATGTCAACGAGAGGCGGAGGAAACGGAGACTACAGACATATCGTATATGCTCCGGCTTCGATCCAAGAGGCGGTAGATATGGTCCAGGAAGCATTTGATGCTGCAGACTATTATCGTATGCCGGTCATGGTCGTTGCAGATGGAATGATAGGACAGATGATGGAAGCGGTTGAATTTAGAAAGCCGCCAAAAAGAGAGCTCAAGCCGAAAACTTGGGCTTCTACCGGAACGAAGGAAGAAAGAGAACCGAATATTATCAACTCTCTTTATCTTCAAGCACCGGATCTTGAAAAGCATAATCTAATGTTGGAAGAGAAGTACAGAACGATAGAAAACGCTGAAGCGAGACATGAAAGTTTTATGGTAGAAGATGCTGAGCTTGTTCTTGTTGCTTATGGAACAACTGCAAGAATTGCTAAGAATGCGGTCGTTAAACTTAGAGAGCAAGGAGTAAAAGCCGGTCTTATTCGCTTAAAAACTCTTTGGCCGTACCCGACCAAAGCATTTGAAAACTTGGCGGCAAAAAATATGCTTTGTGTTGAAATGAGTATGGGACAGATGGTAGAGGATGTAAAATTGGCTGTAGAGTGTAAGATCCCGGTCCATTTCACAGGTAGAGTGGGGGGAATGATCCCTGAACCATCTCAAATCGTTGACGTTGCAATGAAGATTATAGGAGGTGCAAAATAATGGCTGTAGTATTTGAAAGAACGCATGGTCTGACAGACGCGATAACGCATTACTGTCCGGGATGTACTCATGGTATCATTCACCGATTAGTAGCAGAAGTATTAGTCGAACTTGGTGAGATCGGAAATGCGATCGGAGTTGCTCCTGTCGGTTGTTCAGTGCTTGCATATAAATACTTCAACTGTGATATGCAAGAAGCGGCGCATGGTAGGGCACCATCTTTAGCAACCGGTATCAAAAGAACTTTACCAAACAGCACGGTCTTTACCTATCAAGGAGATGGAGACTTGGCTTCTATTGGGACTGGAGAGATCATTCATGCTGCTGCACGGGGAGAGAAGTTCACTACGATCTTCGTGAATAATGCGATCTACGGAATGACAGGCGGACAGATGGCACCTACGACTTTGATCGGACAAAAAAGTACGACTTCTCAAGATGGACGAGATCCGGTAAAAAATGGATTCCCGATCCGAATGGCTGAGATGATCGCTACTTTGGATGGAGCTGCATTTGTTGAAAGAGTATCTGTAGATACACCGGCAAATGTAAGAAAAGCAAAAGCGGCTATTAAGAAAGCATTTCAAATTCAAAAAGAGGGATCAGGTTTTACCATGGTAGAAGTACTATCGACCTGTCCGACAAACTGGGGGATCCCTCCGGTGATGGCTTTGCAATGGTTAAGAGATAATATGATCCCATATTATCCGATCGGAAATTATAAACAGCCGGAAGGAGGTAAATAATATGGAAAAGAGAGTGATCTGTGCAGGATTTGGTGGACAAGGGGTGATGTCGATGGGACAGCTTCTTGCTTATGCCGGTATGCTTGAGGATAAAAATGTGTCTTGGTTACCATCTTATGGACCGGAAATGCGAGGAGGAACGGCGAACTGTTCGGTGATCGTAGCGGATGAAGAGATCGGATCCCCGGTCATCACTGATGATGCGGATATCGCGATCATTATGAATCTCCCTTCTTTGCTGAAATTTGAAAAAGATGTGAAACCGGGCGGGAAAATTTTTGTAAATGAATCTTTGATCGACCAAAAAGTCTGTCGTACAGATGTAGAGGCGTATTATGTAGATGCAAACAAGATCGCTGCGGATATCGGTAATCCAAAAGCAGCAAATCTGGTAATGTTGGGCGCGGCTCTGGGCAAAGACAAAATAGTAGACTCGGAATCGATATTGGAAGCATTTAAAAAAGTTTTTGGTCCATCGAAAGAAAAGTTTATTCCTCAAAACAGGGAAGCCCTTAACCAAGGAGCGGAGCTGGCAAAATAGTATGGGGAAATACTTTGGAACGGATGGGGTTCGAGGAGTGGCTAATGTTGAGCTCACTCCTCAACTTGCCTACGATTTGGGGCGTGCAGGTGCTTATGTGTTAAAAAAACATAGTCAGCACAGATCTATGAAAACAAAAGTTATTATAGGCACGGATACCAGATTGTCAAAAGATCTTTTGATGATGTCTCTCGCTGCAGGCGCAATGAGCATCGGAGCCGATGTGATCGATATTGGAGTCGTCCCTACGCCGGCAGTTGCCTATTTGACAAGAATACACCGCGCGGATGCAGGTGTGGTGATCTCCGCCTCTCATAATCCGATGGAGTATAATGGGATCAAATTTTTCAACTCAAAGGGCTTGAAGCTTGACGATTCCATTGAATCGGAAATTGAAGGATTTTTAGATGACATGCAGAAGATACCGAACGTAGTATCTCACGAAGAACTCGGTAAAACACTTCGCTTGGATGACTATGTGGATGAATATATTTCATTTTTGACGAAATTTCAAAATGTAGATCTGACAGGATTAAATATAACGCTGGATTGTGCCAACGGTGCAGCCTATAAGATCGCTCCGCAAGTTTTCAATGCACTTGGAGCTAAGACATTTGTGATCAACAATGAGCCCGATGGGATCAATATCAATCTAAATGCCGGTTCTACTTATTTGGAACCTCTTTCGCAAGCCGTTCTAAAGAATCATTCCGATGTTGGTTTGGCGTATGACGGTGATGCCGATCGATTGCTCGCGATCGATGAAAAAGGGGATCCGGTGGATGGCGATCGTCTCATGCTGATTTTCGCTAAGTATCTGAAAACGATCAATGCTTTGAGAGATAATAAGTTAGTTGTTACGGTGATGAGCAACTTGGGTCTTCACATAGCGGCGAAAGAACTGGGGATCGGAGTAGAAGTAACAGCGGTAGGGGATCGATATATTCTGGAGAAAATGCTCGAAAAGGATTATTCGATCGGTGGAGAGCAATCGGGGCATATGATATTTTTGGATCACAATACGACAGGCGACGGGATTCTTTCTTCGTTAATTTTGGCAAAGATCTTAAAAGAAAGTGGTAAGAAGCTTAGTGAACTTGCCGAAATTATGGACATTTATCCGCAAGTATTGATCAATGCCGAAGTAAAAAATGAAAAGAAACTGGAATATAAAACCAACGCTTTGATCCAAGCAGAAATAAAAAAACTGGAAGAAAAAATGTCCGGAAAGGGAAGGGTCCTGATAAGACACTCCGGGACCGAACCGCTTGTTCGAGTGATGTTGGAAGGTCAGGATCTGGAGGAGATCACGATCTATGCGAGAGAACTTTCGGATCTGATCGAAAGGATCTTGGGATGATCATAAAAAGTCTGATACCGGTATCCGATAAGATCACCACTTGGCAAGCTATCATTCGGCTTGACCTGCAAAGTATAACGAGTGAAATGATCCGGCGATAACTTAACAAGAGCTTAGTATCAATATGGATAATGAATAGTAGTGCATGTCACTACTATTTTTTTACGCATCAAAAGAATAAATGTATTGACTCGGAGAGATATATGATATATTATTAGGTATGTAGCACATCATATATTGGGGAGGTGGTAATAATCAAATTTACAAAAAGACAAAAAGAGATCATTGAAATTTTAAGAAACAGCCCGACTCCTGTGACCAGCGAAGAAATAGCACACATACTGGGCGTCACTAAATCGGCATTGAGAAGCGATCTCAGTGTCCTTACGCAAACCGGGACATTAACGGGAAAGCCGAAAGTGGGATATGTTTTATCGATGGAATCTAATTTTGTAAACCAAGAATATGCTCAAAGATCGGTCAGTGATGTAATGAGTGTGGCGGTGATCATTGATGAAAAGCAATCGGTCGCCAGCTCGATCGTTCGGATCTTTTTGGAAGACGTGGGCAGTATTTTTGTGATCGGAGAGAAAGGGTTAAGCGGTATTGTTTCCAGAAAAGATCTGGTCAAGGCGATGATGGGAAATTCTAATTTGGAAGCATTGCCTGTCAGCATGATCATGACTCGAATGCCTAATGTCATAACGATAAGAGAAGATGCAACGATAAGCGAAGCGGTACGAAAGTTGATCGTTCATGAGATCGACTCCTTGCCGGTCGTGAAAAATCACAATGGGCGAGTTGAGATAGTAGGGCGTTTTACAAAAACAAATGCTACCAAATTATTTGCAGAGTTAATAAACCCAAAAGAGGTGGATGCTGAATGAAGCTTAATATCTATGTATTATCGGATTCGTTGGGGGATACGGGAGAACAAATTGCTCGTGCATGTATTGCACAATTTGAGAATCCTTCATATGACATAAAAAAATATTCCCATATTGCAGAGAGCTCGATCGAAAAGATCTTGGAAGAAGCAAAAGAAGAGGAGGCGATCATACTTTTTTCGACGGTAAATAAGAATATCGTTGAAAAAATAAACGATTTTTCGAGAAAAAATAATATACCTGCCTTTGATATTATCGGAAACATTATCGATATCATGTCGGATCGATTCCATGAAGAACCGCGTCGAGAGGCGGGCGTTATAAGAAAACTCAATAAAGCTTATTTTAATCGAGTAGAAGCTATTGAATTTGCAGTGAAATATGATGACGGGAAAGATCCTAGAGGTCTTAAAAAAGCGGATGTTGTTTTGCTGGGGGTGTCCAGAACATCCAAAACGCCGTTGTCGATGTATCTTGCAAATAAAAATATCAAAGTAGCAAATATACCTTTAGTTCCCGAATCATTGCCTCCTAAGGAATTGGATGCCATATCATCCAGCAGGATCATAGGTTTGATCAATTCTCCTGAAAAGCTCAACCAAATCAGAGAAGAGCGACTAAAAGCACTTGGTTTAGGAAAAGGATCCAGCTATTCTTCAATGTCAAGGATCTTGGAGGAACTTGATTATGCAGAGAAGATCATGAAGAAGATCGGATGTCCTATTATCGATGTTTCCAATAAAGCGATCGAGGAAACAGCTGATATCATCATAAATATTTTGAAAAAACAAGGGATCGATGTGTTCAAAGATTAGGAGGAACAATGAAAAAGTTTATTTATAATTTTAGAGAAGGTAATAAAGAGATGAAATCTCTATTGGGAGGCAAAGGTGCTAATTTGGCTGAAATGACAAATATCGGATTAAATGTCCCTCCCGGCTTTACCATCACTACCGAAGCTTGTATTGAGTACTACGATAGAGGAAAAAATATTTGGGAAGAGCTACATAATGAGATGAACGCAAAACTTGTGGAGCTTGAGCAAGAATCAGGAAAAACTTTTGGCGGTGGAGAGGATCCTTTGTTAGTTTCGGTCCGATCGGGTTCTGTATTCTCGATGCCCGGAATGATGGATACGATCCTCAACCTCGGGCTCAATGATATTACAGTGGAAACGATCAACAAAAATACAAACAATGAGCGATTTGCCTATGACAGTTACCGTCGGTTTATTCAAATGTTTTCGGATGTTGCGATGGGGATCTCAAAATCAAATTTTGAATCCGCTTTGGAAAAAATGAAGGAAAACAAAGGGGTTCATAATGACGTTGATCTGGATGCAAATGATCTGAAAAACTTGGTGGATCAATACAAGTCTATTTATAAGAGAGAAAATGGACAAGATTTCCCTCAGGACCCAAAAGAGCAGCTGATCTTAGCAGTAAAAGCGGTTTTTGATTCTTGGGAAAACCCACGAGCAAAGATCTACAGGGACCTAAATAATATCTCGCATAAATTGGGTACGGCAGTCAATATTCAAAGTATGGTCTTCGGTAATACCGGAGATAGATCAGGTACCGGGGTTGCGTTTACAAGAGATCCGTCAACAGGGGAGAACAAAGTTTTCGGTGAGTTTTTGATGAACGCTCAAGGAGAGGATGTTGTAGCAGGGATACGAACTCCGCAATCGATCGATCGATTGAAAGATGTTATGCCAAAAGTTTTTGATCAATTTATCAAAACGACACAGATCCTGGAAGACCATTACAAAGATATGCAAGATATCGAATTTACGATCGAGAATGAAAAGCTATATATCCTTCAAACGCGCAATGGGAAACGAACAGCAAAAGCTTCTGTAAATATTGCTGTAGAAATGGTCAATGAAGGGAAGATCGGTAAAGAAGAATGTATTTCTCGTATTGAGCCGAATATTCTTGAACAATTGTTGCACCCGACATTTGACCAGGAAGAATTAAAAAAACATGAAGTATTGGCAAAAGGACTGCCGGCTTCTCCGGGAGCAGCTTGCGGAAAAATTTATTTCCATGCTGAAGATGTCGTTGCAGCAAAGGAGCGAGGAGAGTCAGCAATATTGGTCCGTCAAGAAACATCGCCTGAAGATATCGCCGGGATGGTAAGCTCGGAAGGGATCTTGACCGCGCGCGGGGGAATGACATCGCATGCAGCCGTTGTAGCTCGAGGAATGGGCAAGTGCTGTGTGGCTGGAGCATCGGATATTCGGGTAGATGAAAATGCAAAACAAATGAAAATTGGACAACATACTTTTAGCGAAGGTGATATTATTTCTTTAGACGGATCGACCGGCTTGATCTATCTTGGTGAGATCCCGAAAGCAAGTCTTACGATGATCGAAAACTTTGAAGTTCTGATGGGATATGTTGATGAAGTCAGAAAGCTTAGAGTAAGAGCAAATGCTGACAATCCGAGAGATGCCAAAAAAGCGGTCGAGCTTGGTGCTGAAGGGATCGGGCTCTGTAGGACAGAACATATGTTTTTTGAAGAAGATCGGATCTTAAAAGTTCGTAAAATGATCATGGCTGAAAATGTATCCGAGAGAGTAGAAGCACTACAGGATCTGCTTCCTTTCCAAAGACAAGATTTTGTAGAAATTTACGAAGTGATGGGCTCTCTTCCTGTAACTGTTCGATTGCTGGATCCGCCTCTTCATGAATTTTTACCGAACAATGAAGAGGATATGAGAGAAGTTGCTCAAGCGATGGGGCGAACATTTGATGAGGTGAAAGACATCGTCAATAAATTACATGAATTCAATCCTATGTTGGGACACAGGGGGTGCCGTCTTGCCGTGACTTATCCGGAGATCTATAGGATGCAGGTCAGAGCGATCATCGAGGCGGCGCTGATAATGAAAGATCGAGGCGTCGATGTCGAGCCGGAGATCATGGTGCCGCTTATTGCCAGCAGAGAAGAGTTGGCTTTGATAAAGGTTTCTCTAGTGCAAGAGATCGAGAAGGTTTTTGAAGAAAAAGGAAGCAGTGTGGCATATACGATCGGAACGATGATCGAGGTGCCTAGAGCTGCGATCACAGCGGATGAGATTGCCCGAGAAGCTGAATTTTTCAGTTTTGGAACCAATGACCTGACACAGATGGGATTTGGTTTCTCGCGAGATGATTCCGGAAAGTTTTTGAATGATTATGTTGAAAAAGAGATCCTGTCATCAAGTCCTTTTGAGACTTTGGATCAAGAAGGGATCGGGAAGTTTGTACAGATCGCTTGCGAACTTGGAAGAAAAGGCAGAGAGAATATTAAACTTGGCGTTTGTGGGGAACATGGTGGAGATCCCGGATCGGTGAGATTCTTCCATAAAACCGGGCTGGACTATGTAAGCTGTTCTCCATTCAGGATCCCTATCGCAAGGTTGGCTGCGGCTCAAGCAGTGATCGAAGAGGATCGATCTTTATAAGACCGCTTTATACAAAGTCTACGTTAATGACTTTTTAAGACAACGGATCTTTGTTACCGAGTTTAGATCTTGCATAATGAGCGAATGTATCATTGTGTCACAGAAGACTTTATCGAGTGCTACAGTGTAGTGATCGGTAGGGTCTTTTTTTGTGGTAAAGGCATTATTTGGTGCCTTGATATTTTTGTACTGATGCTGAAACCCCATAGAAGTCACAGAACTCTGTTTATTTTTTATTCGATGTGATCGATACTGTTGGCTCAAATGGGTTTTAGTGATACTATTATTCCTTTGGATCAGAAATAGTAACGTTTCGTGCTCCCTCGAAGGTTCAACCGGTTTTGTGGGCACAAAACAGATATGAGCACATTTCTATCGGAGAATAGTATCGGTAGTAGTTGTTTTCCAAAGCCTGATCGAAATATGTCGGAAGATCTGCGGATCGTTTTGGAGGGGATTTCGTACGATATTGATGCGGTAGAATATTAAGTATTTGTATAAAAATGCCGATATATAGCTGCTTGATGGAAGTGAATATTTTCAAATGGACAAAATGGAGGGACAGGTTGATGAAGAAAATGGTCAATAAGATCGGCTGTGTTACTTTTGCGAGTTTGTTTTTAGGATTTGGGATAATGTCGATCCAAATCTTGAGAAACTTTGAAGAGACAAATTTAGAAGCAGTAAAAAAATTGGTGATGTTTGGTGTTTTTCTGTCAGTATTGGTTATTGCGACTTTGATCAAGATCATGTCGGATCAATGTCTTTTGCAAAGATCTATAATGGATATTACAGAGGGTGATCTTGCGAAAAAGCCGATAGGAAGAGGATGTTTTTGCAATGTGGCGGAATCGATCCTAAAGATCGGGAGAAATACGAGAAGGATATTGTCGGATAATGCTGAGGTCGCTCAGAAGATCAACAGTATGAGTGCAGAGCTAAAGGATGCTATTCTACGAAGTGAGATCTCATCCAATCAAATCTCGCAATCGATGCAAGATATTCCTCAAGGATCAGGTCTTCAATTGGATTCGATCATGGAGATCAAGCAAAGTATGGATCTTATTATGGACAATACACGAAATATTGATAATTATACTGACAGCACGTTAAGCTTAGCCAAAGAAATGATAAAAAATGTGAACGACAGTACCGAAGTGTTTACATATGTTATCGAAAAAATGAAAAATAATGCGCGATCCAATGAGCATATTTTAAGTAAAGTAGATCAGCTTCAAAAGGAGGCTGTCCAAATTCATGAGATCACAAATGCCGTGACTGAGATAAGCCAAAAAACGAATATATTGTCCTTAAATGCGGCAATAGAAGCAGCAAGAGCAGGTGAACATGGGAAAGGTTTTGCGGTCGTAGCCGGAGAGGTGCGTTCTCTGGCTATGCAATCTGCAGGGTCGGCGAATGAAATACAAAAATTGATCGATCTTATCAGTACTTTGATCTCGGAGATCGCAACGGAAACGAAAAAGAGCTTTGCACATATAAAAAAGGACATATCATTTGCAGATGAATCGAAAAGAGCAAGTGTCGAAATGTTATCTTCGACTCAAAAAACTTATGAAGCGATCGAAAGCATTCGGACGAGTTCAAATAGCACTTATGAATCGGTATGTCGCGTGGAGGGCTTGTTTAGCGATGTTGCTGAAGTCACCAAAAG
>JAUMYO010000002.1:0-75962 GCA_030528605.1 Peptostreptococcaceae bacterium | reverse complement strand
AAAGCATATAAGGGAAAAAATAAAAATATCGTGTATGTAGGTGTTTTGGATCTAAAGGGGAATATGGTCAGCGCTTCGGAAGACATCGATCCGAATCACTCAAACTATGTATTTCGTCCATATTTCCAACAAGCGATATCGGGAAGATCTTTTCGATCCGAGCCCTATATATCGAATGTAAGTTATGAATATTGTATGGCATTATCCGCTCCATTGACGAAGCCCAATGGTGAAATTTTCGGTGTAGCAATGATGGATATCAACATTTAGATCACAAAGAAGTAGATCAAAAGAGCATTGTATTTAGGATCTTATACCGATCTTTGATCATCAGATCGTAGTTCTGATCTTGGAGGATCGGAGATCATCGAATACAATGCTCTTTTTTGTTTTGAGAAATGATCAAGATGTAAACGATATGAAACGCAAAGAGATCGCATCGATCATCGCTGCGATCCTCCTAATATCTCAATAAAGTTTTTTACGATCGCAGCGGTAAATCCCCAGATCGTATTTCCGTTATATTGCCAAAAGAGTGTTTGGTTGACTCCGTCTCTAAACGGATAATTTTTACCATAAGGGATCAAATGAAAAGGGAATGTTTCACTGCGAATCATTTTCACTTGATTATGGTAGACCAGAGGCTCATTTTGTTGAAAAAAAGAGATCGGGACCGTAAATACGGAATAAACCTCATTGGAATTAGGGGATATTTTGGAAATATCATTTATTTTACCGACAAAGTTGTGTATAATTACACCATGGGGTGCAACAAAAAGATCTAATTCCGCAATGATCTCAATATCTTTTTCGCTGACCCCTAATTCTTCGCAGACCTCTCTGGTGGCAGCCTTTATGGCACTTTCGTCGGTCTTATCGATCTTGCCGCCGGGGAAAGAAACATCGCAGGGTTGAGATCTTAAGTTTGGTGATCGTATTTCAAACAATATATGCAATTCGCCGTCAACTTCAACGAGAGGGATCATAACCGCTGAGAGTAGAGCATTTTTTGCACCGAGGATATACCGTTTATAATTTTTTAGTTTCGTTTTGATTTGATCGTATTTCATAGTAAGCCTTTCATAAGGTGATAAAAAATGTAATGTTTCGTCAGATCCTCTTTTGAAAGGAGAATCAATAAATGAAAAATAGGATCCTATATTACTTTAAGATGGTAAAGTATCTCAGAGAATTTTTGAAAAGCTCGGATATTCAATTAAGCAAAAAGGTTTTGGTCATCATTCTGACGTTGACCGGGCTTATTTACTTGGTCACTCCGATAGACCTCGTACCCGACCTGATCCCGATGTTCGGTTTCTTGGAGGATGGTGCGGTCGTACTATCCATGCTTACATTGATCGGAAAGATCATTGGCAAAGAATTGAATTTGAAAAAAGAAGATCCTTTACAAGAAGAAACAAACAAAAAGGTGATCGATGCGGAGTACGAGGACGTCGATTAGATCATTATCTTTTACTATAATACAAAATTTGAGATTTTGCAATGCACATTGATCAGGAGGACGTTTTGAAAAAGATACTGTTATACGGAGTCGATCAGGAAAATTTAATGAAGATCGTTCCGGTCTTACAAGATTCAGGAGCGAGAGTACATTTGTTGAAGAATGAAGAATTACATCAAGAACTTCTTGAAGTGTTAGACTCTGATGAATGTTTTGAATATGAAGAACCGCACTATGATATGAGTCTATGTCTTTTCGGGGGATATACAAAAGACGAGATCTATGATGTTATTGGGCAACTTAGCGGGCTGGGTGTTAAGAAACCGGTATTTGCTACAGTTACACAGAAGAATATCCATTGGAAGATCGGAAGACTTCTTGTCGATGTCAATCAGGAGCATGCCGAGATGCAAAAATTGGCAAGAGAAAAAAAGCTATAGGAAGTTTATGGAAAAGATTCAATTGGTCGTAGAAACAGAGCTGCAGGATATTCGATTGGATATATATATTGCAAGCAATATAGGAACCAGATCTCGATCATCGGTTCAAAAGCTTATAAGATCGGGAAGTATATTAGTGAATGGAAAACGTGAAAAAGCCAGCTATATCGTTCATGACGATGATGTGATCGATATTGCACTTCCTGATCCGATCAGCATGGATATTGAAGCTGAAAATATCCCTTTGCCGATCATATATGAAGACAGCGATCTTATCGTGGTCGATAAGCCCAAAGGGATGGTGGTCCATCCGGCTCCGGGGAATCATACCGGCACTATGGTCAATGCCTTATTGTATCACTTTGGAGAGGGATTATCCTCTATCAATGGAGTGAAGCGTCCGGGGATCGTTCACCGGATCGACAAAGAGACTACAGGGCTGCTGGTAGTAGCTAAAAATGATCTTGCACACAATGTATTGGCAGAACAATTCAAAACGCATTCGATAAGCCGTGAGTACCATATGATCGTTATCGGTGTTCCGAAGGACGATCTTTATACCGTCGACCGGCCTATTGGAAGAAATCCGAAAGATCGTTTGAAGATGGCGGTAGTCACCGGAGGAAAAAGGGCCGTAACGCATTTTAAGGTTTTGGAGCGTTATGACAAGCACAGCTATCTCTCGGCTCAACTTGAGACGGGGAGGACGCATCAGATCAGGGTCCACTCTGCCTTTAAGGGATATCCTTTACTGGGGGATGATCTGTATTATGGTGGACAGTTTCAATACAAAACGCAAGGGCAAGTCCTTCATGCAGGAACGCTGGGTTTTATCCATCCTTGTACAGGAAAATACATGGAATTTCATTCGGATCTGCCGGAGTATTTTGAAGATATTTTGCGAAAATTGAGGAGAAAATGATGAAGGCTCTATTGATGGATGAAAAAGCAATTGCTCGAGCGATCACAAGGATCAGTCATGAGATCTTGGAGCGCAATAGAGGAAGCGAAAACGTGATAATCGTAGGAATTAAGACAAGGGGGATCTACTTGGGCGAAATGATCGCACAAAAGATCTGGGAGATCGAGTCCAATCAGGTCGAGACCTATTCTCTCGATGTTACCAATTACCGAGACGATCTTGACCGGATCGGGAAAAAAGGGATAGAAGAAATACGACCTGAAGAAAAACGATCTTCCTTTTCGATCGAAGGGAAACGAGTGATCTTGGTAGATGATGTGTTATATACAGGACGAACCGTACGCTCGGCGATGAATGCCTTATTAGAATGTGGTCGTCCTTCAAATATCCAGTTGGCGGTTTTGATCGATAGAGGTCATAGAGAGCTGCCGATCAGAGCGGATTATGTTGGGAAAAATGTTCCTACATCAGCTGAAGAAAAAGTGCAAGTCCTTTTATTGCCGTTTGATCCTGAAAGCAGGGTGGCGATCCTTTGATCCCTCAGATCTCTTTTAGATGGATCGATAGGGTAGAACAAGGATGTAATGATATTTTTATGAAGAGAAAAAGAAGATCCTATCGACGGATAATGGTTCAAGATCCTGTAAGGCTTTGCGATCGGGGGGATCATAAACGGAGCATCGAATATTTCTATAGACAGAAAAATTTTGTCATCGATCATTGACATATCGCGTTCTTTTTGTTAATATATCTTACGTAGCGTAGCTACGTTGTGGGACCATAGCTCAGCTGGGAGAGCACCTGCCTTACAAGCAGGGGGTCACAGGTTCGAGCCCTGTTGGTCCCACCATTCAGGATGGTGGAGTTCCCGAGTGGCCAAAGGGGGCAGACTGTAAATCTGTTAGCTATGCTTTCAGTGGTTCAAATCCACTCTCCACCACCAAATATCATGCGGGTGTAGCTCAGTGGTAGAGCCCCGGCCTTCCAAGCCGGTTGCGAGGGTTCGATCCCCTTCACCCGCTCCAATCAGATCCTCGTTATGAGGATTATTTTTTATATCGATCGATTTTTTGAAAAAAATGATTGACAATAGCCCGATAAGGGTTTATTATTTAGACAGATATTAGCACTCAAACGAGTCGAGTGCTAACAAGAAAAGAGGTGAGCATGGATCCCTTGATCACATTAACAGATCGAAAAAAAAGAATACTTGAATTTGTAGTGAAAGAATACATTGCGACTGCCGAACCGGTCGGCTCCAGAACCATCTCTAAAAATAAGGACTTGGGTATCAGTGCCGCCACGATAAGAAATGAGATGTCCGATCTTGAGGAACTGGGGCTATTGCTTCAACCCCATACATCTGCAGGGCGGATCCCATCTGCTGAAGCATATGAACTTTATGTAACGAATCTGCTAAACTCAGAGCCATCTCTTCAAGACGATCTATCACTAAATTTAGAGAAGGTTTTCGACAATGTGGATCATATTACAACTTTGATCGAAGAATCCTTGAATCTACTGACAAGAATGACTAATTATACGGCTGTAGCTTTGTCTCAGAGAAACATTTCCAAACATACGATCAAGCAGCTGAATATCGTGCGGATCTCAAATTCTGAAGTTGTAGTGATCATCGTTTTGGAGAACGGGGAGGTCAAAAATTCGATCGCGCACATCAATCCGTCCGTTACAGATGATGCGATCAAAGTCATCAATAATATCATGAACGAAAACTTGGTCGGAGTGAACGTTGCCGGAATAGATATGGACCTGTTGTCTTTTATCCGTCAAAAGCTGGCAATGTATTCTCAAGCGTTTGACGATATTACGAAAGAACTCAGCAGTGCCTTGAAACAAGATGAAGTATTGGATATTGCGCTTACCGGAGCGACAAATATGTTTGACCATCCTGAATTTCACGACATCGAGAGAGCAAAGCGTTTTATGGACTTTGTTGCAAGCAAGGATGAAGTCAAAAAACTTCTTGAAACAAAAGGGATACAAAAAGATGATATCAATATCGTACTGGGAAACGAAGAGATGGGCGAAGTTGCTAAGGATGTCGCCATGATAAGCGCAGATATTCATTATGAAGGAGCTATCATAGGAAAGATCGGTATCATAGCACCAAAGAGAATGGATTACAACAAGGCTTGTGCAGTCGTAAATTATATCCGATCACAGATCAATTCGATCATAAATGAGTCATAGAAAGGGGAACAAAATGCCAAAAGACAAAGAAAAAAAAGGGAGCCACAAAGAGGGTGAGGAAAACAATGATGATCTGACAGTCGAATTTCAAGATGAAACTCTTACACCTTCCGGATCGACCGATCGAAAGGTCATCGATTTTGAAGAGAGTAAAGCGAAGATCAAAAATGAAGCTTTAGATCTTGAAATTATAGAAAAAGAACTGAATGAGGCAAAAAAAGAATTGGACGATCTAAAAACTACCGTCCAAAGAACTCAGGCGGATTTTATCAATTATAAGAGGAGGACTGAAGAAGAAAGAGCAAAGATCGCAGTCTTTGCAAATGAGCAAATGATCTTGGAGCTGCTGACAGTCGTTGACAATTTTGAACGAGCATTAGCGCATCCGGGAGAAGACGGAGGGTCTTTTGCAGAAGGAGTCGAACTTATAAAAAAACAGATCCTCGATCTGTTGGCAAAGCACCTTGTAAAAGAGATCCCGACTGATATCGACTTTGATCCTAATTTTCATTATGCGGTAATGCAGGAAGATGGAGAAGAGCCGGGAAAGATATTGGAAGTATTTCAAAAAGGATATTTATTGGATGAAAAAGTGATCCGACCATCTATGGTCAAAGTTTCGAAATAAATTTTTTAGGAGGAAAAAGTAAATGAGTAAAGTAATTGGAATCGATTTAGGTACAACAAATTCATGTGTGGCTGTCCTTGAAGGAGGAGAGCCGGTCGTTATCGCAAACCGTGAAGGGATGAGAACGACACCTTCGGTGGTAGCTTTTACAAAAGACGGAGAGCGGATCGTTGGAGAACCTGCAAAAAGACAAGCGGTCACAAATCCGGATCGAACGATAAGCTCGATCAAGAGAGAAATGGGGCATGATCATAAAGTTAAGATCGATGGTAAAGATCATACACCACAGGATATTTCTGCCATTATCCTTCAAAAACTTAAAGCGGATGCGGAAAGCTATTTAGGACAAAAAGTAACTGAAGCGGTCATTACAGTACCTGCGTATTTTACGGATGCTCAACGACAGGCGACAAAAGATGCCGGAAGGATAGCGGGGCTTGATGTAAAAAGGATCATCAATGAGCCTACAGCTGCATCGATAGCATATGGATTCGACAAAGACGGTAAAGACGAGAAGATCTTGGTTTTTGACCTTGGGGGAGGTACATTCGACGTATCGATCCTTGAGCTTGGAGATGGTGCTTTTGAGGTCCTCTCAACAAGCGGGAACAACAAATTGGGTGGAGATGATTTCGACGATGTATTGGTCGATCACATTGCAGAAGAGTTTAAGAAGACGGAAGGCGTTGACTTAAGAAAAGACAAAATGAGTTTGCAAAGATTGAAAGATGCGGCTGAAAAAGCAAAAAAAGAGCTTTCTTCTACAATGACAACTAATATCAATCTTCCGTTTATTACCGCGACTCAAGAAGGACCGAAACATCTCAATATGGATCTGACAAGAGCGAAATTCGATGAACTGACAAAAAAACTGGTGGATATGACAGTAGAACCGACCAGAAAGGCAATGTCTGATGCAGGCGTTTCAAGCTCCGATATCGACAAAGTTATTTTGGTTGGCGGTTCGACTCGGATCCCGGCTGTTCAAGAGACCGTCAAAAAGATCACCGGCAAAGAGCCTCACAAAGGGATCAATCCGGATGAGTCGGTAGCGTTGGGAGCGGCTATTCAAGCCGGTGTTCTGACAGGCGAAGTCAAGGACATCTTGCTATTGGATGTGACTCCGCTTTCGCTTGGTATTGAAACACTGGGTGGAGTATCAACAACGATCATTCCGAGAAATACTACGATCCCTGCGAAAAAATCTCAGGTATTCTCGACCGCTGCCGACAATCAAACAGCTGTAGACATCCATGTGCTTCAAGGAGAGAGATCAATGGCTGCGGACAATGTGACCCTTGGCAGATTCCAGTTGACAAATATCCCGCCGGCTCCGAGAGGGATCCCTCAGATCGAAGTAACTTTTGATATCGATGCTAACGGTATCGTTCATGTAACGGCAAAAGATCAAGGAACGGGAAAAGAGCAAGCGATCACGATCACTTCTTCTACAAATCTTTCAGAAGAAGATATCGAGAAGAAAGTTAAAGAAGCTGAATTGCATGCGGAAGAAGATAAGAAAAAAAGAAATCGAATGGAAGCGTTAAATCAAGCGGAATCTACGATCTATCAAACGGAAAAAGCTTTGGAAGAAGTAGGCGACAAAGCAACGCAAGAAGAGAAAGATTCTGTAAAAACGGCACTTGAAGATCTAAAGGCTGTTGTAGCGAATGAAAACTCCTCTGAAGAAGATCTGAGAAAAGGAATGGATGAGGTAATGAACAAATTCCATTCGATCTCTCAAAAAATGTATGAGGCGGCTCAGGCGCAACAAGCAGAAGGAGCTTCAAATAATGAGCCGAAGTCGGATGATGTGGTAGATGCGGAAATTGTGGAAGAATAGGAAAAATATCAAGGCTTGCGATCGTCGCAAGCCTTTCGGTGTGAGGTGATAATGTGGCAAAAAGAGACTATTACGAAGTGCTGGGAGTAGGAAAAGGCGCGGATGAAAAAGAGCTTAAAAAGGCATATCGAAAAAAAGCGATGGAATACCATCCGGATCGAAATCCTGACAGCAAAGAAGCTGAAGAAAAGTTTAAAGAAGTAAATGAAGCGTATGAGATCCTATCCGACTCTGAAAAAAGAGCTGCTTATGACAACTATGGACATGCCGCATTTGAACAAGGAGGTATGGGGTCCGGATTTGGCGGATTCCAAGGTGGATTCAGTGGCGGCTTTGGAGGTTTTGAAGACATCTTTGGCGATCTCTTCGGCAGTGCTTTTGGTGGTGGCTCCCGTCGTCAAAGAAATGCTCCTATGAAGGGGAGCGATATCCGATATCGTATGAGCATCACTTTTGAAGAAGCAGCTTTCGGTACGGAGAAAGAAATATCCATCACCAGGGAGGATGCTTGTTCAGTTTGCCATGGGACCGGATCCAAGCCGGGAACTTCTGCAAAAACATGCTCTACATGTCATGGAGCGGGACAGGTAAACCGCCAGGTCAAAACACCTTTCGGATCGATGATGAGTACCACGACTTGTCCGACTTGCAATGGTACAGGAGAAGTGATCGAAGAAAAATGCGAGCGTTGTCATGGATCGAAAGTAGAAACGGTAAGGGTCAAGAAGAAAGTCCGTATCCCTGCCGGAGTTGATGAGGGAGCAACGATCAGGATGTCCGGGGAAGGGAATCAGGGAATGCGGGGAGGACCTAAAGGAGATGTCTATATCATGATCAACGTTTCCCCTCATAAGCATTTTAAGCGTGAAGGATATAATGTTTGGCTTGAGATACCGATCGGTTTTGTCGATGCGGCTTTAGGAGCGGAAATAAAAGTACCGACTCTCGATGGAGAAGTCAAATATAAGATCCCTGAAGGCACACAAACCGGAACGGTCTTTCGGATGAAAGGGAAAGGTATCATTTTTCTAAATTCGGATCGTAGAGGAGACCAAATGATCAAGGTCACGATCCAAACGCCTAAGAAACTGAATCCAAAGCAAAAAGAAGCACTAAGAAACTTTGACAAGGAGATGGATCCCAAAAAATACGAATCAAATTTTGATCACACGGAGACAAGAGATCCGGACGTGACAAGAGCGAATGGGAATCATAATGAAGAATCTGAAAAAAAAGGTTTCTTTCAAAAAGTAAAAGATTTTATGGATGGAGAGATCTGATCGAAATAAATTTTGGCAGATCCTTTGTGCCAAGATCTAGCGACTCAAACAAAAGAGCCCCGCTCGGTAATGATATGTTACCGATAAGGGCTCTTTTTGAATAGTGATAGACTATTGCATCTCAACGGGATATTTTCTTTTCAGTTCGTCGATAAATGAGTTGTACTTATCATGCTGAGCTTGTGCCGTAAGATTTTGCAGGATGGTATTTTTTGCATCCTCAAAACTTGCAGTCGAGCTTTCTTTTTTTTCTGTCAGTTTAATAATATGGTAGCCAAATTGTGTCTTTACGGGCTTTGAGATCTCTTCTTTTTCTAAAGCAAAAACGGCCTCTTCAAATTCCGGGACCATCTGCCCTTTTGAGAAGTAGTTAAGATCACCTCCTGCAGCCGCAGAAGGGCAAGTGGAATGATCCGCTGCGAGCAAAGCAAAGTCACCGCCATTTTGGATCTCATTATATAATTCGTTGGCTTTATCTTCATCTGCCACCAAGATATGGCTTGCTCGGATCTGTTCCGGCGAAACAAAATATTCAGGATGGTCTTCATAGAATTTTTTTGCATCTTCTTCTGAAACGACTGCTGAATCGATCACTCGCTTAACAGCAAATTGTGAGAGAAGATTTTCCTGTAGTTTTTCGAGTTCCGTCTTAAACGCATCTTCTTCTTGGATCTTGCTCTCCAAAGCATATTCAAGAAGAAGTTTTTGATTGATGAGCTCGGAAAGTAATTTTTTTTCACCTTCAGGACCTACAAATTGGCTTGCAAGTTGAGGATTCAAATTTGCAAACATAAAATCCAGATCGGATCGTGTAACATTTTTTCCATTGACGATGGCCAGTGTCTTGTTTTCCATGTAAATTCCTTTCTTAAAACAAATTCTACTATATTCTAGCAAATATTACTCTATTTTTCCAGTCTAAAATCCCTGATGTTCAAAAAACCGGATCGGTCATTGCCGGTCAAAGATATTAAACTGTACTACGATCCAACAAATGTTTGGAAGTATCATCCATAGGATCGATCCCGAATAAAAATTCATTCTTTACATTTTGTAACTGTCAGCATTGTGTGGTATAATTCTTGTATCAATAATTTTGAAGGAGACAAAAGTGAGTAAGAGAGAGCCGCTGTTAGTGGATGAAAATGAGTTGTATTTGCAAATTGAATTTCAAAGTAAGATCGCAGAGATCATAGATATAGAATATCCGGATTCAAAGCCTAAGGTCTATACCGAAACATGGGGATGTCAGATGAATGAACATGATACGGAAAATCTTTTGGGAATGATCGATCATATGGGTTACGAGGAGGCGGACGCTCCGGAAGAAGCGGATCTCATTATTTTTAATACCTGTGCAGTTCGAGAGAATGCTGAACTAAAAGTGTATGGAAATCTAAATATCTTAAGAAAGTTAAAAGAGAAAAAACCTGATCTGATCATCGCGGTATGTGGCTGTATGATGCAACAAAAACATGTCGTTGAAGAGATCAAAAAGAGGTATCCTTTTGTCAGTATCGTTTTCGGGACGCATAATATTTATAAATTTCCTGAAATGCTCTACACTTATTTGCAAAAACAGGAGAGTAATTATGATGTTTGGGATATTGACGGAAGGATCGTAGAAGGGCTTCCGGTCGTACGTAGACATAAGATCAAATCTTTTGTAAATATCATGTATGGTTGTAATAATTTCTGCACCTATTGTATCGTTCCTTTTACGAGAGGACGAGAGCGTAGCAGAACGCCGGAGGATATCGTTGAAGAGGTGAGGCAGCTTGTAGCAAGCGGAGTCAAAGAGATCACTTTATTAGGGCAAAATGTAAATTCATACGGAAAAACTTTAGAGGATCCGATCACTTTTCATCAATTGCTGGAGATCCTGAATGAGATACAAGGGTTGGAACGTATCCGTTTTATGACTTCGCATCCAAAAGACATCTCGGAAGAACTTTTGGAAGCGATGGCGAGGCTGGGTAAGGTATGCGAGTCGTTGCATCTTCCTGTGCAATCCGGCAGCACAAGGGTCCTGCGCGAAATGAATCGTCATTACTCAAAAGAAGATTACCTGAAGACGATCGAGCTTGCGCGTAAATATATGCCGAACTTAGGATTGACTACCGATATCATGGTCGGATTTCCCGGGGAGACGGAGGAAGATTTTTTGGAAACTATAGAGGTCGTCGAGAAGGCGCAATATGATCTGGCATTTACCTTCCTTTATTCTAGAAGAAAAGGAACTTCTGCAGATCGAAGGGTAGATCAGATCCCGGAAGAAGTCAAGAAAGAGCGGTTTGATCGTTTGCTGGATGCAGTAAACAAGGCTGCCGAAAATCGATCTTCTGCGTACTTGGGAAAGGTCTCGGAGATCCTGGTTGAAGGAAAAAGTAAAAAAAATGAACAGGTGTTGACCGGAAGAAATCGCCAAAATAAAACGGTCAATTTTATAGGCGAAGACCACTTGATCGGAGAATTGGTAAAAGTTCGTATTATAGATGCCAAGTCATTTTCACTGACTGGCGAATTGATAGTTGAGGGAGCCGATGTCTAATATGACCCCGATGATGAAACAATATTTAGAGATCAAAGAACAGAATAAGGATTCTATTCTGTTCTTTCGATTAGGTGATTTTTACGAGATGTTTTTTGAAGATGCGCTGATCGCATCAAGGATCTTGGAGATCGCTCTGACCGGAAAAAATTACGGAGAAAAAGAGAGAGCGCCAATGTGCGGTGTCCCGTATCATAGCGCGGAGAATTACATTCAAAAACTCATTGCAGCAGGAAAAAGAGTTGCGATCTGTGAACAGGTCGAAGATCCAAAGTCCGTTAAAGGGATCGTGAAACGAGAAGTCGTTAGAGTGGTCACGCCGGGGACGAATGTAAATGATCGATCTTTGGGAGGGCATGAGAACTCGTACTTGATGGCGCTTCATTTTGATGATCGTTTTTTTCTTTCGTATATTGATGTAACGACCGGAGAAATGAATGTGGCCACGATCGAATGGGATATGATCCGAGATTTTATTCTGCAGATCTCTCCCAAAGAGATCTTGATCCACACTGAAACGATCGCGAAGATCCATAAAAACAAATTATTAGAAAAAGACTTGGAGACGCTTCAAAATACGATCACGCTAACAGTGATAGATGTGATTTCAAGAGGAATTTCCAAAACTTATTTTGAAAATATTTCTCGCGAGATATCGGATATCTACGCGATACCTCTGGATATCGTTTTAGGGTATATCAAGGAAACACAAGGGGTGCTTGCCGGAAATATATCCTCGATCAATGTTTATGAGAAGAGCGATCATCTTCGTATCGACCCAAACTCCAAGAAGAATCTGGAACTTACGGAGAATGCAACGACCAGACAAAAGAAAAATTCTCTTTTTGATATTTTAGACTATTCTACTACTAGTATAGGGAAAAGGACGCTCCGAAAATGGATCGATAATCCGATCAACAATATCAAGAAGATCGACCATCGTTTGGATCTTATTGAAGAGCTGAACAAGAGTTTTGACCTGCGAAGCGATCTGAAAGAGCTATTAGATGAGATCTATGATATGGAACGGATCACAGGCAAAATGAGCTACGGTACTTTGAACACGAGAGATATCGTTGCACTTCGCTCTTCGTTGATCGTACTTCCTTTGATCAAAGAAAAATTATATCACTCCGATCATCTTCGATTGAAAGAGTTGATCCGATCGATGGATGACCTGCAAGACCTCTATGACTATCTTCAGAAAGTTATTGTTGAGGAACCTGCCGTATCGATCAAAGACGGAGAAGTGATCCGCAGCGGGTATAGCGAAGAATTACGTGAATATCGTTTTTTAGAGTCCAATTCGGCGCAGATCTTACAGGAGATAGAGCAAAAAGCACGACAAAACACAGGAATAAAAAATTTAAAGATCGGATATAATAAAGTTTTCGGATATTATTTTGAGATCACCCATGCCGCAGGGCGAGATGCGACGATCCCGTCCGATTATATCCGAAAACAAACCCTGTCAAATGCCGAGCGCTATATTAACCAAGAACTCAAGGAGCTTGAGGACAAGATCTTGGGAGCAAGACAAAAGATTTTAGAGATCCAATCAGAGATCTTTGATGAAGTTCGATCAAAAATGTTGGAAAATATCGCTCGGATCAACAGAACGGCAGAGACCATCGGACAGTTGGATGCGTTGTTATCCTTGTCGATCGCCAGCATTGAAAGGAATATGACAAGACCTAGATTTAACATGGAGGGCAAATTTGAGATAATCGCTTCCAGACATCCTGTGATAGAAAATATTTTGGGTGAGGATAATTTTGTTCCGAATGATATATTGATAGATGAGTATTCAAGGATACAGATAATCACAGGACCGAATATGGGTGGAAAGTCAACATATATGAGGCAGGCGGCGATCATTGCGATCATGGCGCATATGGGATCTTTCGTTACCGCAAGATCTGCGAACTTACCGATCTTAGATGCAGTATTTACTCGAGTGGGGGCATCGGATGACCTCAGCTTGGGGCAAAGTACATTTATGGTAGAAATGAAAGAAGTTTCTTATATACTGAAAAACGCAACTCAAAACTCATTGATCATCCTGGATGAAGTAGGAAGAGGAACAAGCACTTTTGATGGGATGAGCATTGCATGGGCTATTATCGAATATCTGGCTGCAAAAATAGGAAGTACGACGCTTTTTTCAACACATTATCATGAGATCACGGATCTGGAGTCGCAATATACAAATATTAAAAATTTTTACATTGCGGTCGACGAAAGCGAAGGGGAGATCAGCTTCATGCACAAGATCGTTAGCGGCAAAATGGATAAGAGCTATGGTCTCCATGTAGCAAAAATTGCGGGTCTTCCTACAGCATTACTAAAAAAAGCGGGTGAAAAATTATCATTACTTGAGAAGGAAGTTGGTGCTCCGGTACAGAAAAAAGAGGGCGATCCGGTCTATGAACCGATACAACAACTCTCATTTGGTGATTTCCGATCAAAAGAGATCGTAGAACGATTGGGAAAGATCGATATGGATGAGATCAGTCCCAAACAGGCCTATTTGATCTTGGAAGAGCTGAAGTCGATCGCGAAGGAAGGAATGATATGATGAACCGAATCGTCATGCTCGATGATATCACTATTAACAAAATCGCCGCCGGAGAGGTCGTAGAGCGTCCTGCGTCCGTCATAAAAGAACTTGTCGAAAATGCTATCGATGCATCTGCTACAAGGATCACGGTGGAAGTCGCGGAAGGGGGAAGGGACTATATCCGGATCAGCGATGATGGGGATGGAATATTTCCGGAAGATATCCCGCTGGCTTTCCAACGGCACAGTACAAGCAAACTGAAGACGATCGATGATATCGACCGCCTGTTTTCCAACGGATTTAGAGGAGAGGCGCTTGCTTCCATCGCATCGGTATCCAAAATAGAAATGCTTACGAATACAGATGACTCCGGATTGGGCAAAAAGGTTCAAGTTCTGGATGGAAAGATCAAAAGCATGCAGGATGTAGGAACAAAAAAAGGAACGATCATCAAAGTCAGTGAACTTTTTTACAATACACCGGCAAGAAAAAAGTTTTTGAAGAGCAATGCTACTGAAAGTGCTCAGATATCTGATATCTTAAGTAGATTAGCCATCATAAACAGCTCCGTGGCGATCAAGTATATTTCAAACGGAAGAGAGCTTTTCAGTACCGTAGGGGATTCCCGGATGCTGAGTGCTATCTCTGAGATCTATGGTAAGACGATCAGTACGAATTTGATCCCTGTGACCCATCAGAATAATGTGTTGAAAATTGAGGGATTTATTTCCAATTCAAGTTTGTACCAATCAAATAGAAAAAAAGAAAATATTTTTATAAATAAGCGGTATATCAGATCGACTCCGTTGAATTATGTGGTCGAAAATATTTATAAAGATTTGATCCCGATCGGAAAATATCCTGTGTTTTTCTTGGATATCACGATCGATCCGCAATTTGTTGATCCGAATGTGCATCCTTCAAAGCTGGAAGTAAAGATCGCTAATGAATTGGATGTATCGGGACCGTTGACGGATATTATTCGAGGACAACTGTTTCGATCCAGTGATCATCTGATCCCGAAAGCAACGATAAAAACCTATCGCGATCTTGACGAAGAAAAACGAACCTATCCAAATGAATTTGTTGCGGAGGCTGTTCGCATCACTGAAGACCCTGAGATCCAAAATTTGGATCAAAACAAATTTGTTTATAAAGAGTTTCAAATTCTTTCGGGTGAAGATAGCGATCGGGTGGAGGTCGTCCATCATGTGGAAATGCCTGATATAGATAAAAACAAGGATGCTTTCCCGACATATTTTGACGGCGTCGTACCAACGGGGGCAAAATTATCTGAGGATCCTTCGGAAGATCGTTGGAAGATGGAGGTGAGCCAAGAGACTTTTTTGCCTCAAGATCCGGTATTGGATTATAATCTGTTTGAGATCATCGGCATCGCACTTCGTACCTATATCATAGTAACGAGAGGAACATCGATATATATGATCGACCAGCATGCTGCACATGAACGTGTATTATACGAAGACTTCTTAAAAAAGCTGGATCTGGAAAATAAAGATCGAAGCTTTCCTGCTCAAGAAATGATAGTGGCAGATATTCGAGAGTATGCCACATTTGAATACGATAAGATCATGGAAAATAAAGATCTTTTCCGCAGGTTGGGTTTTGATCTGGATGATTTCGGATTTAATCGAATAGCGATCCGATCTTATCCGCTGTTGTTTGAAAAGGAGCAAGGAATGGATCTTTTTTCTGATATGGTCGATTGGATCTTAGAAGGGAAAAAAATCGAACTTAACAGCAGTTTTAATGACAAAATCGCAAAAATGGCATGCAGAAAAGCCATTAAAGCGAATCAAGCGATCGGGAAGGATGAGATCAAACTTTTATTTGCTCGATTGAATGAGTGTAATAATAAATACACATGCCCACATGGTCGCCCGATCTTTGTAGAATGGACAAATCATCAAATTGAAAAAATGTTTAAGAGGATCGTTTAAGATGAAAAGAAAAATCTTGATCATTGCAGGTCCCACCGGTGTCGGTAAGACCGACTTATCGATCCGGATGGCTCAAAAATTCAATGGAGAGATCATCTCTTCGGACTCGATGCAGATCTACAAAGGAATGGATATAGGTACAGCAAAGATCACAAAAGCAGAAATGAAAGGGATCCCGCACCATCTTATCGATATCGTGTCTCCGAAGGATACTTTTACAGTTTTTGATTTTAAGCAAAAAGCAGATGATCTGATAGTAGAGATAGCATCAAAAAATAAACTGCCGATGTTTGTAGGCGGAACGGGTCTATATATAAATACTTTACTGTACGATATGGATTTTAACGGATCCGGCACTGATCTGAAATATCGAGAAGAGTTACGATCTTACTATGAAAAATTTGGAGAAGATGCTTTATACGCAAAGTTGTTGGAAGTGGATCAAGAAACACGGATCGAGAAAACAAATATCAAGAGGGTGATCCGAGCGCTGGAGATCCATAAAACTCAAGGTACGATCCGATCCTTCGATAAAATAAAAGAAAGAGAGGATGTAGACCCTACTCTGATCGTTTTGATCCGAGACCGGGCAGAGCTATACGCCAATATCAATGTTCGCGTTGATCGTATGATACAAAACGGATTGGTCGAAGAAGTCAGAGGTCTTTATGAGGAGGGGCTGGATGAGGATCATCGATCTATGAAAGCGATAGGATATTTGCAACTGATAAAATATTTTAAAGGGGTCTATTCATTGGATGAGGCTATAGAGATGATCAAACAGGAATCCAGAAAATATGCAAAAAGACAGATCACATGGTTTAAGAGATATAAGAATGCGAAATGGATCGATCTAAGTCAGGATCCTTTGGATGAGTTTATCGAAAGCTTCAAGTTATAAATTTTATAATGGTTTTTTATAAAAATTATAGATAAGGAGAAGAATATGTAGTATTATACTATGTAGGTATGGGTGTAATTTGACAACATAACAGGAGGTAAAAGTATGAAAGTTCTCACCTTTAGAGGGGGAATCCATCCACCGCACAATAAGAAGAGCACAGAATCAAAACCTGTGGAAGTCGCTTCCCAGCCCAAGTCTGTGTATATTCCTCTTGCGCAACATATCGGTGCGCCAAGCAGTGCGTTGGTAAACAAAGGGGATATTGTGAAGCGAGGGCAAAAGATCGGAGAGGCAACGGGATTTGTATCGGTACCTGTACATTCTTCGGTCTCGGGAACGGTAAAAGACATAGCACCGAGGCTTGTTCCCGGCGGACAAAAAGTAATGTGCGTAGAGATCGAAAACGATATGCAGGACGAACTCTATGACCAATTACCGAAATACCCGGGTCTTGATGAAATGTCACCACAGGAACTTTTAGATATGATCAAGGAAGCAGGGATCGTTGGTATGGGAGGAGCAACTTTTCCGACCCATGTCAAGCTTTCGCCGCCACCGGAGAAAAATATTGACGTAGTTATTCTGAACGGAGCGGAATGTGAGCCTTATCTTACCGCAGACCATCGACTGATGCTTGAAAGACCGGATGATATCGTTTTGGGGTTAAAAGTATTGATGAAGATATTGGGGGTATCCAAATCATACATAGGAATTGAAGATAATAAGCCGGATTGTATTGAGGCGATGAGTCGATCGGCTTCAGAAGATCGTCGGATCGAAGTGGTCGCTTTTCAGACAAAATATCCGCAAGGAGCTGAAAAACAGCTGATTTTTGCGTGCACAGATCGAGAGGTGCCATCCGGAGGGCTTCCGGCAGATATCGGAGCGGTAGTATGCAATGTTGCGACGGCTGCCCAGATCGCTGTAACTTTAAAGACCGGATTGCCATTGATCGAAAGGATCTGTACCGTTACAGGATCTTGTGTCAGAGAACCGAAAAATCTGCTGATAAAGACAGGAACTTTGTATTCGGAGATCGTAGAGCAATGCGGCGGTTTTTTAGAAGAACCGAAAAAAATAGTGAGCGGCGGTCCGATGATGGGGATCGCGCAGTCCACCTTGGAAGTGCCGGCGACGAAGGGAAGCTCCGGGATCCTTTGCCTGTCATCGAAAGAAGTTCATACAGGAGAAGCTTCCAATTGTATTCGCTGTGCAAAATGTATTTCGATCTGTCCGGCTAAGATCCAGCCGATGTACATCAGTGCATTTTCGTTGAAGATGAATTTTTCAAAAGCAGAAGAGTACAAAGCCTTGGATTGCATCGAATGTGGCTCCTGCTCATTTGTGTGCCCGGCAAGAAGACCGCTTCTTCAATCAATACGTGTTGCAAAAAGAGAAATCATGGCAAATAGAAGAAAGGCTAGTAAATAAGGTGAAATATGGAGAATAGATTGTTAGTTTCATCATCGCCTCATATCCAAACCGACACGACGGTTTCAAACATTATGAGGGATGTAATAATTGCTTTGCTTCCGGCAACTTGTGCAGGGATCTATTTTTTTGGAATGTCTGCGGCTATCAATGTTATCGTTGCCGTGATCGCGGCTGTCGTGGCAGAATTTGCCATTCAAAAAATAATGAAAAAACCGGTAACTGTAAACGATCTGTCGGCTGTAGTAACAGGTCTTTTGCTGGCGATGAATGTGCCGCCGACTCTTCCATGGTGGATGACATTTATCGGAGCGGTATTTGCGATCATCGTTGCGAAACAGTTATTTGGAGGATTGGGGCACAACTTTATCAATCCGGCGCTTGCTGCTCGTGCGGTGTTGTTAGCCTCTTGGCCGGTCGCGATGACGACGTGGACGGCGCCGGGAGCGGATGCGATCTCTACTGCGACACCGCTTGCTGTTATAAAATCGGGAGCGGACGCAGTGTCTTCTGCAAGTTTATATATTTCCAACGGTAGCGGTCAGGTGGGAATGATCGATCTCTTTATCGGTCGAACAGGAGGATGTATTGGAGAAACATCCGCTTTGCTATTGATGATCGGTGGGATCTATCTGATCTATCGCGGGGTGATAACCTATCATGTTCCGGTGATCTATATCGCAACTGTTTTTGTTCTTACATTTATTTTTTCCGGATTTGATGCTTATATGGGGTTGTATAATCTGTTATCAGGTGGACTCTTTTTAGGAGCATTTTTTATGGCAACGGATTATGCCAGCTCTCCGGTCAATACAAAAGCTCAGATCGTATATGCGATCGGTTGCGGTTTCCTTACATCCGTGATCCGATACTATGGCGGTTATCCGGAAGGCGTTTCTTATTCGATCCTTTTAATGAATGTGGCGACTCCATTACTGGACAAGTATATCGTTCCTAAGAAGTTTGGGGAGGTGGCATAATGAAAAATGATGTAGTAAAGTTGGGACTCATCCTTGCGATCATCAGTCTTGTTGCATCCGGTACCTTGGCTCTCGTGAACAATATTACAAGTCCTAAGATCGCGGAGCAGGAATTGGCTGCGAAAAATCAGGCAAGACAGGAACTTTTGCCGGAAGCTAAGGAATTTGAAGTCGTGGAAGGTGAATTTTCCGAAGATATCGTAGAAGTGTACAAGGCGATCGACGGTTCAAATGTGGTTGGATACATCATTACTTCAAAAACGAAAGGATATGGCGGAAGCTTTGATGTTATTACAGGAATAAAAAGTGACGGGATCATCTCCGGAGTAAAGCTCGGAACTATGAATGAAACACCGGGACTTGGAGCGAAAGCAACAGAACCGGCGTTCATCGATCAATTCGATTCACTTTCTACCGAGACCCAAGCTTATGTTAACAAAAACTCAACAGGTGCGGACGGAGAGATCGTTGCGATCTCGGGGGCGACGATCACTTCAAATGCAGTTGTCGGTGGAGTAAACAGTGCTCTTTCGCTGTATAACTCTAACTTTAAATAAGAGGAGGACAGAATGAATATCTTTAAAGTCATTAAAAATGGGATCATTGATGAAAACCCAACTTTCTCACAAGTTTTAGGAATGTGTCCAACTCTTGCGGTCACAACTTCAGCCATCAATGGCCTTGGTATGGGGATGGCGACAACGGTCGTCCTTACGATGTCAAATCTATTGATCTCACTACTTAGAAAAGTGATCCCTGCAAAGATCCGTATTCCGGCTTTCGTGATCGTTATCGCATCATTTGTTACGATCGTAGGTATGCTTTTGAAAACATACTTGCCGGCATTAGATAGATCACTAGGTCTATTTATCCCTTTGATCGTAGTTAACTGTATCATCCTTGCTCGAGCGGAGAGCTTCGCTTCCAAAAACGGTCCGGTCTCATCGATCTTTGATGGTGTCGGAATGGGTCTGGGATTTACGATAGCCTTGACGATCCTTGGATCGATCCGTGAGATATTCGGCAATGGAACGATCTTTGGAACAGGTCTTTTCGGAGCAAGTTTTCAACCTGCGCTGATCATGATCCTTCCGCCCGGAGCATTCCTGGTACTTGGGGTTCTGCTTGCTATTAAGAATAAGATCGATCTGAAGAAGAGTAGGGGGTAAGAAATGAAAGAGATATTTATAATTTTACTTTCTTCAATTTTTGTAAATAACTTTGTAATGTCCAAATTTTTAGGGATCTGCCCGTTCCTTGGAGTTTCCAAAAAGATCGAAACGGCAATGGGGATGGGAATGGCAGTTACTTTTGTAATGGTACTCGCTTCGATCATTACTTGGATCTTGCAAAGGCTTTTGATCGCACTGGACATTCGATTCATGCAAACGATCGTATTCATTTTGGTCATTGCAGCATTAGTCCAGTTGGTCGAAATGATCATTCAAAAACTTTCGCCGACCCTGTATCAAGCTTTAGGTGTGTTTTTGCCATTGATCACTACAAACTGTGCTGTTTTGGGAGTTGCGATCCTAAATATCCAAAATGACTACAATTTGATCCAGACGATCTTTAACGGTGCAGGAGCGGCTTTAGGCTTTACTCTATCGATCGTTTTGTTTGCGGGGATCAGAGAAAGATTGGAACTCTCGGATATACCGGAATCTTTTCAAGGGTATCCTATCGCACTGATAACGGCAGGGATCATGTCTGTGGCATTTTTAGGTTTTACAGGTTTAGTGAAGTAGGAGGAGAGTATGAGTCAATTAATAAACTCCGTTGTGAGTTTGTCTGCAATGGGGCTGGTTTTTGGAGCAGGATTGTCATACGCTTCAAAAATATTTGCAGTCGAGGTCGATCCTAAGGAAGAGGCGATACTAAATGTCCTCCCCGGAGCGAATTGTGGAGGTTGTGGCTTTCCGGGTTGCGGGGGACTGGCGAATGCGATCGCAAGCGGCAAAGCGGCAGTAAATGCCTGTCCGGTCGGCGGGGCACCGGTGGCATCTGCGATCGCTGAGATCATGGGAGTTACTGCGGATGCAGGAGCTCGAAAAGTTGCCAAAGTTTTATGTAAAGGGACTAAGGCGAATGCCTTGGACAAGGCGGAATACTTTGGGATCTTAGATTGTAAAGCGGCAGTGATCGTTGGAAACGGTCCTAAAAGCTGTGAATTTGGATGTATGGGTTTTGGAACTTGCGTTGCGGTATGCCCTTTTGATGCAATACATATCAATGAAGGCGGTGTTGCTGAGGTGGATACGGAGAAATGTGTTGCTTGCGGGAAATGCGTTGAGGCTTGTCCGAAACAGATCATTGAGATAAAGGCCGAAAATAAGTCAGTTATCGTAGAATGTATGAACAAAGAAAAAGGGAAGCATGTAAAAGTGAATTGTTCTGTTGCGTGTATCGCTTGTGGGATCTGTGAGAAAAATTGTAAATTTGACGCGATCCATGTAACGAATAATGTTGCTAAGATCGACTATGATAAGTGTACGGAATGTATGGTCTGTACTTCAAAATGTCCCACAAAAGCGATCAGCGGAGATCTGTCAAAACGAAAGACAGCGGATATCGTGTCGGATCTGTGTATTGGATGTACGATCTGTGCAAGAAATTGTCCCGTGGAAGCGATCAGCGGTGAAGTAAAAAAACTTCATGTCGTGGATAAAGAAAAATGTATCGGATGTTCGGTCTGTGCAAAAAAATGTCCGAAAAAAGCGATCAATATGATTCAAAGTAACAACAAATAACTAAAAAAGTGATATAATAACTCTGGAAGCTTTTCCGGAGTTATTTTTATGGAGAAAAAAATGAAAAAAAGTCAAAAGTATCTACTGCTGCTCACATCCGCGATCTCTCTTGCAGCGATTTCTTTTTTTATACTACTTATTACAGGCATTGATCTTAAAATTGCAAATCGTGCGATCATAAATTCAAATGAGTATGAAAGTTTCAAAGATCTCAAGGAGATCATTGCGTTGTATGAAAAGATCGATGAAGAATATTACAAAGAGATCGATAAAAGTTTATTGTCAGAAGGTGCTGTCAGAGGGATGTTTGCGATCCTTCCGGACGGATATTCAAGGTATTATTCCAAGGAAGAGTTGGAGTCGAAGAAACTGAGAGATAAAGGCGGATCGATAGGGATAGGAATAAAGATCCAGCGAAATAAGAATAAAGAATTTGTTATCATTGAAGTAATAGATGAACGACCTGCCGCAAAAGCCGGTTTGATGGTTGGCGATAAGATCCTTTCGGTAAATGATATCGAATTGAGCGATGATAGCTATGAGGAGGTGCTCCTCTCACTAAAAAACCAAAATAAAGAATATCTTTTGTTTGGAAACTATATCCAAGCAAAGATCATTGTTCGTCGAGATGGAAAAACGCTTGAGTTTTTGGTAGATCGGGACTTGGTCGTTGAACGATCTGTATCAGTAGAAGTCTATGATAACATCGGTTATATAAAGATCGATCGATTTATCGAAACGACTTACGATGATTATTTTGAGGCGATCAGTCGCTTAAACAAAGAAAATATCGACAAACTGATCTTAGATCTGCGTGCAAACCCGGGAGGCTTGGTCGATGAGGCTTCAAAGATAGCCGGAAGTATTGTTGGAAAAAATAAAGTAGTATACTATACGAATTCAAAAAAAGAAGAATTGAAAGAACACAGATCTCAGACGGATAAAAAATTTTCGTTTGATATCGTTTTGCTGGTAGATGAAAAATCGGCATCTTCTTCAGAAATATTAGCGGGAGCTCTCAAGGACCACGGGAGTGTCCGGATCGTCGGTACGACCACTTTCGGAAAAGGGATCATACAAACTACGTTCAGCAGGCTGGGCGGTGATGGGTATCAGATCACGACAAGTGAGTATCTGACCCCTAATAAAGATCCTATCCACAAGATCGGGGTCAAACCGCATCGTGAACTCGCTGAAGGAGAAGATGCACTGGAGATCGCAAAGGAGCTTTTAGATCATAATGATGGAAAATAAATTTGAACTTGGCACTGCTTTGGTTCCCAAAGGGGATCAGCCGAAAGCGATCAAGGAATTGACCGATTCGATCCATGCAGGGAATAAATTTCAAACATTGCTGGGTGTTACCGGGTCAGGAAAAACCTATACTATGGCTAATATTATAAAAAATACGGAAAAACCGACTTTGGTCATAGCGCATAACAAAACACTAGCTGCACAGCTTTACTCGGAATTTAAAGAATTCTTTCCCAATAATGCGGTGGAGTATTTTGTTTCTTATTACGATTATTATCAGCCGGAAGCCTATGTTCCGGTGACGGATACCTATATTGAAAAAGATTCTCAGATCAACGAAGAGATCGATAAGTTGCGACATAGCGCAACGGCTTCGGTCTTAGAGCGTAGAGATGTGATCATAGTAGCCTCGGTGTCCTGTATTTATGGCTTGGGTGATCCGGAAGAATATGAGTTCCTGATGGTGTCTTTGCGTCCAAACATGAGAAAAGATCGGGATGAGGTGATCCGTGAGCTCGTTGAGATCCAGTATGAAAGAAATGATATTAACTTTACACGCGGAAATTTCAGGGTTCGAGGTGATATACTTGAGATAATTCCTGCGAATACGGATGTTCGCGGTCTGAGGATCGAGTTTTTTGGCGATGAGATCGACCGGATCGTTGAGATCGATCATATCACCGGAAAAGTGATCGGAGAACGCAGTCATGTATCGATCTTTCCGGCATCCCATTATGTTACAAGTAAAGAAAAACTCGATCGCGCTATAGTCAAGATCAAAGACGAATTAGAAGGACGTGCCGATTTTTTTAGAGAGAAGGATATGCTCTTGGAAGAACAAAGGATCCGCCAGAGAACGAAATATGATATAGAGATGCTTCAAGAAATAGGAACTTGTAAAGGAGTGGAGAACTACTCAAGGCATTTGACCGGCAGAGAAGCGGGAGAGCGAGCATTTACGTTGATCGACTTTTTTCCGGAAGATTATCTGATCATTATTGATGAATCCCATGTAACGATCCCTCAGCTCAATGCGATGTATGCCGGGGACCAATCGAGAAAAAAGACATTGATCGATCATGGATTTCGACTGCCTTCTGCTGCAGACAACAGACCGTTGAAGTTTAATGAATTTATTGATATTGCGAATCAAATATTATTTGTTTCCGCAACGCCCGGAAAATTCGAGATCGAGCAGTCATCTGTTTTTGCAGAACAGATCATTCGACCGACAGGCTTGTTGGATCCAAGCATTGAGGTTCGACCGATAGAGAATCAGATCGACGATCTTATCGGAGAGATCACGAAGATCGTATCGAATAACGAAAGAGTTTTGATCACTACGTTAACAAAAAAGATGGCTGAAAATCTGACCGTGTTTTTAGAAAAAGCGGGGATAAAAGTTCGATATCTTCATTCGGATGTTGAAACTCTTGAGAGGATCGAGATCATTAAAGATCTTCGTCTGGGAGTTTTCGATGTATTGATCGGGATCAATCTGTTGCGAGAAGGGCTCGATATTCCGGAAGTAGCACTGGTTGCGATCTTGGATGCGGATAAAGAAGGTTTTCTTCGTTCAGAGACCTCGTTGATACAAACGATCGGACGAGCTGCGCGAAACTCAAACGGTCGCGTGATCATGTATGCGGATCATGTTACCCGATCGATGTCCGTTGCGATCGAAGAGACGCAGCGCAGGCGAGAGATCCAAAGTTGCTATAATAAAGAACATAATATCACCCCACAGACGGTATCAAAGAACATCCGAGATAATATCTCAACGCTTGTAGCGGAAAAAGAAACAAGATACGGTATCAAAGAAACATTAAAACGAGAAGAGATCGAGAGAGAGATCGTCGAATTGACTGAGAAAATGTTCGCCTATGCAGAGAAAATGGAGTTTGAAAATGCTGCAAGCGTCAGAGACCGAATCAGAGAACTGGAGAAAAAGTTATAATGAATGATAAGATAATCATCAAAGGAGCAAATGAACACAATTTAAAAAATGTAGATCTGGTATTACCACGAAATAAAATGATCGTATTTACCGGCATTTCAGGCTCAGGGAAATCATCTTTGGCTTTTGATACGATCTATGCCGAAGGACAAAGGAGATATGTCGAAAGTTTGTCTTCGTATGCGCGTCAATTTTTGGGACAGATGGAAAAGCCGGATGTCGAGTATATCGAAGGTCTCTCTCCCGCTATTTCGATAGATCAAAAGACCACATCCAAAAATCCGAGATCGACGGTCGGAACAGTTACCGAAATTTATGATTATTTGAGATTGCTCTATGCGAATATCGGGATCCCGCATTGTCCGATCTGTGATCAGGAGATCAAACAAATGTCGGTCCAGGAGATCGTGGACAAAACGATGTCCCTTCCTGAAGGAAGCAAAATACAGATCATCGCGCCGATCATTCGTGGGAAAAAAGGAATGCATGAAAAGATCCTTGCGGCGATAAAAAACGAAGGATTCGTTCGTGTACGGATCAATGGAGAATTATTAGATATCAATGACGAGATCAAGCTGGAGAAAAATAAAAAACATCATATCGATATCGTTGTCGATCGATTAGTAGTAAAAAATGGAGCGGAAGGAAGGCTGAATGATTCCATTGAAACGGCTCTCAAACAGACTGACGGATTAGTGATCGTTTCTCAAATCGATGGCGAAGATACGCTTTTTTCAACCAAGTTTGCATGCCCAGATCACGGGATCGCGATCGAAGAGGTCTCTCCGAGGATGTTTTCTTTCAATGCTCCTTATGGAGCTTGTGAGCGCTGCAATGGTTTGGGAGTAAAAATGAAGATCGATCCGGATCTTGTGATCCCGGATGAAGGTTTGACTTTGCGGCAAAATGCTGTAGAAGCTTGGGCATCCAGTGACAACAATGAGAGCTCGATCTATTTCAGCATGATCCGAACTTTGGCTGAGAAAAATGGAGTTTCTATGGATATCCCTTTTCGAGATCTTCCGGAGGATTTCAAAGAGAAATTGCTGTATGGCTCGAAAGAAGAGTTGAAATTTGAATATGAAAGTCGTTTTAAGGATAGCAAGAGAGAGTATTCAGCACCTTTTGAAGGCGTTATTCCGAATTTGGAAAGAAGGTATCGAGAAACTCCGTCCGAATATATCCGAACAAAGATCGAAGGGTATATGTATGAGCAACCATGCGAAGCATGTAATGGAAAAAGGCTTAACCGGGCAGTATTGGCGGTGACAGTAGGCGGGATGAATATATCCGATCTGACGGACCTGTCGATCACGGAGCATATAAATTTTTTAGAAAAATTGAAACTTAATGATAAAGAGCGATTGATATCCAAAGAGATCCTGAAAGAGCTCGGACAACGCCTCAGTTTTTTAAAAGATGTCGGATTGGATTATTTGACGCTGTCTCGAAGTTCAGGAACTCTATCCGGGGGAGAGTCCCAAAGGATCCGGTTGGCGACACAGATCGGCGCGGCGTTGGTTGGCGTTCTGTATGTCTTGGACGAGCCGAGTATCGGTCTTCACCAACGAGATAATGAACGCCTTTTGAAGACATTGCGTCATTTGACAGATATCGGAAACACTTTGATCGTGGTCGAGCATGATGAAGATACGATGTTTGAGGCGGATCAGATCATAGATATTGGACCAGGCGCAGGCATTCATGGCGGGGAAATCGTATTTCAAGGGACAGTTTCAGAGATATTGACTGATGAACGTTCCATCACGGGTCAATATCTGAGCGGGAGAAAAAAGATCGAGATCCCTCGAAAGCGAAGAAAGGTCGACAATGATCATTGCATCGAGATCATTGGTGCGAGGGAAAACAATCTGAAAGATATCGATGTCAAGATACCCCTTTCGGTCCTTACGTGCGTCACCGGGGTTTCCGGGAGCGGGAAAAGTTCTCTGGTCAACGAAATTTTATACAAAGGAGCGACCAACCATTTGAATCGTTCCAAAAAACAAGCAGGGATCTATAAAGAGATAAAAGGTCTTGACCGGATCGACAAGGTGATAGAGATCGACCAAAGCCCTATAGGACGTACTCCACGCTCCAACCCGGCAACTTATACCGGTGTTTTTGATCATATCCGTGATCTTTTTGCAAATACGATCGATGCAAAAATGAGAGGATACAAAAAAGGGAGATTTAGCTTTAATGTTAATGGTGGACGATGTGAAGCCTGCAAAGGGGACGGTATTATAAAGATCGAAATGCACTTTTTGCCGGATGTATATGTTCCTTGTGAAGTGTGCAAGGGTCACCGATACAATCGCGAAACACTCCAAGTCCGATACAAAGGCAAAAATATTGCCGACATATTGGAGATGAATGTAGAGGAAGCATATCATTTCTTTGAGAACATCCCAAAGATCCATAATAAATTGGAAACATTAATGTCTGTCGGTCTATCTTATATAAAATTAGGACAACCATCCACGCAACTTTCCGGGGGAGAGGCTCAGCGTATCAAATTAGCTACAGAATTGAGCAAAAGAGCGACCGGAAGAACATTATACATCTTGGATGAACCTACTACAGGACTTCATATAGCCGATGTGGATAAATTGGTAAAAGTATTGAATCAACTCGTTGATACCGAAAACACGGTGGTTGTTATCGAGCATAATCTTGATGTGATCAAAATTGCGGATCATATCATCGATCTTGGACCGGGTGGGGGAGATTTTGGCGGTAAGATCGTCGCGACCGGAACTCCAGAGCAAGTTATGAAAAATAAGCGATCGTATACAGGAGAATTTTTGAAAAAACATATAGATAGGGATGTAAAATGAAGATAAGATCTCTCAAAGTCAGTGAATTAAGCGATTATATCTCTCAAAGTATAAATTATGATCCGATCCTTCAGAATATTTATGTCGAAGGAGAATTGTCAAATTTTAAGATCCATTCATCCGGGAATGTATATTTTACTTTAAAAGACGATTTTTCTAAAGTCCGCTGTATCATGTTCTCGGACCGATATCAGAATGTCGACGAACTGCAGCAGATCGAAGAAGGGGATCGGATCCTTTGTAAAGGAACGATAAATTATTATAGGAAGGAGGGGTATGTCAGTTTTGTTGTTCAGGATATTCGGCATATCGGAGAAAGTCTTGCCTATCAGCGATTCCTTCGTTTGAAAGAGAAACTTGAAGCACAGGGATATTTTGACCCGAAACACAAGATGCCGATCCCAAAATATCCGAAAAAGATCGGGGTAGTTACTTCGCCTACCGGTGCAGTTATCCGTGATATTTATCATGTTATTCAAAGAAGATATCCGGCAGTAAAGATACTCGTATTTCCGGCGCATGTCCAAGGAGAAGGAGCGATCGAAGAGATCTCGGAAGGGGTCCGATATTTCGATCGTTGCAGTGTGGATATCATCATGATAGCGCGAGGCGGAGGTTCTTATGAAGAACTAAGTGCTTTTAATTCAGAGGAAGTCGCTCAAGCGATCTTTCATTCTTCTACTCCGATCATATCCGCAGTAGGACATGAGACGGATTTTACGATCGCGGATCTGGTTGCCGATATGCGAGCTTCAACACCGTCCGTGGCAGCCGAGATCGCAGTTCCTGTGCTGGAGGATCTTAAAATATCGCTGAAAAACCAAAAAAAAACATTGAATGATTCGATCTCTCGAGTCATTTCCAACAAACAGCAAAAATTGGAGTATATAGAAAACATCTTAGCGGCGCATGCCCCGAAGAGAGCGATAGCGGGTCTTAAGGATCGATGGGGTATGAAAAAAAAGGAATTGGATCTATCGATGCTTGGATTGTTGAACAAGAAGAAAGAACAACTTAATAAAAGAAGCAAGGTTATTTTTTCTAAAAATCCGGAAAATCTTTTTGATTTTGGCGGAGCATTACTTTATAATAGATCTGGAGAGAAGGTGGATAGTATTAACAAAATATCACCCTCGATGGAATTGGAAGTATTAGTAAAAGATGGCAGCTTCACTGTAAAAGTGATGGAGATAAGAAATGGAATTTGAAAAAAAACTGAAGGAAATGGATCGGATCATTGAAATGTTGCAAGATCCGGACATCGATCTGAAGAAAGCGATCGATCTATATAAAAAAGGGATCATTCTAAATGATGAGTGCAATAAAGAACTGGAGAGCATAAAGCTTTCGATCTCAACGGTCGATGGAGAAGATCTGGATGTCGGTCAGTAGGAAATCATATGTTTTTTGTTTATTTTATATAGAGGGATAAAATGGATTTTAGAGAAAGATACGATCAAACAAAAATGCTGATAGAAAAAAATCTGTTGGATCATATCCAAGAGATCAAAAATACAAGGCAAAGAACACTATATGAATCGATGAGATATTCCTTGACGGCGGGGGGGAAGCGGTTCCGTCCGGTATTGCATCTGGAAACTGTTCGTCTGCTTCAAGGCGATATCGAGAAATATGTCGATTCTGCTTGCGCTTTAGAATATATTCATACCTATTCCTTGATCCATGATGATCTACCGGCAATGGACAATGATGACTATCGTCGCGGCAAACCCACCAATCATAAATGTTTTGGAGAAGATATTGCGATCTTGGCAGGGGATGCGTTATTAAATCAAGCATTCGAGATCTTATTCAATAAGATCGAGCTGGATCCTTCGATATCGAATATAAGAGGAGCAAAGCTCATTGCAGAAAATGCGGGCTCCAAAGGATTGATCGCCGGACAAATACTGGACATACAGTCAGGATCTGAAGAAATCGATCCGAACACACTGCTATATATCCATCAAAAGAAAACGGGAGCTTTGATCGAAGCGGCGATCTTATCAGCTGCATATATGATGGAGGCAACGAGCGAAGAGATCGATGCCTTAAAAAAATACGCATTACATTTAGGGATCGCATTTCAAATAGCGGACGATATTTTAGATGTTACCGGTTCGTTTGAGATGTTGGGAAAACCTATAGGATCGGATGCCGAGAACCAAAAGTCAACATTTGTTACATGCTATGGAATGGAAGAGTCAAAAAAAATATTGGAACAAAATGTCCAAGAAGCGATCTACGCATTAAATATTTTTTCTGAAAAGAAGTTTTTAGAGGAATTGGCAAGCTATGTAGCAACAAGAAACAGTTAAGAGGATAGTATGAGTCAGATTATGGATAATAAGGTCTTGATAGCTTCATTTTTGGGATGGTTTATCGCTCAAAGCTTAAAGATATTTGTGGAGTTTGTTAAGGCAGGAAAGTTTGATTTTTCAAGGATGATCGGATCAGGCGGCATGCCAAGCTCTCATTCTTCATTGGTCAGCAGTATGGCTACTGCGATCGGTATAGTTGAAGGTTTTGACTCGGTGATATTCGCGCTTGCTTTCAGTATGGCGTGCATCGTAATGTATGATGCATCCGGAGTTCGCTTGGCGGTTGGAAAGCAGGCAAAGATCTTAAATGTCATTTTAGAGGATTTTCAAAAACATAAATTTGAATCGGAGCGTCTAAAAGAGTTGGTAGGACATACGCCTATACAAGTTTATGCCGGCGGGCTTTTGGGGGTCTTGATCGCAATTATTTATCTGAAAATATAGTCAGGAGTTTTGATGAAAGGTCGGATCGATAAGTTGTTGGTTGATCTGGGATATTTTGATTCCAGGGAACGAGCACAAAAAAATATTATGGCAGGTAGAGTGTTGGTCAACGATTTTATTGTTGATAAACCCGGTTTCAACATATCTTCAAAAGACAATATAGTGATAAAAGAAGATGCCATTCCTTATGTATCGAGGGGCGGGATGAAACTGAAAAAATCGATCGATAAATGGGATATATCTTTAGAAGACAAAGTTTGCATGGACATCGGGGCATCGACAGGAGGGTTTACCGATGTGATGCTGAAAAATGGTGCCAAAACAGTCTACTCGGTAGATGTAGGTTATGGGCAACTGGATTGGAAGCTGAGACAGGATCCGAGAGTCGTCAATCTGGAACGTACAAACATTCGTTATTTAGATCCGCGGAGTTTGGATGAAAAAATAAATTTTTTTAGTATCGATGTATCTTTTATTTCGCTCAAATTGGTATTTCCTAAGCTAAAGGGATTGGGAGCGGATCATTTTGAATGCGTCGCATTGATCAAGCCCCAGTTTGAAGTGGGAAGGGATGAGGTTGGGAAAAAAGGTGTTGTCAGAGATAAAAGATCTCATATCAAAGCGATCCACCTTGCTTTACGATATGCGACCGAAGAAGGTCTTTACGTTAAAGCGATCGACTACTCTCCGATCAAAGGTCCTAAAGGGAATATCGAATTTTTGATGTATTTGTCTAATGGCGATGAGATCTCATTTGATAATGAGCTGATCCAAGATGTTGTTCAGAAAGCCCATGAAGAGCTGAATAGTATTTCTTTGAGGTGATTTATGCTTTTAGAATTATATATACGAAATTTTGCATTGATCGATGAGATGCGCATTGAATATGAAGCAGGACTGAATATCATTACAGGAGAAACCGGATCGGGGAAATCGATCATGATCGATGCCTTATCTTTGGCTTTGGGGAAAAAAGGTTCGAGATCTGTTGTTCGGAATGGGGCTAAAAAAGCTGTCATCGAAGCTCATTTTAACATCTATGATGAGGAGATCACCGGATTTTTAGAAGATCTCGGCATCGAAGGGGACGAAGATAGGCTTACGATCACCCGAGAGATCTCTTCAGATGGAAGAAGCGTAAGTCGTGTTAACGGTCGGATCGTCAATCAAAGCGATCTCAAAGATATCACGACTCGGATCATCACCATCCATGGGCAAAATGAGTATGAACAACTCCTTACACCTTCCAACCAACTAAAGCTGATCGATAATTTCGGCGGATCGGAAACAACGGATCTATTGAAAGAATATGAAGGTCATTATCAAGAGTTCTTGAATATCCGAAAAAAAATACTCTTGCTCAATGACGATTCAGATCCGTTAAAAATACAAAGAGAGCTGGATCTTCTTTCCTATGAGATCGATGAGATACGCGAAGCGGACATCAAAAGAGGTGAGAAGGAAGAGATAAAAGAAAAATTGCTCCGCCTTGAAAATTCCGAAAAGATCAGAGGATCGTTACGATTTGTTTATCAAAAGATCTATGAGGAAAAAGACTCTATACTGGATGTATTGTCTCGCTGTATAAATAAATTAGAAGGAGTTTCGGAGTATTTGCCCAAAGGAGACCATTGGTTAGAAAAACTCAATGAGGCGTATTATTCCTTGGAGGATATCTCCCATGAATTCAATGCTGCTCAAGAAGATCCGGATGATGAGGAAGATATCGATAGATTGAATATTCGATTGGATCGGGTCAATCAGATCCATAGAAAGTACGGCAAGGATCTCGATGAAGTGAGGATGTATCTGCAGGCAGCGATCGATCGCAGGGAGGAGATACTTTCGAGAGATGTTCTGAATCAAAAGTATTCTCAAGAATTGGATGAGATCCAACAAAATCTGGTAGAAAGCGCTGAAAAACTTTCTCGCATGAGGAAAGAGATCGCGTTACGGTTAAAGAAAGAGATCCAGTTAGAATTGGATTCATTGAATATGAAAGATGTTCAATTGGAGATCGATTTTAGAAAACGCGATTTTATGAAAACCGGAGCAGACCAAGTGGAATTTTTAGTTTCTTTTAACAAAGGAGAAGAACCGAAAGCATTTTCTCAAATAGCTTCCGGAGGAGAGATCTCAAGGTTTATGCTTGCTTTCAAAACGGTCGTGGCAAGATCGGATAATATATATTCGCTGATATTTGACGAGATCGATACCGGAGTGAGTGGCTTGGCGGCTCAAAAGATCGGTATCAAATTAAAAGAGATCAGCCGTTTTCGACAAGTGCTTTGCATCACACATCTCCCTCAGATCGCAAGTTTTGCCGACACTCACTTTGTTGTAGAAAAAGAGCAGCATCAACAAGATACTCAAACGAGGATCAAGAAATTAAATTTTGGAGAGAGGGTCGACGAACTTGCAAAGATGATGGGGGGAACGGAGATAACAAAGAGCACTTTGCAGGCGGCAAAAGATCTTATTTTGAAGAATTCGGAGAGGGTATGAAAGAAAAAACAATAAATCGTGAAGAGATCTATTCGGGGAAAGTGATCAGTGTGTATCGTGATGAAGTGCAGATCGATGAGAAGAAAAGAGCTTTTCGAGAGATCGTGGAACATCGGGGGGCGGTATGTGCATTGGCTGTTACTATGGATGATAAAATAGTTTTGGTGAAACAGTTTAGGAAGGCTGTTGAGCAAGATCTGATCGAGATCCCTGCAGGGAAATTGGAAATAGGAGAGGAGCCTGTTGAAGCGATCGGAAGAGAGCTCAAAGAAGAGACCGGCTATGAGATAAGATCGTTGAAGTATGTCACAAGTTTTTATACATCCCCGGGTTTTTCAAACGAACAAGGTCATTTATATTTTGCAAAGTTGGGAGAGCAAGGTCAGCCTTGCTTTGATGAGGACGAAGATATCGAGATCTACCATTATTCGTTATCTGAGACCATGGATATGATAAAAAATGGTAAGATCCGAGACGCTAAAACGATCTTGGCGATCGCTCTTTATCATCAGGAATGCCTTGGAGCAGAAAGGGAAATATGAAAAAGCTGTTATTACTGGTCATGGTATTGTTGTTGGCAGGCTGTTCAGGTCCGGGCGGTGCGATGGAACCGATCGATAGCAACGATACTGCTGAATTTGAATATACTGTCAGATCGGGATCCAATCTCACCCGGGTGTCCAGAGAGTTGGAAGAGTTGGGTTATATTCGCAGTGCGAAGGCGATGGTCGATTATGCGGAAGATAAACAGATGACGAATATCAAAGCGGGAACCTATATGATCTCAAAGAATATGTCGTCGTCTGAGATCGTAACCATGTTATATCAAGGGAAAGTTTTTCGTGGGAAAAAATTTGTGGTCCAAGAAGGATTGGAAGCGATCCAAATTGCAAACAAAGTAGAGGCGGAAGGGCTTGGGAGCTCAGATAAGTTTATGGAGCTGGTAAATGACCCGTCGATTTTCGTTGAAGAATTTCCATTTCTCAAAGATCCGAGCATCAGATCATTAGAGGGATATTTATATCCATTGACATACGACTTTAAGGAATCGGATGGGGAAGAATATATCATTCGCACGATGTTGAAAAGTTTTGATCATATCTATGTTACCGAGATCGAGCCCAAATTAGCTGCCAGCGGAAAAACCCTTAACGAAGTCATCATTTTGGCTTCGATCGTTGAAAGAGAAGCGGCACTTGCCGATGAAATGCCATTGGTAGCATCTGTTTTTGACAATCGTCTGATGATCGATATGCCGTTACAATCTTGTGCAACGGTACAATATATCCTAAAAGAAAGAAGATGGATCTTATCTAATGAAGAGATCGCGATCGATTCTCCGTATAATACCTACAAGTATAAAGGACTCCCGATCACTGCTATCGCTTCTCCAAGCATTACTGCGATCCAAGCGGTACTTGAGCATCCGGAGACGGAATATATGTACTTTTTGTCCAAGAATGATGGGACAGGATCCCAAATATTTGCGGTAACCTATGAAGAACATTTGAAAAATAAAAAGAAATATTTAGGATAATGGATAAGCACAATATACAAGAGTACATCAAGAAAAGAACTTTTTCATTTTTTGAGATCCAATCTGAGCTTGAAAGTTATGCTCAACAGTATCATATACCGATAATAAGTCGAGACAGTCTTGATCTTCTGATCGGTATTATCAAGATAAAGAAACCTCAAAAGATCTTGGAATTCGGCACCGCGATCGGATATTCGACCATAGCGATGGCGACTCAAGCCGATCCAAGTTCAAAGATCATTTCTTTTGAAAGAGATGTCATACGATATCGAGAAGCTCAAAAGAATATTGATAAAATGGGTATGCAAGATCGGATCGTCGTATATAACCAAGATGTATTGACCGATCATGAGATATTACAAGATCAAATATTTGATCTTGTGTTTATTGATGCTGCAAAAGGTCAATACCGAGCATTCTTTGATCTGATCTTTGATAAAGTCTCACCGGGCGGAGTTATCATCTCCGATAATATATTCCATAAAGGGATGATCGTTGAAGAGACGGCAAGTTCTGTCGATAAGAGATATCGAACGATCTATAAAAGAATGAATGAGTATATCGATCATTTGAAATCAGAAAACGATGATTTTTTTACTACTTTAGTACCGATAGGAGACGGTATTGCGATCACTTATAAATACAGAAAGGAAGTTGAATGACTAAAAAAGTAGAATTGCTTGCTCCGGCAGGCGATCTGGAGAAGTTAAAGACAGCGATCATTTATGGTGCGGATGCGGTCTATATCGGGGGAGAAAGCTTCGGTATGCGTACAGCTTCTAAAAACTTTACTTTTGAGGAGATGAAAGAAGGCATTCGGTTTTGCCATGAAAGAAATAAAAAGCTATATGTAACACTCAATATTATTCCTCATAATGACGACTTTGAGGGTCTCAAAGAGTATCTTTTGTTTTTGGATGAGATCGATGTAGATGCAGTTATCGTAGCGGATCCCGGCGTGCTTATGATGGTGAAAGAGCATATTCCGAATATGGAGATCCATCTTAGTACGCAAGCAAACAACACAAATTTTTATAGTGCCAGATTTTGGTATGATCAAGGCATTCGGAGGATCGTGACCGCACGAGAGCTTTCGTTTGATGAAATAAGAAGATTTAGAGATTCGATACCTGAAGATATGGAGATCGAGTCCTTTGTTCATGGTGCAATGTGTATTTCATATTCCGGACGCTGCCTGATGAGTAACTATATGACCGGGAGAGATGCAAACCGTGGGGCTTGTGCACACCCATGTCGTTGGAAATATTCTTTGGTGGAAGAAAAAAGACCGGGAGAATATTTTCCGATCGAAGAAGATGAGAGTGGAACCTATATCTTCAATTCAAAAGATCTTTGTCTGATCGATTCGATACGAGAGATCGTAGAGTCGGGGATAGACAGCCTAAAGATCGAAGGAAGGGTCAAGACCGCCTATTATGTAGCCACGATCGTAAGAGCTTATCGGATCGCCATCGACAGCTATTATGAAGATCCTGCCAACTATAAATTTGATCCGGATCTGCTGGAAGAAGTGAAGAAAGCCAGCTATCGCGATTTTACGCATGGCTTCTACAAAGATAAGCCGAGCAGTGACTCTCAAAACTACGGCTCCGGTTCTTATATAAGAAATTATGATTTTATCGGAGTCGTTACAAAACAGGAAAAAAATATGGTGCAAGTTGAAATTAGAAACCGTGTTTTTGTAAATGATGAGATCGAGATCATCGGACCGGGAACGAGAGAAACGATCTATACGACGGTCAAAAGAATGTATAGTGAGAATATGGAGCCGATAGAAGTTGCTCCAAGACCTAAAGAGCTCGTCTGGATGGATCTGGATGTTTTGCCTAATAAAGATTTTATTATACGTAAGCGATCAGAAAAGGAGAATGTGGTATGTTGATCGGGATCATCGGGGCGATGCACGAAGAAGTAGAAGCACTGAAAAATGAAATGCTTATTTCCGGAGAACTTCATAAAGCTCAAATGCACTTTCTAAAAGGAGTTTTATGGGGAAGAGACGTTGTTGTAGTCGTTTCCGGTGTTGGAAAAGTTAATGCGGCGATATGCACCCAAATATTGATCGATGACTTTGCTGTTGACTCGGTGATCAATGTAGGGGTAGCAGGCGGTGTAAGCCCGGATGTTTCGCCGGGAGATATCGTAGTAGGAACTTCGTTGATACAGCATGATGTGGATACCACGATGTTTGGCGAGCGATTGGGGCAGATCCCGCGTCTGGATACTTTTGACTTTAAAAGCGATTCGGATATGATCACTAAAATGGAACATGCGGATCTGGGGGATGGGATCAAGGTCGTCAAAGGAATAATCGTATCAGGAGATCAATTTATATCCAGTCCGGAAAAGGCGAAGTTTTTGGTCGATACTTTTGATGCAAAAGCAACGGAAATGGAAGGTGCGAGTATAGCGCACACGGCTTATTTGAACAAAAAACCATTTGTTGTGATACGTTCGATATCGGATAATGCCGGTACAGGAGCGAATATCGAATTCGATAAATTCATTTTGACAGCGGTGGATAACTCTATCAAAATATTAAAGATATTGCTGAGCCACGATCAAAAAACATCGTAAGCGCACTTAATACTATTATCCATAAAATAAGCATATCAATACATTTCCGTTCTAATGAAACGACGAAACGGGCGGGGGCATCATTCCATATAAGCTATAAAAAATAAAAATGTTGTTAAGTGCTAGTTTTAAAGAATAATAGTATAAATGATCCGGTTTTTCAAAAATTTACGGGTCAAACGATCCCGGCAAATGATCTTCAAGCTATAATAAACCCGCTTTCCTCAGCTAAAACTGAGTCAAGCGGGTTTATTATAGCAGTCTTTTTTTAAACATATAATATCCAACGGAGATGGTCAGTACGATGATGATACACATCATGACCAAGAAACCGTAAGGCGAGTTTGCCAAAGGGACTTTGACGTTCATTCCCATGATCCCGGCAACGATATTTGGAATTGCCAGGATGATCGTGATCGAAGCCAAGAATTTCATGACGATGTTTAGATTGTTTGAGATGATCGATCCGACCACTCCCATGATACCGTTCAAAATGTTGCTGTAAGTCTCAGACATCTCGATCGCCTGCTTATTTTCGATGATGACATCATCTAAGAGATCCTTATCCTCCGCATATTGTTTCACACTGTCTAATCGCATCATTTTTTCAAAAACGATTTCATTTGATTTAAGCGAAGTAGTAAAATATACAAGCGATTTTTCCAAAGAAAGCAATTCTAACAGTTCTTCATTTTTCATTGATTTATGGAGTTCTTTCTGAATGCTTTCGCTGATCCGATCGATCTGTTTTAGATAGAAAAGATAATAAGTGGCGTTCTTGTACATGATCTGTAGGATCATACGGGTCTTTTTTTCGGTGTGGAACCCTTTTACCCGCATCTTTATGAAATCCATCAAGGGCTTTATCTCGCTGGTAGAGACTGTGATGATCGCTTCTTCACTTATTATGATGCCCAGAGGGATCGTTCCGTAGATCCTCCCTCCCTTATTCACACCGTCTTCGTAAGGAAAAGGGACGTCGATAATAAATAGAGTGCTCTCATCCTCGACATCGATACGAGGACTCTCTTCTTCGTCCAGAGCCGCTTTTAGATGCCCTTCATCTACATTATAGCGTAATCGGATCGTTGCCAGTTCACTCTGCGTAGGATTGGTAAGATTGATCCAGACTCCGCTATCAAGTTCGTTGATTTCTTTTGTTACATCATTGATGGTCTTATAGATCTTGATCATAGTTTCCTTTCTTGACGAAAAACTGTCGTGAAATAAATTATTTAAAAAGGAAGATCCGTATATTTCATAAAACGGATGCTATGCTTTGATATCGTGCGATCATATTTCGATCGCTCCGGTTCTGTTCGTCAATGATCTCATTAGAGAGATCGATGATACTTAATTATATCAATCAAAAATCTTTTTTTCAATTTAATGTTTTAAAATGTTGTAGAAAAGTAAAAGAATGGTATAATAGATAGGACATATGTACTTATAGAATGGCGATACACTGCTTGTAGAGCTACAAGTACATCACTTATTTTCGTTACATATTTGGAGAAATAAATCCATCTTAAGAATGAGGTCTATAAATGGTTGATGGTATAATAATGGAGTTTATATTGCTGGTGGCATTGATCTTTCTGTCCGGTTTTTTTTCCGCTTCGGAAACAGCTTTAATGTCTATAAATAAGATCCGATTAAAACATATGGCAGAGAATAACATAAAAAATGCGGACAAGATCGAAAAACTATTGGAGACTCCGGACAAGATGTTAGGGTCCATATTACTGGGCAACAATGCCGTTAACATCGCCGCAACGTCTGTTGCTACTGCATTGGCATTTTCTTTTTTTCCGGAAGGAAGAAAAGGTGTTGCATATGTAACAGCGATCATGACTTTTTTGATCTTACTTTTTGGAGAGATCACCCCCAAAAGTCTTGCCGTTCAATATACTGAAAAGATATCGATATTCGTATCCTCTCCCATTCTATTTTTATCAAAAGTTTTTTCACCTTTGATCTATGTATTAACGAAGATCACAGCATCGATCATTCGACTTTTCGGAGGTAATGTAAGTGAGAAAAAACCGTTTATTACTTCCGAAGAACTCCGAACGATCGTAGATGTATCCAGCCAAGAGGGGATATTGGAGCATGACGAAAAAGAAATGATCTATAATATCTTTGAGTTTGGCGACCTAAGGATCAAGGATGTTATGATCCAAAGAATGGATATGCTTTCCATACCACTTGATGCGAACTATCAAGAAGTAGTTGAGATGTTTCAATCCAAAAAATTTTCCCGTCTTCCTGTCTATGATGATACGATCGATAATATCGTAGGACTCTTATATGTTAAAGATCTATTCTTTAGAGAAGTGTCCGATGATTTTTTAAGAGATGATTTTTCTGTTGCCGATTATATGCGTGAGCCGATCTATACTTTTGAATTTATAAAGATCAGTGACTTCTTCAAACAAATGCAGGGAGACCGGAATCACTTGGCGATCGTTCTGGATGAGTATGGAGGAGTTGCCGGACTTGTTACGATGGAAGATATTGTGGAAAGTATCTTTGGAGAGATCAATGATGAATTTGATGAAATAGAAGAATCGGATATTGAGTTTATTAAGGAAAATGAATATGTAGTTAATGGAAATGTGAGGCTTGATGAGCTGAATGAGCTTCTAAATACCGGATTTGAATCGGAGGAATTTGAGTCTTTTGGAGGGTTTATCATCGGAGTTCTCGGCAGACTGCCAAAGAGTGGAGAAATGATACATTATAGATCCTATAAATTTATTGTCGAAAAAGTTGAGAAGAATCGTATCAATAAAATAAGGATATTTATATGATCAAAGAACATTATGTGTATATCCTGAAATGCGTTGACGGATATCTATATACGGGATATACGATCGACTTGGAAAAACGCTTGGTATCACACAATGCAGGGAAAGCATCCAAATGTACTCGAGGCAGATTGCCGGTATCTATCGTGTATGTTGAAAATTTTTCACAAAAATCCGATGCTCTTAGAAGAGAGTATGCCATCAAGCAGATGACAAGAACTCAGAAGCTTTTGCTTATTGAAGAAAAAAAGAGGGAGGAAGATGATTGAAAAAATTTTTGGTAATAGAAAGTATCGTACTTCCGGACGTATTCACAAAGGTTTTAGAAGCAAAAGAATCGTTAAGGATCGATCCTAAGCAAGGAGTTACCGAGGTTGTAAGAAAGGTGGGAATATCCAGAAGTACTTTTTACAAGTACAAAGACTCGGTGTTTTCGCTATCGGAGGGGATGGTGGGAAATAAAGCGACCCTTTCCTTTCTTTTGATGCATGAGAAGGGAGTCCTTTCGTCAATATTAAAAATATTATCAGAGAATGATGCGAACATCCTGACGATCAACCAAGACATTCCGATCAATAAAATAGCGAATGTTTCCATTACGATCGAAATATCCCAATTGAAGGTCAATATCCATCAATTAACGGAAATGATATCAGGCTTGCAAGATGTTGTGAAGTGTGAGCTTCTGGCTTTAGAATGATGCTTTATAGCAGATCGCATCAAGCCGAATTTGAAGTCGGTCAGCTCGGCAAATAAACTGATTTTTGTTGTGATCACAAGAGGTTGCAAAGCATCGAGAGAACCTTATTTTGTCGGATGGATATACAAGGAATGTATTAAGATGAACAGCGATTTTATAGCCTTATTGAAAGAAAGAACGGATATCGTTGATATTATCGGGCAATATGTTGAACTGAAGAGGTCGGGAAGTAACTACAAGGCCTGCTGTCCTTTCCATAAAGAAAAAACTCCCTCATTCATGGTGAACGAAAGAAAACAGTCCTACAAATGCTTTGGATGCGGCAAAGGCGGAGATGTTTATAATTTTATTCAAGATATTGAAAATGTAGAGTTTTATGATGCGGTCCTGATATTGGCAAACAAGGCGGGGATCGAGGTGCCGAAAAACAACTCTTATGACAAAGAACAGAACACATTTTTAACTGATCTTAAACAAGTAAACCTAATGGCAGCAAGAGCATACTATCGAGAGTTGATCCGAAATAGTCACGCCCTTTCGTATCTGAAAGAACGAGGAGTCCATTCTGAGATGATCAAAGCATTCGGTCTTGGATACGCGAATAATTCTTACTCCGTATTAGAGGAATTGAGAAAAAGTTTTTGTGATGATCTGATAATCCAAAGTGGATTGGCTGTAAAAAAAGAAAACAGGATCTATCCGGTTTTTCGTGAACGATTGATGTTTCCGATCTTTAACAACAGAAGTGAGATCATTGCTTTTGGAGGAAGGCAGCTGGGAGAATGGGGACCTAAATATTTGAATTCTGCGGAAACGAAGATCTATTCAAAAAAAGAGAATCTGTACGCCTTGCATATTGCCCGTAAAAATATAACAAATGGTATTATTTTTTTGGTAGAAGGCTATATGGACGTTATAAGTATGCATCAAAATGGGTATAAAAACACTGTAGCTACCCTTGGTACGGCTTTAACTACCGAGCAGGCTTTGATCCTATCAAAGATCGTAAAGAATGTTTTTATATTGTATGATAATGATAATGCAGGGATCGAAGCTACTTTGAAGGCGTTGGAGATCCTAAGCCAAGCAGGTTTAGAAACCAGAGTGGTTGTCTTGGATGAAGCGAAAGATCCCGATGAGTTTTTTAAGAAATATTCCGTTATGGAATTTCAAGAAAAAGTAAGCTCTTCGATAGACTATCTGCTATTTAATATCATTCAGATCCAAAGAAAACATGATATTACAAATAATGTCGGAAAAAGCAACTTTGTCAAGGGAGCTGTTGAGTTTATAAGATCGTATCTTCAAAAACCTTTCTCAAGGCAAGTGTATGTTGAAGAAAGTGTTTATTATATTTCCGATGTATCCGGTTATTCCGTCAAATCGATCGGTGTGGATATTTTTGGACAATATTTTAGCGTTAAACAGTTTTCTAAAATGGAAACAAAAGCTTCTGAGAAAGAAACTCAATTTGAATTTGAATTTGAAGTAGAAGAAGAGATCGACAAAAAAGAATTAGCTATTTTGAACGGTCTTAAGATAGGCAAGATATCTTTTGATGAGATCGATATACAGGATCTTGTGCATAGCAAAAACAGAAAGACATACTATGATATCAAGAGCGGGAACGATCATTCCTTTAAAGCTGATCACGAAAAAGTTTTGACATCGGATGAATATAAGATGCTCATAAAAAGTATCCGAAATACAAAATTGAATATGAGAATAAAATATTTGGAAGATGTTCAAGCGAAGATAATGTCTTCAAAGGACGAAAAAAATGTGCAGATCGCTCTATCGATCGCCAACTACATTATTAAATTGAAAAACATGAAAAAGTAAGAAGGAGACTTAAAGTATGGATCAGAATGACAAAAAATTGGAAGAAATAAATATCTTGAAGCCGCTGCTGGAAAAAGGAAAAGAAATAGGGTCTCTTACTTATGCTGAAATTTCCGAAGCTCTTTCTTCGTTTGAAATGGATAAGGATGTTATTGAGAATACTTATGAAACACTTAGTCAGTTGGGGATCGAATTGATCGATGATGATCAAAAGGACGAAAATATGGATATTTTCGGTGATGTTGATGTGGATTTTGACAAAAATGCGTCTGAACTTGCTGAGGATCTGGAGATCGATCCGACAGATATTTCCGCACCGAAGGGAATATCGATCGATGACCCTGTAAGGATGTATCTTAAAGAGATCGGAAAGATCCCGCTATTAACTCCGGAGGAGGAAAGCGATCTTGCAAGGAGGATGGATGAAGGGGATGAAGCGGTAAAGCAGCAACTTGTAGAGGCAAATCTAAGGCTGGTCGTTTCGATCGCCAAAAGGTATGTCGGCAGAGGGATGTTATTTTTAGATCTTATCCAAGAAGGGAATCTCGGCTTGATCAAAGCAGTCGAAAAGTTTGATTATAAGAAAGGATTTAAATTTTCCACCTACGCGACATGGTGGATCCGACAAGCGATCACCAGAGCGATCGCAGATCAAGCGAGGACTATTCGTATTCCTGTTCATATGGTCGAAACGATCAATAAATTGATTCGAGTGTCTCGGCAATTATTACAAGAATTGGGGCGAGATCCGAGACCGGAAGAACTGGCGAAAGCATTGGATATGCCTGTAGAAAAAGTGCGCGAGATACAAAAGATCTCTCAAGAACCGGTGTCTTTAGAAACCCCCATCGGAGAAGAAGAAGACAGTCATCTGGGGGACTTTATTCCGGATGATGATGCGCCTGCACCTGCAGAAGCTGCTGCTTACGCTTTGCTACAAGAACAGCTGAAAGAAGTATTGAACACTTTGAATGACAGAGAACAGAAAGTGTTACGACTTAGATTCGGGCTGGATGACGGAAGGGCAAGGACTTTGGAAGAGGTTGGCAAAAAGTTTGATGTTACTCGTGAGAGGATCCGTCAGATCGAGGCAAAAGCACTCAGAAAGCTTAGACATCCGAGTCGTTCAAAGAAACTAAAAGACTATTTGGAGTAAGATGAAAACAATAGAGACCAATAATACGATCCAATATCGTGCGATCCTGGTAACATTAGCGATCACGGAGAAAAGTAACAAAGAATATATCGACGATATCGATCCATCCGTCGATGAATTCAAAGAACTTGCTAAAGCTACAGATATCGAAGTTTTAGGAAATATCATCCAAAACAAGGATTCCGTTGATGTAACATACTTTGTTGGTAAAGGAAAAGTAGAAGAGATCAAAGAATATGCCCAAAATATGGATGCGAATCTCATTATTTTCAATCATGAGTTGTCCGGCTCACAGATCCGCAACCTGGAAAATGAGATCGGTATAGATGTTATCGACCGTACGATGCTTATCCTGGAGATCTTTGCGAAACGTGCTGTAACAAAAGAAGGAAAACTTCAAGTGGAATTGGCTCAGCTAAAGTATAGACTTCCTCGGCTCAGCGGATTAGGAGAAAAACTCTCCCGTCTTGGCGGAGGGATCGGGACGAGAGGTCCGGGTGAAAAAAAACTTGAGACGGATAAAAGACATATTCAGTCACGGATCAATGAGATCGAGAGAGAATTAAAAGATACCATTAGAAATCGTGCCGTTCAACGTTCCAAAAGGATCAAGTCCGGTCTTCCGATCGTAGCTCTTGTCGGCTATACCAATGTTGGGAAATCAACGATCGTAAATGAGATCATAAAAAGATCTCCGGATCATGGATCTGAGAGAGAAGTTTTTGTCAAAGATATGTTGTTTGCGACGTTGGGAACTCATCTGAGACGCGCTTATCTTAACAATGGGAATGAATTTTTACTAACGGATACCATCGGATTCGTTTCACGTCTTCCGCATTCGTTGATCAAAGCATTCAGATCAACTTTAGAAGAGATCCGATATGCAGATCTGATCATACATGTGTTGGATGCTTCAGATCCTAACTATGATCTTTTGAGATCTACAACGGAGCGAGTATTAACGGAGCTAAACATCCCAAATATCCCTGTTTTGATCGTTAACAATAAAATGGATAAAGTTTCAGACACCTTTGTGAATGTAGAGCCTTTACAAAATACGATAAATATTTCTGCAAAAAAAGAAGAAGATATTTTGAAACTCATCTCAAAGATCGAACATTTTCTTTTAGCTAGTTACAAAGAGGTGGTCCTGTTTTTCCCTTATGAAAGATCGGATCTGCTAAGTGATCTCCATAAAAAATATAATGATATAAAGACGGACTATGAAAATGACGGGATAAAAGTTTCTTTGAAGATCTCAGATGAAGATAAGTCAAAATATCGTTTATATATTCTATCGTGACCATATGAAAAAAATAAAAGAGCTCTACTCAAAAGGATATACTGTAAAGCAAATAGCTTCTTTTCTCAAGATCCCTCCATCTCAAGTAGAATATGCTGTTATGGAGTATAAATTTGAAAAACTTCAAAGTCCGAAGCCAATGTCTTTAGTGGAAGAGATATTGGCTTTATCTAAAGAAAAAAGAATAGAATATCTTCGTGAGTTTTCAGAGAGTCGATCCGAATCATTAAAAAAGGATATTTTTATTTTTCTCAAAAAAACAAAGATGAATTATGAAGATATCGTCGGCATCATTTGGATCGTAGGAGAAATGAGATTTCAGGAATTTGCGGACCTTTTATGTTTACACACATCCAGTAAAAACGGAAATATCAAACGGATCGTCTATTCTTCAATGGGAAAAATGGATATGGATCGTTTTATCCCATACTTAAAAATGGGTTGCAAGGATCCTATGGTCCAAGTTCGTATGTATGCGATCAAAGCGTTGTCAAAATATAAGTTGGATGATAAAAAAGAGTTTTTCATCTCCTTACTACAACGAGAAACAAATTCTAAAAACAAAGAAATACTAAAGATTATAATAGGGGAAGACGATGAATGAGTTTTATTCTGTTCTTAAACCGTCTGAAACGCTTGTAGAAATTGAAAAGTCAAAGTTCATTGCACATGTTTTTCCGGTAGAAACAGAGCGACAAGCGATCGATCATATCAATAAGGTCAAGAAGAAACATAATAATGCTACACACAATGTAACAGCTTATTATGTCCGAGACGATCATTTTTGTAAAAGATATTCTGATGACGGAGAACCTAGCGGGACAGCGGGTATGCCGTCTCTACAAATGATCCTAAACAAAAATATCATCGATGTATGTGTTGTGATCACAAGGTATTTTGGGGGGATAAAGCTTGGGACCGGAGGACTGGCAAGAGCATACGCCGATGTTACGGGACGAGGGCTTGAAAACTCTAAGATCATTCCATTTCAAAAAATGCTCGGATATGAGCTGATCATGAATTATGATCGATCTTATCCTGTTCAATATCTATTAAAAAAGAAAAATATTCTAGTAGACAATATCAGTTACGAGGAAAAAGTGATCCTGAAGATCTTTTTGCAAGCAACAGAGTTGTCGGTGATCGATGCACTTATCGATCTGACTTCATCAAATATTGAAATGATAAACAGAGGAGAAATATATATTTCTGCATCGGAAGGGCAAATAATTGCCAGAAAGGAAGTATAAATGGAAATATCATTAAAAATAGATAAAACGGTAGAATGGATCCAAGCGATGGGAAAGGCGGCTAAGGTAAATGGGATGCTGGTGGGTGTATCCGGAGGGATCGATTCCGCCGTTGTCGCCTGTCTTATTAAAAGAGCGTATCCTGAGCATTCGATGGGCGTGATCCTTCCGATACAAAGTAATATATCCGATCTGGAAGATGCTGAAAGATCGATACAAAGTAGTGGGATCCAAAGAGCTTATATCGATCTAACGGAAGATCATAGCAATATATTAAAGAAAGTTCGTTCTGCTATCGGCGAGCTCTATAGTCATCCGAATGCAAGGATGACGGATGCGAATCTACGGGCAAGACTGAGGATGTCAACGCTATATTCGATCGCGAATAATTTAAACTATATGGTGGTAGGGACGGATAATGCTGCGGAGATATTGACCGGATATTATACGAAATATGGAGATGGAGGTGTGGATATCCTTCCGATCGCAAATTTATTGAAATCAGAAGTTTATGAGTGGGCAAAAGTTTTGGGCGTTCCGGATACGATCATAAAGAAAGCTCCATCTGCCGGACTATGGGAAGGTCAAACAGATGAAGCTGAAATGGGAGTATCGTATCATTATATCGATGAATATCTAAAAGGAAATGAGATCCCTCAAAAGGAGAAGGATATCATCGAGAGACTCCACCAAGTAACAGCACACAAAAGAAATTTGCCTCCTAAGCCGCCGATCTTTTAATCCAGCCAATCCAGTTTGTCGATGATCGATCTCTTGGCATTTTTTTTGTGAGCAGCGTAAAGTTGTGTCGTGGTGATATTATCATGGTCAAGAAGGTTTTGTACATCGTATATAGAGAATCCTTTTTCGATCATTGAGCTTGCAGCTGTAGCACGCAGCTTGTGTGGGGAATAGCCATTGTTTTTAGTGGTGCCCATGACCAGTGATGTATATTTTTTTATGAGGTTTTGGATGGAGCGCTTTGAGAGACGTTTACCCTGAGTAGATAAAAAAAGTGCTTCATCTTCTTTTTGCAATAAATGATCTCTTTCCGTTTCAATATAATCAACAAGCATTTCTTTCAACTTTTTATCCAGCGGCATAATACTTTCCTTACCACGTTTTCTGAAGATAGTATACTCTTCCCTTTCAAATTGGAAAGAGGATATATTCAATGCCTCCAGTTCAGATATTCGTAAGCCATATATAACAAAAAATAATATGATCAGCAAATCCCGTTTTTTGGTATGTTTCCAAAACTCAAATTCTTTTTTTGAAAGCCCTTCTCCTGAAGAAACGATCCGGATCAGTTTTTCGGTCTCTGACACTTCAAGTTTTTTTATCGAGTCCGGATTTTTTTTCGGCAATTTGATCGGGTTGATCCCATCTGAAATATTATGACGGATCTGTTTGTTACGGTACAAATATTTGAACATGGATAACAAAGCGGATTTTTTTCTTGAAAGAGAGGCATTGTTATTCTCGTAGATGATCCACTCGCCGTTTCTTTCTACTTCATATCGAGTGCAATAATCTGCGATAAAATAATTAAATTCTTGAGAAGTAAAATCATCTATCAGCTCGATCGGGATGTCCTTGATATGTTCGATTTCTCTGTCTATAATGAGATATTGAAGAAAAAATTTGATATTCTGTAAGTAAGCCAATCTTGTTGTTGTGGCAACAGATGTCTTTAGAAACAAAAAGTAATCCTTCAAAAAATTCGGCAGTTCAGCCTGGATCCCGGCAATACGATCAAGCAGATCTTGTTCATTGGAAAGGATATTTTTCGGTTTGTTGGTTTTGTTGTGGATTTTCATAGCAGATTCCTTTATTACAAAAAATGTTTAATTATAGAAACTCATTTTGAGATCGGATGATCCAGGGAATTATGTGCCTGTCGTTCGGTCGAAGCCAATATCAGAAGGATCTTCCCGGGTACGATCTTTATATTATGTTGCCCAAAACAAGTTGATCAGAGAGTTCTCCTGAAAGAGAAACAGGAAGTTTTTCCTTATATGAAATAATAGAAGAAAATCATGATTTTGTCGAGTCTTTTTTGCCACGATCTCTCAAAGAAATAGAAATTCGTGAATATTTAAGAGCTAAAGGCTTTTCGAGTTATGGTCAAATGAACTTTGTTTCAAACAACAAGTTCTTAATCAAGGTGAAAACATAGATCTTTTATCATCTTATCCCTACCGATCCTGAAAACTTTTTGAAATGTTATAGAAAAAAAAAAGATTGTATGATAGCATATACATACATTCATATTTCAACTTACAAGGAGTTTATATGTTATCTTCGATTATCATGACGATCATATTGGGGTATCTTATCGGCTGTTTTCAAACATCTTATATCTTGATCCGTTTGATCAAAAAGCAGGATATCCGACGATATGGATTTGGGAATGCGGGGGCTTCTAATACTGTTTCCGCCTTTGGGTGGAAGCTTGGAGCGATCGTAGCGGTCGTAGATATACTGAAACCTATACTATCCATATTTATTTTGAAACAGCTCATTGCGACCGGATCGATCGATGATCATGACTTTCTCGTTATGCTAAACGGCTTTTTTGTTATCTTGGGTCATAATTACCCATTCTATCTGAAGTTTAGAGGAGGGAAAGGGACGGCATCGCTCATTGGGCTGGGGCTTGCGATCGATCTTTTTTACGGATCGATAGGCATCGGTATTTTTATTATCAGTGCGGTCTGCACAAATTATATAGTGATCGGGACATTTTCTTTTTTGATCTATTTCACGGGTCTGACCTTTTATTTGGGGATGGATCGTATGTCCATTCTGATCGCTTTCATCATTTCGATCCAAAGCATCGTTCTTCACATCCCCAATATCAAACGGATCGCAAATGATACAGAAACTAAGATAACGAGTAAGATCAGCGGTTCAAAAAATTAGAGATCAAGGTGATCGGATATGAAAAAATGGAGTATCGATGAGATAAAGCGAATAATGGAACAACTTGATATTGACGGGTTTAATGATCTTTATCAAAAAATAATGTTTGACGAAAGAAAAGGTGTCCAAAAACTGATCGCTGAAAGAAAAAAATATTTCGAGAGAGTAGAGGTGGAGAAGATCCGGATCAAAAATTTGATCCACTTTGATCAAAACTTCGGATCGAAATATGTTGCAGGCATCGATGAAGTGGGCAGAGGACCGTTAGCGGGTCCTGTTGTAGCAGCTTGTGTGGTAATGGATCTGGAGCAGCCGATCCTTGGTATCAACGACTCGAAAAAGATCTCAAAAACAAAAAGAGAGGAATTGTACCATAAGATAATTGAGAAGAGCCTCTTCTGTGCTATTGGAGAAGTAGATAACAGAGTGATCGATGAGGAAAATATACTAAAAGCAACCTTTATTGCGATGAACTCTGCCATTGATCATATTCAAAAACAAATGAAAAAAACATCTGCTTCTATCGACCTTCTTTTGATCGATGGTAACCAAAAGATCCCATATCAACATATCCCTCAAAAAACGATCGTCAAAGGAGATGCAAAAAGTTATTCGATCGCTTGTGCCAGTATCTTGGCAAAAGTATATCGAGATAAGCTGATGGAAAAAATGGATTCGATCTATCCCGGATATGATTTTATTTCCAATGTGGGCTACGGAACAGGAGATCATATTGCGGGAATAAAAAGAATGGGTCTTTCACCCATCCATCGAAGAACATTTTGCACAAACTTTATAGATATATAATATGACTAGAGACCTTTTGCTGCAGTAAGGTCTCTATTTTTTACAAAAGGGAGGAAGTGTAGTCTGATATTATTATTTTTTAGATCGATCACTTAACAACATTTGGTTTTTATAGCTTGTGGGAAATTGCGAGCGCGCTGCTGCAGTATCCCATCGGAACTGCGTTTATATGCTCATTTTGTTGGATAATAGTCTGATACTAAAACTGAAACCGGATCGGAAGCGTAAAGATCATTCTCATACTTTATTTGATGCGATCGATACGGTGGTCCAACGAATGTCGGGGAATATCATCCATAGAGATCGGATCATTGGTCGGAAGGATTTTCCAACGTTATTCTTCCCAGCTGACCGCATCGAAACTCATTGAGAACCGTTTTAGCTGTTCTAAGGAGATCGATCTCTTTTCCGCGGATAAAAAAATTTCGATTGGTAGCAATTTCATTCATGATCTCGATCGTTTCCTGATCTTTTGAAGAATTGAGCCGATATCTTGCTTTTAGATCTTCAAAATAATTTTTTTGCATGAAACGAATAAACTCAAAACCGATCTCTTCAATATCCAAAACATCCTCTTTGATCGCGCCGGTAAAAGCCAACATCAGGGAGACGGTATCATCTTGAAACTTTGGCCATAGTATCCCGGGAGTATCAAGCATCTCCAGCCCTCCTCGGATCCGGACCCATTGTTTTCCTTTCGTTACACCGGGGCGGTCTCCTGTTTGTGCCGCTTTTTTACCGGATAATTTATTGGTCAGTGATGATTTTCCGGAATTTGGAACGCCAACAATCAAAATACGAGGTGCTCGTGAAAGGATCCCTTTTTTCTCAAGTCGCTCCTTTGTAGGAGAAAAAGCCTTTTCGATGGCAGACAGTATTTTATTCATGTTCGTTGATGAGATCGCATTAAACGAGATCGCTATATATCCTCTATCCTCATAATATTTGATCCATTGCGCGGTAACATGAGGGTCGGCGAGATCCTCTTTGTTGAGTATGATGATACGCGTTTTATTATGTGCAAGATCATCAATATCAGGATTTTTGCTTGAAGCAGGAATACGACTGTCGACCACTTCTACTACGATATCGATCAATCCCATATTGCTTTTCAAAAGTTCTTTTGTTTTTTTCATATGCCCGGGATACCAGTTGATATTCATTTTATTTTCCATTGTTCCTCCATGCTTAACAGGTCTCTGTGGATAAGGCGGATCTCTTATACTGATCTCCGTTAAATCTACTACTTGTCAACATTTTTGTTTTTTATAGTTTGTAAAGAATCGTGCTCCCGCTGCCGACCGTTCCATCGGAACTGTATGTGTATTCGTTTTATTGGATAATAGTATTAGAAAATAAATCCGAACGACTTTTGTGAAAGTGCTAAAGATCTCTTTATACTGAACTCTACTCAAAAGATCACACCCTCTTTCTCATTCATTACCGGCGGAGTGTAGACCATAACAACGGGATATTTTTCTGTATGGCATCCGGACCAGAGAACGACATTGGAGAATATCCGATCGTTGTGATATTTTCCTTCGATATTCTCTGTATTTTAAGACAAATGCTAAAGTAGATAGAATGAAGAGCTCGCCGTTGTCGAAGGTTTGCCGGCAGAACGTCAGCAAAAAGAATGCAGTTATTAAAGTTTATCGTAAACGATCCGTGAATGCAAGAGAAATAACAAAACTTTTATAACTTAGAGAGCCTTAGTATAAGAACACATGGTCAATGTCAAAAAAATCTACTTCCTAAAAACACAGTTGTCTATACGGATATCGGATAAGGTCACTGTCCGGGAAGCTATCATTGAGCTTGGAATGCAAATATTCTACAGCAAATTTACATATTTCTGTGAACGATCGGCTGTCGTTTTCTATAACTTCCTAAACATTGAAGCAAAGTCCAAAGAAGTTGTTCCTCCTGAGATCTTCTAAGATACACTCGGTTATACTATTATTTCTTTAGAACCGACACTTAGCAGCATTTTTATTTTTCATAGCCTGTAGGGAATAGTAGCCTTATCAAAACTGTACTTGGTATCGTGTCTTACCGGATGATCGTATCAGCTTTATACTTTGCTATTAGTGATTTGAAGAGCTTTTAGCTAAATCGAGATCTTTCGAGAAAGAATTTTTTATCGAAAGTATATTTTTCTCTTGATTTAGCGATCAAAATATGTTAGAATATCAAAGTCGTTAATAGTAAATGCCGACGTGGCGGAATGGCAGACGCAGCGGACTCAAAATCCGCCGCCCTCAAAAGCGTGTGAGTTCGAGTCTCACCGTCGGCACCAAAGTAAGACTGAAACTTTTGTTTTGGTCTTTTTTTATAATTGATCGATAGGGATGTCTGATGTTGATCGAAATCGGAGTAAAAGACTGAAAGAGATCAAAATCGGATCGGATACCAAAATGTTTTTTTGATGAGAGAGTATTATGAGGATAAATAAATATATAGCACATTGTGGTCATTGCTCCAGAAGAAAAGCGGATGAGCTGATCGAGAGAGGAGAAGTGTTTGTCAACGGAGAAAAGGTCCGGGACTTTTCGAGAGTCGTTTCCAAAAACGATGTAGTTACGATCCAAGGAAAGCGGATCATATTAGAAGACACCAAGATCTATGTTATGCTGAATAAGCCATCCGGTTATATTTCTTCTGCAAGTGATGACAGGGGCAGAAAAACGGTAATGGATATCGTCGGGAAGCATTTCAAGCAACGCTTATATCCGATCGGAAGATTGGATTATGAAACCGAGGGGCTCCTGATCTTAACAAATGATGGCGAGATCGCTAATAAATTGATCCACCCCAGCAACAATATCGATAAGACATATTATGTTGAATTGGATCGACCTATCACTATTCAAAATATCCGAAATCTGGAGTCAGGAGTGGACATCGGAGATCATGTAACAAAAAAATGTAAAATTAAGAAAGTCGGCGTTGGAACAAGTACGAACAAATGTATCATCACGATAGGTGAAGGAAAGAATCGACAAGTACGCCGAATGTTTGAAACACAGCGTTTACGAGTTAGATATCTGAAACGATTACAAATCGGGGAACTCTACTTAAATGATCTGAGACCCGGAGAATTTCGTGCCCTGTCAAAGAAAGAGGTCCGCTACCTAATGAGTCTCAATTGAAGGAAAATCATTCATCCAGATCGACTTTTTAATAACAAAATTTTTTTCTTTATTCAAAGTTCAGCTCGACAAGAATAGGGATAGACCTTTTTGGGATCGTGCTGAGTGCTCTGAGATCCTAATGATACCGGATAGCAGATCGTTTTGCCGGTACAAGATCCTATGTATCAAATATAATAAGAGCTCACACGGTCCTAAAGTTAGACAAAGATTATACAAAAAATGCAAGGATGGAAAGAATAGTTTCGAGCGCATAAGAAACTCTGTATTTTTATTCCGTTTTATGTTAACTTATGTAATATAGTAGAAAAGGAGATTCTGTATGAGTAGGAAGATTTCTATAACAGATACGGTGTTGCGTGATGCACACCAGTCTTTGATGGCAACGAGAATGTCGACAGAGGATATGTTGCCGATCTTAGAAGAATTGGATAAAGCGGGATATTATTCTCTGGAAATGTGGGGCGGAGCTACATTTGACGCCTGCATTCGTTTTTTAGATGAAGATCCGTGGGAACGACTTCGAACGATCCGAAAAAATGTAAAAAATACAAAGCTTCAAATGCTTCTTAGAGGTCAAAATATTTTGGGATATAAGCACTATAGCGACGAGGTCGTGGATCTGTTCGTTAAGAAGTCGATCGAAAACGGAATCGATATCATCCGAGTTTTTGACGCATTGAATGATCACCGCAATATTGAAACCAGTATAAGATCTATCAATAAATATGGAGGACATGCACAAGCGGCGATCGTATATACGATCAGCCCGATCCATACGATCGATTATTATGTTCGATTAGCAAGACAATATCAAGAATTGGGTGCACACTCTATAGCGATCAAAGATATGTCCGGAATATTGCTTCCAAAAGTAACGAAAGAATTAGTAGAAGCTTTAAAAGCAAATATCGATCTGGATATTATCATTCATACACATTCTACATCCGGAATGGCTGAGTTAAATTATATCGAAGGCATCCGTGCGGGAGCTACAAGAGTCGATACGGCGATCTCGACTTTTGCAGGGGGAACTTCGCAACCTCCTACTGAATCGGTTGCTATGGCTTTAGAAAATCTCGGATTTGAAACAGGTCTGAACTTTGAGAGCCTAGAGAAGATCGCTGAGCATTTTGCAACCGTCAGAAAAAAATATATCGATAATGGGATCTTTGATACCAAGCTTTTGATCCCGGATGTAAAAACATTGATCTATCAGGTTCCGGGAGGAATGCTTTCCAACTTATTGTTGCAGTTGAAGCAGCAAAATAATGAACATCGTTTCAAAGAGGTTTTGGAAGAAGTGCCGAATATTCGTAAGGATCTTGGATATCCGCCTCTTGTAACGCCGATGAGCCAAATGGTCGGTACACAGGCTGTATTTAATGTTATTTTGGGGGAGCGATATAAAATGGCTCCGACGGAGATCAAAGATTATGTTTCCGGAAATTATGGATCGCCTCCGGCTCCGATCGCGCAAGAGGTGATCGATTCGATACTGAAGGGGATGGATGCTACAAAATCAGCGACAAGATCCTATGAAGAATTTAAAAAAGAGATCGGCGGGCTTGCGAATACCGAGGAGGATGTTTTGATCTATGCACTGTTCCCTGACTCGGGTCGAAAGTTTTTAGAGAATAAGTGGGCACTCCATAATAAGATCGAATCGACCTTGTACTCTCCGGAAAATAATAATCATCCGGTGTAACATGGCAGGATAAGAGTGTGAACACTTTTATAGAATAGTTGTATCGATCCAATGGATCGATGTTTCAAATGATGATGAAGACTAGGCTATGTGCCCTAGTCTTTTTGTTTGTAATATTATTTCGATTGTGTTAAACTAAGAAGAAGAGAAGGGAGGACGGATATGTTGAAAATAACTTATTTATTTCATAGTGGAATAACTATCGAAACAGAACGATATTTTCTTGTTTTTGACTATTTCAAAGACAATTGCTCTAAACAAAAAATGAAGGATTGCGGACAGCTTTGTGAAAAAAGTTTTCCGGCAAATAAAAAAGTGATCTTCTTTGTTTCACACTCGCACTATGATCATTATGATAAAGAGATCTTCCGCTTGATAAATGATGCAAGCTATGTGATATCAAATGATGTTAAGGTCAACGATGCGCCGAATATAAAGGTCTGTGGTCCATACGAAACTTTTGGATTTAGTGGATTGAATATCAAAACTTTTGGCTCTACGGATGAAGGGATCAGTTTTCTGGTCCATCTGGAGGGGAAAAATATATTCCATGCAGGGGACTTAAACTGGTGGCATTGGGAAGGGGAGACGGACACTGAACGCGCTCATGCTAAAGAGATATTTTTTGATGAGATGAGTAAGATCCATAAAGAAAAGATCGATATCGCTTTTTTCCCGGTCGATCCCAGATTGGAAAAAGCGTATTACTATGGTGGAGAAAAGTTCATCGAAGATATGAGACCGAAACATTTTATCCCTTTACATTTTCAAGACTGCTTCAGTATCACGACAAAGTTTAAGGATCATATGGATCGTAAGGGCAGCGATACGATCGTTCACAGCATAAACAAAAGGGGCGAGGTAGTGCCCATTGACTAAGTTTTTTTGAGAGGAGAAAAGGGATGAAGCAAAAAATTTCGGAGGCGATCATTCAGTTGATGGAGGAAGGGTCATACCGTAACCTGTCACTTGATGAGCTTGCTAAGATCTTTTCTCGAGGGAAAACGGAGCAAGAGAGCGTTAAAAAGGTGATCTTGGATATGACACAAAGAGGGATCCTTATCAAGAATAGGAATGGCCGATACGGACTGTCCGAAAAGAACGGTTATCAACGAGGCATCATTTCGATCAATTCTAAAGGCTATGGTTTTATTTCCGGAGAGCAAGGCGATGTTTTCATTGCCCCGCCGGATATCAACTATGCCATGGACCAAGATGAAGTTTTGTATAAGATCAGTAAAGAAGCAGTAGGAGGTCTAAGGGCGGAAGGTTATGTCAAAGCGATAATCGACCGAAACACGGACATTATCGTCGGTCGTTTTGTAAGAAATAAAAATTTCGCTTTTGTTATCCCGGAAGATCGCCGTATCCAATACGATATCTATATCCCAAAAAAACTTTTTAACGGTGCGAAGCAAAACGATATCGTTTCTTGTAAGATCATTCGTTTTCCGGAGCGGGGGAAAAAACCCGAGGGGCTTATCGTTTCGGTGATAGGAAAAGAAAAAAATCTGACGGTCGATATTCAAAGCGAATTGATCAAAAGAAAAATTCCTGAAGATTTTTCTCAAAAAACAAAAAAGCAGCTGCATCTGCTCGACGACTCGTTTGTAAAAAAAGAGATCCTTAAAAGAGAATACTTTGATGAACTGATCTTCACGATAGATGGAGCGGATTCAAAAGACCTTGATGATGCCATCTCGATAAAGCGTTTAGAAGATAACGGTTTTGAGCTCGGGGTATATATTGCGGATGTAAGTCATTTCGTTCAGGAAAACTCTCCATTAGATAAAGAGGCGCTTTCTAGAGGAACATCTATCTACTTTGCTGACCGCGTGATCCCGATGTTGCCGGAAAAACTATCGAATGAGCTTTGTTCGCTCAGTCCCGGTAACAAAAAACTGGTTTTGGCATTGATCATGAGATTTGATGAACGAGGGAGGCTGATATCTCACCGTGTTTCCGAAGGAGTTATCGAGTCCAAATATCGCTTGGTCTATGATCAAGTATCAGACTATCTGGAAGAGAATAAAGGAGAGCTTGTAGAATCTGCCGGTCACGAGCTACTAAGATCGTTGACCTTGTCGAAACAGCTGTCGGACCTGTTAAGAGAAAATCGAAAAAAAAGGGGGAGTATCGACTTTGATCTTCCTGAAACGCAGTTTTATTTTGACAATGATCAAGTTGTTGGCGTCGGCTCCAGAGATATTCGTACTGCGAACCGGATCATCGAAGATTTTATGATCGCAGCAAACGAGACGATAGCGGAAAGCTTTTTTCTCCAAGAGATCCCGTTCTTGTATCGAGTGCATGAAATGCCCAGCTCTGAAAAATTGGGATCGATCTATCCTCTTTTGGAAAGACTGGACGTCAAACCCAAAGCTCATAAAGATGGAGTGATCTATCCTCGTGATATTCAGAGCATAATGGAAAAAACTGCAGAACTTCCTGAAAAAGATCTGATCAGTTATAATCTACTCCGATCGATGCAAAAGGCAAAATATTCTTCAAAAAACGGATCTCATTTCGGTCTGGCTTCCAGATGTTATACTCATTTTACATCACCGATCAGAAGATACCCCGACTTACAGATCCATCGGATCATCAAAGATACTCTCCATGGGAAAATGGACCTTTCGAGAATGGATCATTATGAAAAAATACTCCCTGATGTTGCTGAGAAAACTTCTTCATCCGAAATGAGAGCGATCGACCTGGAGCGCACGATCGATGATATATTGGCTTGCTATTATATGTCGGATCATATAGGCGAGGTATATGAAGGCAAGATCATTAATTTTACTAATTTTGGAGTATATGTTCTGTTAAATAATTCGATCGAAGGTCTGATACGATATACGGATCTGACCAATGGCTATCCGAGTGCAATAATGGATAGCTCAGACATCGGTGAAACTTTTCAAGGGAAATATCAGATCGGTGATAAAGTTCGGGTAATAGTGGATAAGGTCGATTTTGTTTTTAGAGAGATCATACTTTCTTTAGAAGAAAATCTATAAAATGATAGCTTTTTTTCTAATAAAATAGTAAAATATTCTTGTTAGTTATTTTGATTATTATGGAGGGAAAAAATGAATACCTTATCAGTAAATGTGACCAAAGATATTTTTTATATCGGTGTCAATGACAGAGAAACGGTTTTGTTTGAAAATATGTGGCCGCTGTATGACGGAGTGACTTACAATTCATACTTGATCGTAGACGAAAAAACAGCTCTTCTTGATACCGTTAAGATCAACAAAGTCGATGATTTCTTGGCTAAGCTGGAGGATGCACTTGATGGAAAGAAGCTGGATTATTTAGTGATCCATCATATGGAGCCGGATCACTCAAGTTCGATCCAAACCGTGATCAATAACTATCCGGAAGTGATGTTAGTCGGTAACAAAAAAACGAAAGAAATGTTAAAGGCGTTCTATAACATCGGAGAAGAAAAAGTGATCGAGGTGAAGGAGGGAGACTCTCTTGAGCTTGGGTCTAAAACTCTACAGTTTATCATGACTCCGATGGTACATTGGCCGGAATCGATGGTAAGTTATGAAGTCTCAGAAAAGATCCTGTTTTCTCAAGATGCTTTTGGCGGTTTCGGGGCATTGAACGGACCGATCTTTGATGATGAGATCAACTGGAGTTTTTATGAAAGTGAAACCAGAAGATATTATTCAAACATCGTCGGGAAGCACTCGAAGCAAGTACAAGGGGTGTTAAAAAAACTAGAGGGTCTTGAGATCAAAATGATCTGCCCTGTTCATGGACCGGTTTGGAGGACAAATCCGGATAAGATCATTGCGGAATATGCAAAATGGGCAAACTACCAGACGGAAGACGGAGTAGTGATCGTCTACGGATCGATGTATGGGAATACGACGACAATGGCGGATACCGTAGCTCGTCACTTAGCTGAAGAAGGCATCAAAAATGTAAAAATGTATGATGTTTCAAAAACCCATGCATCTTATATCATCAGTGAGATCTGGAAGTACAAGGGTCTTATTTTGGGAAGCTGTGCTTATAATAACGGTTTATTCCCACCAATGGCGAATCTTGTCAATATCATCAAAATGAACAATATTAAATCACATATCTTGGGGATCTTCGGATCATTCAGCTGGAGCGGCGGCGGCGTAAAAGGGCTAAAAGCTTTTGCGGAAGAAAGTGAATATGACTTTATCGACCATATTGTTGAAGTAAAGTCCTCTCCAACGAAGGAAGATCTTGATTCTCTTGCGATCTTAGCAAAAGAAATGGCAAAAAAACTTAAAGGAGAATAAATGTCCGATATCAAAGTGCTAGCAAAAAACCGAAAAGCTCGTTTCAATTTTGAGATCATCGAGACCTACGAAGCAGGTATCGAATTAAAAGGAACGGAAGTAAAGTCTGTAAGAATGTCAAAAATCAATATTTCAGATGGTTATGCCGGCATCGATAATGGAGAAGTTTTTTTGAAACAAGTTCATATCAGTCCTTATGAGCAGGGGAATATCTTTAATGTGGACCCTCTCCGAGTTCGAAAACTTCTTTTACACAAAAAGGAGATCAACAAACTGATCGGAGAAACGACCCAAAAAGGCTATACACTGGTTCCTCTGATGGTTTATCTTAAAAGAGGAAAGGTCAAGATCGAGCTTGGTTTAGCCAAAGGGAAAAAGCTTTATGATAAAAGAGATTCCCTTGCCAAAAAGGATATGCAGCGCCGATTAGAGCGTGAACTAAAAAATTATTAAGGCGGGAGAATGTATGTCGTTATATAAAGAATGGGATCAGATCGCTTATCAGATCGACAACCAGGCAGATTATGATCGATTTTGGGGAGACTATCTTCCAAAAGAAACCGAATTCTACAAATATCTTTTGACGAATAAACACGAGACCCTAAAGAAAACGGTGGCACAAATAGCCGAGCTTTTTAATGTTGATGTCCTGACCGTCATAGGTTTTGTCGATGGGATCAACACATCGCTCGTAGAGCCTATCGATATGGAGACTCTTGAAGAAGATACTTCGGTTTCTTTGGAGATCGACCTTGAGAAACTTTATTACAATATGCTTGATGCAAAAGCGGAGTGGCTGTATGGACTTCCTCAGTGGGACGATATTTTATCCGTTGAAAAAAGAAAAGAGATCAAAAAGGAATACAATAAGACCAAAACCTATGTGAATGACAACAAGATCGGAAGAAATAACGATTGTCCTTGTGGAAGTGGAAAAAAATACAAAAAATGTTGCGGTAAAGTATCCTAAGTATCATATAAAAAGTTGTTTTGTAGGCCTTTAGATAATTTCTAAAGGTCTTTTTATAAATATGATTGATTATCGAATAGTAAATTTTGAAAAGATCAAAACTAAATATCTCGATTTCTTGCAAGAAAACTCAAGTAGAAGAGCCGACGGAAGAGCAAATGAATTTGAACCCCCGATATCGTCATTACAAGAGCTTGCGATCTCGCTAGGATTTCCGATCTTTTCTGTCATCGTAGCGTTTATTCCGTATCTGACGGAAGAGAAGATCGATCGATATGAGAATTCCAACCTATCTCTTCATGCTATATCTCCGGATTACCATAAACTTTCAAAAGGGATCTTGGAATTTCTTGTCAATGATATGTTGAAATCAGAGAGCAAGTATTATATCCAATGCGATAATGGCTTGTTGAATGAACGTTTTTTTGCTTTTCAAAGCGGTCTGTGCATGAAAGGGACGAACGGATTGGCTATCCATCCGCAATACGGATCCTATGGCTTTTTGGGTCTTATCGTAACAGAAGAATCGCTTGAAGAAAAAGTGACAGAGCCTAAAACTTGCAGAGGCTGCGATCTGTGCATAAAATATTGTCCGGCGCAAGCTATAACGAGAGATGGAGTAGACGGTAATCGTTGCATCTCATACCTTACGCAGAAAAAAGAACTTACCGGGGAGGAGGAGGATCTGATCCGAAGATCATCAAAAGCATTTGGCTGTGATATTTGCCAGATCGTCTGCCCTGAGAATAAGAATATAAAATATACAGAAATTGAGGACTTTAAGCAAAATTTGTTGTATAATATAGATTTAGAGGAATTAAGCAGTTATGGCAACAGAGCCTTCAAAAAAAACTTTGGAGATCGCAATTTTTCATGGCGAGGGAAAAAGGTTTTAGTACGAAATTTAGGATTGCAGAAAGATGAATAGACAAACCAGAATAATTAACAAGATAATAGAAATGTATCCTGACGCAAAATGTGAGTTGGATTTTATGGATCCGTTTCAGCTTTTGATCGCTACGATGCTCAGTGCTCAAACTACAGACAAACAGGTGAATAAAGTGACCGTGAATCTATTTCGGGATTTTTCTACGCCCGAACTCCTTTCTAAAGCCGATCCGGAAACGGTCAAAAGCTATATCAACAGTTTAGGATTTTTTAATACAAAGGCGGAAAATATAATCAATACTTCGCGACTCCTTGTAGAAAAGCATCAGGGGATCGTTCCAGGGAATATGGAAGAATTAACTAAGCTCCCGGGTGTCGGCAGAAAAACTGCTAATGTCGTTTTAAGCAATGCTTTTGATGTTCCTGCTTTTGCGGTGGATACTCATGTAAAGCGGGTCTGCTATCGATTGGGTCTGACAAAAAATACCGATCCTGATAAAGTAGAGAAAGATATTACTGCAAAAATTCCTAAAAAACTATATAACAAGGCTCATCATGCTTTGATATTTCATGGGCGCAGAACATGTAGAGCAACCAGACCTTTTTGCCATCTATGTGAATTGATGACGGATTGTCCTCACTACGGAAAGATGATCAAGGTGTAATATGTCCAAATTGATAATGGTTACAGGTGGATCCAGATCAGGGAAAAGTTGTTTTTCAGAGAAGATATGCACAGCAGCTTCGGATCGACTGGCTTATATCGCAACTGCAGAAGCGATGGATGATGAAATGGCACAGCGTATAAAAACGCACCAAGAGCGCAGAGGAAGTTCTTGGACTACATTTGAGATCCCGATCAATATTTCGGAGAGATTGGATAGCTTTGATCCTTTCGATCATGTACTTTTGGATTGCCTTACGATGCTGATATCCAATATGATGTTTAGTCTCAATATCGACTTTGAGATGATCGGTCGATCGGAGAGAGAGGCGGTCGAAAAACATATTTTGGATGATGTGAAAAAGTTATTGGATGGGATCAGAAGATCGAATATAAATTTTGTAATAGTTACTAACGAGATCGGACTGGGGATCGTTCCTGAAGGGAGATTGAGTCGGCTTTATCGTGATATTGTCGGAAAAGCAAATCAGATCCTTGCATCAGAAGCCGATGAAGTTTATTTTGTGGTAAGCGGGATCCCCCTTAAGATCAAAGGTTGCGATCCTGTGTAAAGCCTTCACATCAAAGATCCTACACCAGGCTCATGAGCGAGGAAGTAGCTTTGTTCTAAACGTTTTTAATACGTCAAAAGGGATATCAAGATGAAGAGATCGATAGATTATATTTTGAGCAATTTGGTTTTCATCACCAGAATACCGATAAAGATCGATTTTGTATATCGGTCGGATCAAGGGAATGTAAAGTTTTTTCCTTTGGTAGGGATCCTATTAGGATCTATCTTGCTTATTGTGTATAAAGCACTTTTCCCGATATTCCACGGACTGTCCCTCGCGGTCATCCTCGTCTTTTCACTTGTTTTTTTAACAGGAGGTATCCATTTAGACGGTTTGGCGGATTCTGCAGATGGACTGTTGAGTTACCGTGATAAAGATCGTATCATCGAAATTATGAAAGATTCCAGGATCGGAGCGATGGGCGTTATTGCCATCGTAGCTATTTTATTATTCAAAATATCTTTTTTGGATCTATTCATCCAAAAAGATCTGTGTTTTTTTATAGCGCTTTTTCCGGTATATGGTCGCTTGCATATTGTAAATGCCTGTTATTTCGGCGTACCAACGCCTTCGTCAAAAATGGGTGGTGGATTCATCGGTAAAATGGGGCGGATGGAATATGTTTTGATACAATTGTTTTATGGTCTGTATATTTTAGGAGTGATAGTTTTTATATCTCCTCCCGAATTTATAGTGTTTTATGCAATATCTTCTTTGATCACCGGGATCCTGATGATACTTATTTCCAAGCTTAGTGTAAAAAGAGTGATCTCGAAGATCGATGGGATCACGGGAGATATCTTGGGTGCCATGTGCGAGACCGGAGAATGGATGTCGATGCCAATTTTTTTATTAGGAGTAGAACTGTGCAAAAAATTATTTTGATCCGTCACGCCAAAACAAAAGATAATGCCGAAAAACGATTTAGCGGAAAAATGGAAAGTGAAGTGTTGTTAACACAGGAAGAAATTCGTAAGATACTACTCCCGAAGATCTCTTTATCGGACATGGGGCGGATCTATTCTTCTCCAAGCAAAAGAGCGATTTTTACAGCTCAAGCCTTCTCTGATGAGATCGCTATCGATGATCAGATGCGCGAGATCGATTTCGGGCTTTTTGACGGAATGACTTTAGAGGAGATCTACGAGAAGTACCCGGAAGAGTTCGATATATGGGCAAGCTCAAAACATGAATACCGATTTCCTCAAGGAGATCGTATCAAAGACTTCTATGAACGAGTGTCTAACGGGCTTTTGAATATTATAGATCGATCGGATAAAAATGAAAATATTACGTTGTTCACTCATGGGGGTGTGATACAGTCTTTGATCTCTTTTCTTTTAGTAAAGAGCAATGATCTGTTCTGGAATTTTAAGATCGAAAACTGTTCTGTAACAAGATTTTCGATCGACTTGGATACCGTGATCTTTGAAAAAATAAACTGTTGATAGAGGAATTATGATAAAACTGGTAGTGACTGATCTGGACGGAACTTTTTTAGATGAAGATAAAAAGATCTCTTCGCAAAACAAAGAAGCGGTCGAACGCTTAAAAAAGAATGATGTTAAATTTTGTATATGTACAGGCCGGATCTATGCTTCCGCTCTTATGATCTCAGAGCAAGTAGCAAACTTTTTTCCGATCATTTCATGCAATGGAGCATTTATAAAAGATCCGTCGCAGAATAAAGTACTTCAAAGTTTTGCTATCGATACTTCGATCGCCATAGATATTATTAAAGTTTTGAATGATCTTGATATTACGTATCACTTTTATAATGAAAATACGATCTTTTCCAACAAAATGGAAAGAAATGCGAAGACCTTTTATGAAAAATTCAAAGATCAAAGTTTTAAGCCCATCAATGTGATCGTTGCCCAAGATCTTCATCGACATATTACGAGTAATACCAAGATCAATAAGTTCATTCTTTTTCCCGGTAAACACGAGGCTAAGCAAAAGATCATAGACTATCTTTCATCATTGAAACACATTGACATTACCCGATCCGGTGAAGATAATATTGAAATAATGAAGCAAGGCGTCTCTAAAGGGACGGGAGTAAACTTCTTAAAAGAAAAGTTTGGTTATTCGAGGGATGAGATCATGGTATTGGGTGACCAACATAATGATCTGAGTATGTTTTTGGAAGCGGATCATTCGATCGCTATGGGAAACGCACCTACGGATGTAAAAGAAAAAGCGAAATTCATCACAAAGACTAATCGTGAGAGTGGATTTGCTGCAGCAGTAGATCATTTGATATTTGGAAAGGGAGATAAAATTGTTTATAGATAAAGCGCATATTTTGGTAAAAGCCGGAAATGGAGGAAACGGTGCCGTTGCATTTCGTCGAGAGATCTATGTTCCTGCCGGTGGACCAAATGGAGGAGACGGAGGGAATGGAGGAGACATCATATTTGTTGTGGATACAAATATGAGGACTCTCATGGATTTTAAGTATAAGAGGAAATATACTGCTGAGCCCGGAGGAAACGGAAAAGGATCCAATATGACAGGGAAAGACGGAGAGCACCTTATCATAAAAGTTCCTCAAGGTACCGTAGTTCGAGATGAAGAAACCAACTTGGTCTTAGCGGATCTTTCCAAAGCAGACTCCTCTGCTGTCATCGCAAAAGGAGGACGAGGAGGAAAGGGGAATGCCTTTTTTAAATCATCCACCCGCCGAGCTCCGGGTTTTGCTAAAGCCGGAAGAGAGGGAGAAGAAAGAAAATTGCTTCTGGAATTAAAAATGATCGCCGATGTAGGACTGATCGGTTTTCCAAATGTCGGCAAGTCCACTTTTCTTTCTATCGTAACAAAAGCAAGTCCCAAAATAGCCAACTATCACTTTACAACACTGTCACCGAATCTCGGTGTTGTAGAAAATAAATACGGAGAGAATTATGTGATCGCAGATATTCCCGGGTTGATAGAAGGTGCAAGCGATGGAGTGGGCCTTGGTCATGACTTTTTGCGTCATATCGAGAGAACAAAAATTCTTGTTCATATCGTTGATGTTTCGGGTATCGAAGGAAGAGATCCTTTAGATGATTTCAATATTATCAACAAAGAGCTCGAACTCTTTAATCAAAAGCTTTCGGAGAGACCGCAGATCGTGGTGGCAAATAAAACAGATCTTGTGACCGATGAGGATGTTCTCAGAAGTTTTATGAACGAGATAGAAAAATTGGGCTATAAGATCTTTGCAATGTCCACTGCAACAAAAGCAGGCGTCGATGAGGTTTTGATGGAGATATCTAAACTACTTATTGAAGCCGAAGACATAGATCTGTTTGATGAAAAAGATTATTATGTAGAGACGACGGATCCGTCGAGCGAAGAGGGGATCGATATTTACTTGAAAGACGGGGTATATCACGTCGAAGGAATAGCAATAGAGAAGCTTTTATATTCCGTGCATTTTGAAGATATGGAGTCTATTCGCTTTTTCCAGCGTGCTTTGGAAAGATACAAAGTATTTGATCGGTTGAAAAAAATGGGTATCAATGATGGTGATATGGTCAAGATCTATGATCTTGAATTTGATTATTTCGATTAAGAAGGAGGGTTTCTATGTTAACGAGCAAACAGAGGGCTTATTTAAGAAGCTTGGCAAACTCTATCAAACCGACTACGGTTATTGGTAAAGAGGGTGTCACTCCTGCATTGCTTCAGGCGATCGAGGAAACATTCAACACCAGAGAGCTTATTAAGATAAATCTCCTTGACAGTTCCGGACTCTCCGGAAGAGAAACGGTCGATATCATAGCAAAAGAATTAAGAGCGGAACCGGTTCAAAGTATCGGGAATAAGGTTGTGTTGTACAGAAAATTCATCAAAGATCCTGTGATCATACTTCCAAAAAAATAATTATGAAAAAAATAGGTATCTTCGGAGGGACTTTTGATCCTTTTCACAGATTGCATTTAAGGATAGCTCTAAGTGCCAAGAATACTTTGGGGTTGGATCGCCTCATCGTTGTCCCCACAGGGAATCCCCCTCACAAAAACAACAAGTCGATCTCATCGTTTGATCATCGGATGAATATGGTCAAACTTTCCATCAAGGGGCTAAACGGTTTTTCTGTATCCGACATTGAAAACCAAAGCAGGATGAGAAAGTCCTATACATCAGATACATTAGATTATTTTTCGGATCGATATCCGGGAGATCGGTTATTTTTTATTGTGGGTTCCGATTCCTTATTTGACATTGAAAATTGGAAGGATCCCCCAAATATATTCCGTAAAGCGGAAATTGTGGTTTTTTTTCGCCCCAATATATCAACGAAAGAAGAATTGGCAGATCAGATCCGTTATCTTTCTCAAAAGTATGATGCCAATATCACTCAGATCGAAATTTTTGCTGAAGACATCTCGTCTACGGATATCCGATCGGACTTGAGAGATGGCATATTGTCTTCCGACAGCATCCACCCGGATGTTAAAAATTATATAAAGGACCATAGACTGTATGAACGAACAGATATTAGCTGATATCAGTAGGAAAGAATTGCTTGGAGTATTACTTGAGATATTAGGTGAAAAAAGATTGCAGCATGTATTAGGTGTCGAAAAAATGGCGGTCTTCCTCGGGGCAAGATATGGAGCTGATCTGAGAGAGTGTCGAACGGCTGCTTTGTTTCATGATCTCGCAAAATATTTTTCGGTCGATCGCTGTCGCAAGATATTGACAGAAAGCGGGTACATCCCGGATCGCCTTGAGACCGATTCCGTAAATTTGATGCACTCGAAGGTTTCAGCTATTATTGCGGAAAAAGAGTATGGGGTCGGAAACCGATCCGTATTATCTGCAATAAGAAAACATACGACCGCAAGTGCAAATATGAGTCTTCTGGATAAGATCATTTTTGTTTCCGATGCGATCGAAGAGACACGATCTTATGATAAAGTCGAACTCTTTAGGGAGATCGCGCCAAAGGATCTTGATGAAGCGCTAAAAATGATCTTGGATGAACAGATCATTTACTTAGTTCGTAACGATAAATCGATCCATCCGAATTCGATCGAAGCAAGAAACTTTTTATTGAATCATAGAGGTAATTTATGAGAAAAGCGGTTACGGTATTTCTGTTGCTTTTTGTTGTATTCTCAACTATTTCTGGGGCTGCGATGTATTTTTACTGGAAACCCGAACTTGAAGTTAAGATTCAAGAAGTTAAAGAACAGAACAGTTTTGAGAGTCTTGATGTCAGTAATTATAAAGAAAGGGTCAATGTACTTCTCCTAGGAGTCGATTCACTTTCGACGGATAAAGATCAAACAGGAACCAGAAGTGATACGATCATGATCGTAAGCGTCGATCCGGTCACAAAAACAGGATTTATTTTGTCGATACCGCGAGATTCGTATGTAAAGATCCATGGTCAAGATAAAGTAACCAGAATAAATCATGCGCATTCATATGGCGGTACGGATCTTGCGCTTGCTACGATAAAAGATTTTATCGGTATTCCGATCCATCATTATATCAAGGTCGATTACAACGCATTGTTCAAGGTGGTGGATGATCTGGGAGGCATCGAATTTGATGTTCCGATCGATATGAAGTACACGGATACCCGATCTAAACCTCCTTTAAAAATAGATCTTAAGGCGGGAGTGCAGACATTGAATGGAGAACAGGCAATGGGTCTGTTAAGATTTAGAAAAGATTATCCTGACCGCGATCTTGGAAGGATAAGGACTCAACAGGCTTTTATGGAAATGATCCTAAAAAAACTGGCCTCGCCGACTTCCATACCGAAGATCCCAAAGCACATAGAAACTGCTTATGAATATGTCGAGACGGATATGTCGGTTCAAGACATCCTCAGTTTGATCAAGATCGGGATATCTATCGATCTCTCTACTTTACAAAAGACTACCGTTCCTGGGAAACCGACCATGAAAAATGGAGCTTCCGTGGTTGAGGTCGACCATGAAAAAAAAGAGGAGATGTTAAAGTTTCTTTTGGCAGGGAAATATCAAAAACCGGAAGGATCCGAGGAAAACGAAAGATCGGAACAAAACCAAGATGGCGATACAAATGATGTTATTGATAAAAAACCGGAACCGAAACCGCTTCAGGAGAAGGAGAAGCCTGCGGTCTCTCCTCAAGAAGATCGAGACCAAAGTAAGAAAGACGATGCTATCAAGATCGTTGTACTCAATGGAAGCGGAGTAAAAAATGTTGCTCGGAGGGTCACCGATCTTCTTAAGATCAGAGATATTATCGTTGATGTTTCCGGTAATGCGAATAGTTTTGATCATAGCGCAACAATGATCTACTATAAAGAGGATGTTGATCTGGCGAATCAAATCAAAGATATTCTCAAGGTAGGTCTGATAAAAAAAGGGACAAAGGAGATCCGCTCTTCTGAGCCTGATATTATTATTTTGATCGGAAAGGATTTTGAGTAAATGAAAGAATTACTAAACGGATTATATAAAGAGCTGGATGATAAGCAGGCAGAAGATATCCTGTTGATCGATGTTAAGTCGATCACATCCATCACAGATTATTTTGTGATAGCAAGCGCTGATAATATTAGAAAAGTCAGATCGATCGCAGACCATATTGAAAGTTTTTTGGAGAAGAATGGGCTTACATTGCGAGCTAAAGAGGGAACTGATTCGGCAAAATGGATATTACTTGATTTTGGGAATTTAATAATCCATCTTTTTGAAAACGAAGAGCGAGATTATTACAATCTTGAAAAAATATGGAAAGATGGGATCAATATTACCCCAAATAAATAGGAGGTCTTATGAATTTTCAGAACATGATATTAAAGCTTCAAGAATATTGGGCAAACCAAGGTTGCATCATGATGCAAGCCTATGACAGTGAGAAAGGGGCGGGAACATTAAATCCTCAAACCTTTCTAAGAGCTTTGGGACCGGAACCGTGGCGAGTCTGTTATGTAGAGCCATCAAGGCGTCCTGCCGATGCACGTTATGGAGAGAACCCGAATCGTTTGTACCAACATCATCAATTTCAAGTTATTATAAAACCGTCTCCGGATAATATCCAGGAACTTTATTTGGGTTCTTTAAAAGCGATCGGGATCGATCCTTTGGAACACGATATTCGATTTGTAGAAGATAACTGGGAAAACCCGACTTTCGGTGCTTGGGGATTGGGATGGGAAGTTTGGCTTGATGGAATGGAGATCACCCAATATACTTATTTTCAGCAAGTCGGAGCGATCGATTGTGAACTGGAGTCCGCTGAACTTGCTTATGGCTTAGAACGGATCGCTTTGTATCTTCAGGACAAAAATAATGTGTACGACATAGACTACACGGATGAAGTAAAATATGGAGAGATATTTAAGATGGCGGAATATGAACATTCTGTATATAGTTTTGAAGAATCGGACAAAGAGATGCTTTTCCATCAATTTGAGACCTATGAACATGAAGCGTTAAGGCTGATCGAACGAGGTCTTGTAATGCCGGCATATGACTATACGTTAAAATGCTCTCATACATTCAATCTTTTGGATGCTCGAGGAGCTATCGGAGTCAGCCAACGAGCGGTTTATATCACCAAGATCCGGAATATTGCCAAGAGGATCGCCAATTTATATGTCGAGCAACGCGAAAAAATGGGTTTCCCATTGCTAAAAGGAGGAAAGTAAGATGTCAATAGATTTGTTCTACGAGATCGGAACCGAGGAGATCCCGGCACGATTTATCAATAATGCCCTTTTTGAGATCGAGGAGATCCTCCGAAAAAAATTGGATCGATTACGAATATCTTATGATCGGATCAAAACTTTTGCGACTCCAAGAAGATTTGCGATCCTTGTAGAGAATGTATCTGAGTCTCAAGCGGATCATGAGGAACTTGTCAAAGGACCGGCAAAAAAAATAGCTTTAGATGAAAATGGAAGACCATCGAAAGCTCTTTCGGGATTTGTTAAGAGTAAAGGAGGAGAACTTGGGAATGTTGAATTCCTTGAGATCAACGGCGAAGAGTACGCTCACATAAAAATTTTCTCCAAAGGTCAGGAAACGAAACTGTTTGTCAAAGAGATCTTAAACGATGTTATCCGAAATATCAATTTCCCAAAACCAATGAAATGGGGCAATAAGAATATCAAATTCATCCGTCCGATACGATGGTTGATCGCGATCTTGGGGAATGAAATGATCGAATTTGATATTGAAGGGATAAAAACCTCAAATATCACGAAAGGTCATCGTTTTTTAGGGGCACAAGAGATCAAGATCGAAAACTTTAGTGATTACCAGAAAAAACTAAAAGAGAATTTTGTGATCTTGGATCATCATGACCGAAAAAATATGATCCGAGAGCAGGTTACTGAAGTGGCAAAAACTCTTAACGGGCAAGCGATCATTGTGGAAGAGATCTTGGATGAAGTAAATTTTATCGTAGAGTACCCGACAGCATTCTACGGGAGTTTTGACAAGGAATATCTGAGCCTTCCTAAAGAAGCCGTTATCACTCCGATGCAAAACCATCAACGTTATTTTCCGGTCGTGGATGATAAAGGCTCTTTGATGAACTATTTTATTACGATCCGTAACGGAGATTCCTTTAAGATCGACAATGTGCAAAAAGGGAACCAAAAGGTTTTGGATGCGAGACTAAAGGATGCGTTATTCTTTTTTAGTGAGGATACAAAAAAAGATCTGGAAGATTATGTACAAAATCTTGAAACGATCGTTTTTCATCAAAAACTTGGAACGATGAGAGACAAAGTAGACCGCATCAGAAAATCTTCCCTAAGCATTGCCGAGCGCCTAAGCTTCAGAACAGAATATATCGATCGAACCGCTCTTTTGGCAAAAGCGGATCTTACGACTCAAATGGTGTTTGAATTCGGAGAGCTCCAAGGTATCATGGGAGAATACTATGCCCTTTTATCAGGTGAATGTAAAGAAGTAGCTCGTGGTATATTTGAGCACTATCTTCCGCGGAATGCCGAAGATATTATTGCAGAAGGACCGGAAGGGATCTGTATTTCTTTAGCGGATAAGATGGATACCATAGCAGGATTTTTCTCGATCGGGATCCAGCCTACCGGTTCACAGGATCCGTATGCGTTGAGAAGGCAAGCTATCGGCGTTTTAAGCACAATGATCGAAAGACGTCTTTCGCTGGGGATCGAGGATCTTGTTCGTCTGTCCTGCTCACAATATAATAATATATCCGAAGAAACGATCACGACCGTCACTACGTTTATGATGCTTCGTCTTAATAATATTCTTCTGGACATGGGGATTCGATATGATATTGTAAATTCAATTTTACATCATAGAGATCTGCCGGTGTATCAGATCATTTTACTCGCTCAAGCGATCGAAAAATGGCTTCACGAAGATCGATCGGAAGAGCTTACCACATTCTTGAGAGGGAATAACTTGGTAAAAGAATTTTTGATGAAAGAGATCGAGACTGATTCTTTTGAAGATCAGGCGGAGCATGAATTATATGAGGTAGCTACCATCGTTAATGAGAAAGTGTCTTTGCTATTAGCAGAAAAAAAATATTTCGATGTTTTATGTGCTATGGAAAAAATAGTACCGAATATCAATAATTTGTTTGATAGAGTAATGGTCATGGCTAAGGATCCGAAGGTAAAAGAGAATCGCCTTTCCCTTATCAAATTTGCTCTCATTCATATAACAAGCCTCTTGAATATTGAAGAAATAAGTTTTAGATAAGGATAATTATGTTGATAAGTATAGAAGGAAATGATGGATCGGGAAAAGAGACCCAGTCAAAAATGTTATATGAATTTTTTCAAAAAAATAACATTGACTCAGGACTTGTTGCTTTTCCAAATTATGATTGTGAATCATCTTCATTGGTAAAAATGTATTTAAACGGTAGTTTTGGCGATTCACCCGATGATGTGGATCCCAAAGCTGCATCGATTTTTTATGCCTGTGACCGATATGCTTCATACAAGATGTTTTGGGAAAAAGATTTTCGGGAAGGAAAAGTGATCATCTCAGATCGATATACAACTTCAAATGTGATACACCAAGCATCCAAGATCGATGATATCCAAAAAAGAGATGAATTTATTGCTTGGCTTTTTGATTTGGAATATAATATTTTCGGTATTCCAAAACCTAATGAAACGATCTTTTTGAATATGCCTTTTGAATTTTCCAGAGAATTGATAAGAAACAGACGCAATAAGTTTTCCGGGAAAAACCAAAAAGATATCCATGAGGCCAATGAGGAGTACTTGATCAAAACCTATAAAAACACTATGGATATTTTGGAGAAGCTGGCTTGGATCAAGATAGACTGTGTAGATGAAAATAACCAATTAAAATCGATCGAAGCGATCCATCAAGAAATCGTAGATATATTGATAAAAAAATATGAATTCAAAAGATAAGATCCGGATCGCCCTTTGCTCAAAAGCTCAATTTTTGATCATGGAGGGGGACTCAAAGAGAATTTTAACGGAAGTAGAAGATTTCTATCAAAAGAAAGACATTCTGCTCTCATTGATCGAGAGCAGAAACCTAAAAGCGGACAATACCAGAGCTTTTGTTTCAGAACTCTCGAAAAAATCTTACTCAGATGAGGTGTATATCATTAGAGGATTTCAGGATATTGAAGCGATCTCTCAGAATATTTTGCTGAAATCCTTAGAAAACCTGGCGAATAAAAAAAGGATCATTGCTATATGTGATCATACTGCGGGAGTTTTGGATACGGTAATATCACGAGCGTATCATTTATATATCTCGCCAACCAAAGAACAAAATGATCGGTTGTCAGAAGCTGAAGATCTCATTTTTGTTAATAAACGGAAAACAGAGCGATTATCATTGTTTTTTGATCGTATTGATGAGGATAATATATTAAATTACAGCTATTCGCCGGATACGGACCATGGTGTCGAAAATTTGAGCAAAAAACTAAAAGTGGACGGTTTTGTATTAGAATATTTCAAACGCATAGAGGCTAATTGCAATAAGGACCTTTGTGCTGATTTGTTGATTTATAAGATTTTGGAGGATCGATGAAAATAGATATTGTTGGCATTCGTTTCAAAAAGGCCGGAAAGATTTATTATTTTTCACCGGAAAAAGAAAATTATGATCTGGACCAACAAGTAATTGTTGAAACAGCGCGAGGGATCGAGATGGGGACTGTGTCGATCCCGAATAGGTGTGTAGAAGAGTCTGAGATCGTGTCACCTTTAAAACCGGTCTTGCGGCTTGCAAATGAAGAAGACTTACGAATATATAATGAAAATAAGAAGCTCTCAGAAAGAGCAAGTGAGGTATTTAAAGAAAAAGTTGCTGCTAATAAATTGGAGATGATCCTGATCGGAACGGAATATACTTTGGATCGTAACAAACTTATCTTCTATTTTACAGCGGATGGTCGAATCGATTTTAGAGAGTTGGTAAAGGATCTGGCTTCGGTCTTCAGAACCAGGATCGAGCTACGACAGATCGGTGTTCGGGATGAAGCTAAAAATCTTGGAGGTTTAGGCTGTTGTGGACGACCGTTGTGCTGTTCGACCTGGCTTGGAGACTTTCAGTCCGTTTCGATCAAAATGGCAAAAGATCAAAACCTCTCCTTAAACCCAACGAAAATATCCGGTATCTGTGGAAGATTGTTCTGTTGTCTAAACTTTGAACATAAACACTACGAAGAAGCGCTTGCTATCCTGCCGAATGTAGGGAGTAAAGTAAAAACTCCTGATGGAAATGGTAAAGTTTTAGATGTTTTTGTTCTCACGGAAGAAATAAAAGTACAGGTCGAAGGACAAAATGATACAGTGTCCGTCAAAAGGTATAAATTAAAAGATGTTGAGGTTCTTAAATACGCAAGAAGAAACAATGAAAAGATCGATAGAGCTTTAGAAAAAGAGTTGAGGGAGTTGGAAGATTGATCATAAAAGCAGGAGAATCGCTTGACACATTGGGGATAAAAGACTATAAGATCATTCAACGGATGGACGGGTTCAAATTCGGTATCGATGCCGTACTGTTGGCAAATTTTGTTTCTCCAAAAAAAAACGATGTCGGGATCGATCTTGGAAGCGGGACAGGTGTCATTCCGACGATCATCCTTGCTAAATCATCGGTGAGGAAAATAATTGGTGTCGAGATACAATCGGATATGGTAGATCTGTCTGATCGATCAAAGATCTTAAATGGGCTGGAAAACGAGCTGGAATTTATGAATATAGATATCAAAAAAATACCGGATCACCTTCCAAAACATTCCTTTGATTTCGTGACATCAAATCCTCCTTATTATAAGCCGGACACTTTATCTTCGCCCAATAGATCAAAAAATATTGCCAGGCATGAGACTGCAATAACATTAGAAGATATCTTTGAAATGTCCGGATATTTATTAAAACCCCAAAAGCCATTTTATATCATCCATAAACCGGAGCGTCTGGTCGAGCTGTTTGAGTTCGCCCGGAAGAATAAACTCGAACCAAAGGAAATACGATTCATCCATCCTAGCTTTGATCGACCTCCCAATCTGGTATTGATACGATATGTTAAGAATGGGAATATGGGTCTAAAGTATAGAAAACCCCTTTATGTATATGATTCTGACCGGAATTATACGGTGGAGCTAATGGATATCTATCAAAACAAAAAAATAGGAGAATAACATGCTCTATATTTGCGCAACACCCATCGGGAACTTGGAAGATATTACGATCAGAACTTTAAATGTATTGAAGTCGGTAGACTATATTTTGTGCGAAGATACCAGAAGAACATTAAAACTTTTGAATCATTATGATATCAAGAAAAAATTAGTTTCTATGAATGAGCACACCGAATTTAAGAAAAAAGAGCGCATTTTGGATGATCTTAAAAATGGAATGGATATCGCATTGGTTTCTGATGCCGGGATGCCCGGGATCCAAGATCCGGGACAGCTTTTGATCCGAAGTTTGATCGAAGATCAGCTCCCTTATACCGTGCTTCCCGGTCCATCGGCTATGATAACTGCTCTTGTCGGCTCAGGATTAAGTCAGGATGAGTTTTTGTTTTTAGGTTTTTTACCTCGGAAAATGAACGAGCGTATTCAGATCTTAAATAAATATAAAGATTTTGTAGGGGAAGTCATTCTTTATGAGGCTCCTCATCGTTTTTCAAAACTATTAGAAGATATTTTATCGATATGGGGTGATCGGACGATCGTGATCGCTCGAGAGATCAGCAAAAAATTTGAAGAATACGATCATACTACGGTAAATGAAGCTCTACGAAGGCAGGAGATCAAAGGAGAATTGGTACTGATCATTAAAAGACCCGATATACCAAAAGATCTTACTTCAGAACAGGACCTACAATTACTGATCAAACAGTTATTAGATCAAGGCATCCGGACAAAAGAGATCGCAAAAAAAATAGCTGAACTCTCAGGGATATCTAAAAATCAGGCTTATGATCTTGTTGTCGGATCTATAGATAAACAATGATATTTGATGAAGAAGTTGATCTTTCAAGTTAAAACGGGAAGATCAATTTTTTTATGGATCGATACTATGAGAT